>JAKSDJ010000500.1 GCA_022360155.1 Chloroflexales bacterium | reverse complement strand
CTTAATGGTTTGGCCCTGAAAAGACTGCAAATCCAAAGCGGTCCATTGCCATCCTTGATTATACGACCCTTTAATCTCACCTAACAAAGTGTAGACGCCAAAGTCGGCGCCGCTGAAGACTTCCACCCAAAGGCGAGATTGTTCATTTGCGTTTCGTTCAGCCCAACTGTTATAGGCAAAATGTAAACTCTGAGCCTTTATCGGTACAGAAAACGCTGAAGATAATGCTGATTGATCAACACCATTCAGCATAAGATAACCGCCTTCAATACCGTTATCATCCTCAATTTGGACAATAGAAACTTGCCGAGCATCAGAGGGAGTCCACTCGGGAACTTCTTTACGAAGTGAGAGGTTATCGATGCGGGCACGCCCGTCTCGACGTCGATGATCATCAGTACGAAAGCGTAACTTAATAGTTTGCCCTTGAAAGGCCTGAATATCGAATACGGCCTCTTGCCAATTCTGATTATGGTCGCCCAAAGCCGTTCCGATCAAGGTAGATACGCTAAAATCGGCGCCGCTGAAGACTTCCACCCAGAGGCGAGACTGCTCATTTGCGTCTCGTTTGGCCCAACTCATGTAATCGAAATGGAGACTCTGCGCATCCGACGGGACTGTAAATTGTGAGGACAAAGCCCATTGATTCACACCATCCAGCCAAAGATACGCACCAGAGGCGCTATCCGAATCGTCTACCACTCGAACTTGGGTGTTATCGGAAGGGCTCCATCCCTGTAACGTACCATCAGCAAAGTCATAATTTGTTGGATACGTTGATGGGTCTAGTGCGTGTCGGCCGGTTGAAAAATTTGCATTCTTCAATACTTCGTCGGAGCCGAGGAATGTGCTTGCGGTTTCAAAATTATTGTTTTCTGGGGTGGCGTTTGATGAGGTTTGAGCGGCTGTAAGGGAGGGGTCAGTGGTTGAAGGGTAGGATGTATGCTTAGACTCCGCCTGATTAATGGGAACCAGAGAAATAAGCAGGATAAGGGTGATAATGAGCGAAACCGGGCGTATTATACGTGGCACAAACTTAAACCTTTCTGCTATAACGTACCTAAGAGCGCGCCCAACATCTCATCGCTCATCCTCCATCATTTACTCCGCCTTGGTAAATTGGCAGAGCATGCGCTGAATGGAGTCGAGGAAGAACCGAACTTTCAAGCATCGCAGGTTACCATCATCATTTACTTACTTATTTGGCAATTGCACCTCCAGTAGTGTGAGTACATTCAAACCCCCAAATGCGTTCAAACACCCAAAGATGTGACTGTGTCCCAATATAGTGGCCCCCTTTGTCAGGGTCCACTATACCAAAGACCCCTTTCCAATCTGAAACCTCGACGTTCGCTGAAACTGGAGGATAAATGAAAGATTGGCGATACGCGTAGATTATGACGAGTATCGAACTGAACAAACCAAGCGTCGAATGAGTAGATGATATTCCAGTCAGCTCTGGGATGCTGGAGCGGATGGGCATTCAGTCCATGCTCGACAGTCACACCAACCCACACGGGAACTGGCTTTAGGGGCGGACAGCACCCATGTTCGAAACGAGATGCGCCGCTTCCTGATGCGGCCGGTTCCCCCGCTCCCACAACCCCCCGCGTGCGGGGGGATCAAGGGGCAGCTTCGCAACATGCTTACGCGCAACACCACAACCCCCCGCGTGCGGGGGGATCAAGGGGGGGCGGGAGAGCTCTCAAGTGTAGACTTTTTTGACAAAGCGCATTCTGATGCGGAAAACATCTCTGACGTACAAGTCTTCATTTGCCGCTTCCTGATGCAGCATTCGTCCGACGGAAAGTAAAAAACCTACCCCTGAGAGGGGCGGGAGCGGGGGTTAGGAGGAGAGGGAATACCACGCATCCCAACGCCTCAAACACCGAATTCGTCCAAATGTTCTTTCCGCCCCTGAAGGAACTGGCAGGGTGATGACGTTGTGGCTGGTGCATATTCTGAGCGAACAGCATCATCTGATGGAGTCGGTACAGCAATGGGGAGCGCGTCATCGGATGATGCTGACCACGTTGAGCGGTCAGCCGGTGCGAGACCGGGCTTTCCCCGCTGACAGACTAGCCATCTGTCTGCGGGCCTTGCGTGACCGGGATGTCTGGCACAGAATCGAGGAGCAGATGGGTCAGCGGTTGACCCGAATGATGCATACGCGTAACGCATACGCATCATTCATCTGATTTCGATAGTAAAATCTTTGCCAGCCTGAAACAAAGCAAGCACCGCACCTCATCTAGATAGATGCATGGCTGCTACGCTAAGAGATACTTGCTAAGACGACCACACGAACCTATCAATAGTGTGCTGGATGCCTGGCCACAACCGCGTTTCATTCAGACCTGGCAAATTTTTAACTGCTTCTTCGCGAGAGCCGAATCCCGGTTCAATATGCTCTGTTCCAAGCTGCGTAACGGCTATCAGTAGCGCTTATCACCCAAGGACTTTCCGTCACAAAGGACGATGCATTGTGCTTTTCTGCAGTAGCGAAAGCAAAGCGTGCGGGAACGGCTCAACGGTCGTTTGCGCTAGTGGGCGACCACGGAGTTGATGTTGCCAAGGTGGTGCGCCAAGCCCACAGAGCCTGTCAAAGTCCGAAGGTTACATGCACCAATGCAGTTGAGAGATCGAGGTACGGAAGATGGATAACCGTGTAATGCTCAAATCACGGCCCGATCAGCAGCACCGTTTGCACGAAGCTTGCGTTTCGACTCATCAACGCAAACCAACATTCATGCTCGCGCCCCGCGCCTATTTGTTCGCGTGTAGAGCGGCATTGATCCGGCCAAGGCGTACAGGATGAGCGTTATGCTCACGGCCGAGGTCAAACACCACAGACAGGTTGCGCCGATCACAAACGGCTCCAAGAATGTGAGGTATATCGAAAACAGCGTGCCGAACAGCGCCATGCCGAACAGCGCTGACCCCGACACACTCCTGAACCGCCCCCGCCCCCAGTGCATCCCAGCCCAGGCGGCCAGCATGGTCGCATAGCCCAGAACGCCAAGCACTCCGATGGGAATCAGCCCAAAGAGCGCCGCGTAAGGGCTTTGCTGCACCGTGTTGCAGTCGCCGATGGGGCCGCAGACAGCAGTGGTGTGCGTTGTCTCGACATAGGCCATGTAGACCGATACGCCCAAACCGACGAGACAGAGCAGCGCCACGGCCCAGCCGCGCCAACCCTGGCGCGCGCTCGCCCAAAAGATGCCTTTTGACGGCGCATGCCAAGCCCGCCGCATCCCGTTCAAAACATACCCAACCACCACCAGCATTCCCGCCAGTAAAAGGATAGACAAAGCATTCCCGACCGGATCACGCTGCAGCTTGCTCATGAGATCATCCGCCGCAGGAGCGCTCGCGGCGGCAGGCCCGTTCAGCGGAGCTATCGCGTCGGGATCGGATGCCGGATCGGGCGCCTGATCGGGCGAAGACGCTGGCGTTGGGCCGGCGGCGCTCTCGTTTGCCAACAAGCCTGCCGCTAATCCGGGGATAGCGGGCCAATCGACGCCGCCTGCTGCGAGGTGTTCCTCGATCAGAGCCGGGAGCTGCTCGGGGATCTCGAGCGAGCCGACCAGGACGGTCTCAGCAAGGATCAGCGTAGGCACGCCCCGCCGCTCAGCTGGGATGTCGAAACGCTCGATAGCGGCTTGATACAGGGTTTGACCTTCTGGTTCGGCGGTATTCACCCCCACAATCTGCAACTGATCGCCGTACTGTTCGGACAGCGGGGGCAAAACCTCGGTAATGACCACGTGGCAGTGGCCGCAGGCGGGTGAATAGAATAACACGGCGTGAACAATGGGTGACTCAGCCGCAACCATCGCGGTATGCTGGACGCTTAACAGAATAAGCGCCGACCATAATGCTAAAAGCTTGTGTAGTCGTTTGCGTTTCATGTCTATCTCTCCCTTGTGCGGTCTTAACAGCAATACTTTTCGGATAAGCGCGATGGAAGACCTTTAAGATCTTGGGAAGGCTTCCGAAAGCATCTATATCAAGACCTTAAAGGTCTTATTTTGAAAAGTATTGGTCTTGGCGGACCCCTCTCTACAGTATTGATACCGCTGCTTCAAGCAGATGTCAACCTTTCAGTAAGGCGGGCGGCGCGCCTGTGAACACCCTGGAACGACGATGTTGCAACCCTGTATTTCATGTTTACGACGACCGTTTCCAGAGTGACGTATATTCTGGAATACACGCGACGGCGAGGCGGCGTAGACGCGCAACCCCCGTGTGTGCTTTAGGGCGGGCAGCGCCCAGGTTCGGGGCGAGGTTTGCCGCCTCCTGGTGCGGCCTGTTCTCCTTCTCCCACACCCCCCCGCGTGCGGGGGGATCAAGGGGGGCGGGAGAGGGGCGGCCCGTACCCATGTTCGAAACGAGATGTGCCGCTTCCTGATGCGACCTGTTCCCCCTCTCCCACACCCCCCCGCGTGCGGGGGGATCAAGGGGGGCGGGAGCGGGGGTTAGGGGGAGAGGGAATATCGCGCATCCCAACGCCTCAAACACCGAATTCGTCCAAACGTTCTGTCCGCCCCTGAACTCCCACAGGGGGAGAGGGGAAACGATGCATCCCAACGCCCAGATGTTCTGTCCGCCCTTGAACGTGTACGCCTGAGGACGCGAGTTGACAAGGCGGGCGCACGTTGACACGTTTGATCTTCTGTTATTAGCGCCCATTTGGGTCATCTGCGTGCTATTGCAGGACTTTGATGCAGACCTGCATAACTCGTAAAACTCTTGACATTGCCCGCATAACCGCTATAATGTGTCTCAATTTCCTGACGCTCGAAATTTTGATAAGCTTATTGACTCCGAATTACTTGGTTTGAACTTCAATAGTGCATTCGGTTTCATTTTCTACTGCGCCTGTTCTGTGTACCTGACGCAACTCGCACCATGGCCGCAGCACATTGGAATCAGCGATGCGAACAGTTTAAGCATTTGGCAGTTTCGTAACGCTACGCTACTGTTGCGCGAGGGCGCTTGTTCCTGTCTCAACGTGCGACACAATGTGCTTCCTGTTTATAACTATAGAGAAAAGGGGTAGCTTTGAGTTACGATTTTGGCTATACCATTGATG
>JAKSDJ010000726.1 GCA_022360155.1 Chloroflexales bacterium | reverse complement strand
TTATGTCGGGGTTTTCCGCATACGCCGCCAGCGGACCTCCCGGCACGAGTTGCAACAGGCCAAATACCATTGCGCTGATGAAGATCAGCAGTGGAATGGCTTGAAGGAGTCGTCGTACGACATATCTGCTCATGGACACCTCACTCAAGAAACAGGAACGATCCCCCGGTGCGCCGCCTCGTCTTGTCACCTAAGGCTATGGTTGTAGCGCACTACAACCATAGCCTAAACAGAAATCCTCTTCGCCCAATCGGATATCTCTTACTCTACGACATACCAGTCTTCGGTATTGAATGTCGCACTGGCCCACGGATGGGGCACGAGGCCCTGTACCCGGTCACGATGGGCGTCCATCCCGATCCGCGCATATAACCAGATATTGCTGTGTTGTGCGTTGATCTGCTGATTGATCTGGCGATACAATCCTATCCGCTCATCCTGGTCAGGCGTCGATCCTGCTACATCGATGAGCTGATCCAAATCGGGATCGTTCAAACGACTGTAATTAGTTCCCTGTCCACCATTTTCAGGCGTCGCAATGCTCAAACTATGATAACGCGAGAAGATGTGCGTCTGCGGATCGATACTGTAGCTACTGGCAAATACTGCGGCCTCGAAATTCCCTCGGGTGAGCAAACCGTTCTCGCCCCATGAACCGAATAATACCGATGAGTCGACATTCTTGACGTCAAGCTGGACGCCGATCTCTTGCCAGCGCTCCGCCAACAGTTGCATGATCAAGCTCCGTAGTTTTTCGGAGGTGCTTGTGATGCTGAATTGCAACTTCTGACCGTCCTTCTCGCGGATGCCATCGCCATCGGTGTCGATCCAGCTCGCTTCATCCAGGATCTGTTTGGCCTGGTCGATGTCGTATTCGACCATAGTGATGGAGGGATCAGCTGCCCACCCAATCGGAATGGTTGAACCGGTCAAATCCGCCTTGCCCGGGCCGATCAGCTTTTCGACGATGTCGCGGCGCGGTGTGGCGAGTTCTAGCGCTTGGCGCACCTTGATATCCGACAGAACCGGATGTGGAACGCTGGGGTCGGCTGGATCGCCTGGTTGGGCTAGATTAAACGTGACCCGCTCCACGCTTGCTGCTTTTGAGGTCATCACAACCAGCGATGGATCGTTGGCCTGCTCGATGGTCGCAACTTGATCCGCCCGCAGATTCATCACCACATCAAGCTGTCCTGCCTTCAATTGTTCTGTTGCGACATCTGGATTGGGCACAATCTTGAAAATGATTTGATCAACGTACGGTTTGCCGGCTTCGCGATAGTTCGGATTGGGCACAAAGGTGATATGGTCGGCGGCGATCCATTCTTTGACCACAAAAGGCCCCGTGCCAACCGGGTTACGGTCAAAGTCGGATTTGCTAATATCGGTATTGCCGCCGAACACATGCGCCGGCAAGATACCCCCGCTAAAAGCCCGCAGATAAGGCGCGTAGAAGTTCTCCCACTTGACGATCACGGTATAGGGATCGGGTGTTTCGATCGCGCCGATATCTTGATAGATACCCCGGCTCACCACGGGATTCGCGTCGTTCATAATGACGTCATACGTAAACTTCACATCAGCGCTGGTGAATGGCTCGCCATCGGACCAGATGACATCCTGCGCCAGTTTGTAGGTTATGGTCTTTCCATCTTCCGAAACGCCTCCGTTTTGTAAGGTTGGCACTTCAACCGCAAGAGATGGTTCATACTGACTCTCTGTGTTGACTTGGACCAACGGTTCAAAAACAAGATTCGAAACATAGCCGTCGACGCTCTTGGTTGTAAAATAGGAATTCGTTGTGGTTGGTTCCTGGAATAACCCAACCGTCACTATCCCGCCGCGTTGTGGCTCTCCAACCGTCTGGTTCGGCGCAGAATCTGTTGTTGTCGTTGTGTCGGAACTGGATGGGTTGTTTGTCGCATCAGGTCCGCCACTCGGTGCGCTGCCGCAGGCCGCCGCCATGCTCAGCGCTACCATCACCAAAAGCATCCGGAAAAACCCATTCAACTTCATACGTTTGCCTCCTTAAACTTGGAAAAAACTTTAGCGTACCACGCCCTTTGTGCCGCAGCGTCAGCCGTTGGTTGCGCAGACTGTGGGCAAGCATTATGCGGTTCCGATGATCGATAATGCGGGCACACCCCAAGAAGGTGGCATGTAGCTGGAGCGATCCCAATATGGTGGGGTGTTGGGCGCGATCTCCAATTGATTGATCGGGATTTCTCTGGGAGACATCCATTGCAGAGGCGTGTCGTGTCGGAAAGCCCGTTGTTTGCGCCCATAGGCTGTTCTGTGGGCATTCACACAATGTTGTGCGATTGATGGGTAAATGCCGAAGAATTGGACATTCAAGCCCCAAGCAGCGATAGCTGGCGACCCGTTTCAGGTTTTGATACGGCGCATAGCTAACCCTGTGCGCTAGACGGCGCCTGACTCTCCCGCTGGCGATAGCCTGGATTTTCAGGCTGCTGTCATTGAAATAGGATTGCGGTATGTCACAGCTGTAGCCGCCCCGACCTTGATTTGGCGGTGGTATCCAGTCGTGATCATCCCGCCACTGGCGCTATAATCCACACGAATCATTGCATTCCACGAGACGCGCTCACATCTTTCGGCACATTGCGTGGTAATTGCTTACCACGCAACGAAATACCTGAGCCAATCACCTACAACAACCAAGCAGTTTCGCGTTCTATATAATATTGCCTGGCTACAACCGCTAGTGTCATAACCTGGATCTCAGCAAAAAATCAACATACTGCAGAGACTACTATTGATTGCCGCACTTTGCGTGAGAACCGTATACCCGAGAGCGGCCAACGATTCCCGTTTAGAGCGAATGATGGCTTTGGCTTTCTGTATGGTCAAGCGATATATGGTTCTATACCGCTAAGTACATTACGAATACACTTAGCAAAGATACAGAAATACCCGCCGAAAGCTGCAATCTCCTAGGGCGTGTCAGCCTTTATGGTTGAATACGCTACTACATTCGCCCATTTCGTGTTGATCGACGGAACGAGGCGCTTTAGCCTATGCACAAACATAGCAGAACAACCGCTGTGAACTGCTGTAGAAGCAACCAACGCTGTTGCGACAAAACTTCAGAATTGTTTATTGGGCACAACGATTATACCATGTTCAGAAGAAGAGTACAATCTGAACTTTTGTAAAGTCTGGCTGGATTGGCCGGTTGTAAGGCGCCCCGGCGTTCTGTCAAACAAGGGTGCTGATTGAACATGCATTGCCCAATCGGAACGCATTGCCGCCTTCAAAGCCTGGCTCGTACGCATCGAAATCTCGTACAATATTGCGCCAATGCAGACGGTTCGGATCTCTGTTCACATTAATGGCTTCGGCAGTTTTGACCAAGAGTCGTTCATGATGTATTCTGCACATAGAAGCACCGACTGATTACGCTGGTTCGTTCGGTCTTTGCACCTGAACGTCATGATCGCACTTCGGTATATATGCTGCGCTAAAAGCAGCATATTGCTGTACTACAACGAGCCATGTTATGCCGAACCCTTCGGCGGGCCGGTCCTGAGCGAAGCCGAAGGGCTCAGGCCTGGCGCAGTGAAGAATCTCCTTGCCAGCGAGTGTGAGACCCTTCGTGGAGCCGGCCCTGAGCGAAGCCGAAGGGCTCAGGGTGACATCGACAGTTTCAATACGTTACAGCTGGAAGTCTCGTTGTAGCACTAGTATATATTTGGAGGCGCTCCCATGCACATGTGTATGTCTGATGGCTATAATCTGTTCTACGACGTGGTTGGTCATGGCTCATCGATTGTCTTCATTCATGATGGGCTACTTCCCTCAAGCGTCTGGGATGAACAAGTTGCCGCGTTTGCTACAACCCATCGGGTTGTGCGCTACGACCGCCGGGGGTATGGCGGATCCGTCCTCCCTGATCAGCCCTATTCAAATATCGCGGATCTGCAGCAATTAATGGATCGCCTTAGCATTGATGACGCTATTCTGGTAGGGGCGTCCGGCGGCGGCGGTCTAGCCCTGGATTTTACGTTGGCGTATCCCACGCGCGTCCAACGGCTGGTGTTGGTTGGCTCGACGTTGACAGGATTGAGCTTTTCGGAGCAATTTCACCGCCGCATGCAGGAGTTGTTCCGTCCGCTTGTCGAAGCGCGGGATATGGCGGCAACGATTGAGCGTTGGGCGAGCGATCCGTATCTCGTCGCGGGCGATAAGCCGCAGGCGCGTGATCGCATCCGCGCTTTGCTGCAAGCGAACCCCAATGCACTGATTAACCCCCAGCACTTTATTCAGCCACCACCCAGCCCGACAGCGGCTGATCTTGCGCGACTCAATCATCCAACCTTGATCATTATAGGCGAAGCTGACATTGGTGATGTGCATGCCCATGCTGGTGCGATTGAGTTTGGGCTGCGTCGGGCGCAGCGCATCGTCGTATCATCCGCGGGTCATTTGGTATATTTGGAATACCCTGCCAAGTTTAACCAGTTGGTGCATGCTTTTATCCACGCCGATTGAGCAGTGGAACGCCCAAACAAGCGTGTGCAAGCCGACCGCCTGCGGCCTGCGCGCGCTGCGATCTTGACGTTACCTCAATACAGTGTGCCTTGACAGCGACTGAAGACTGGCCTTGAGGTCGCTTGATCGCACCTTTTTACAAAAATGGTATAATTCTTTATCTTCAGAGTGTCCCTTCAGTAATGATAGCAGCATGCTAAAGACGCACATTGACACGAGCGTTGTTGTTGTAGAAGGCGGTGCTACGGCTTCAATAGCTGGTCAAGGCGCGTGAGTGCAAGCCCCTTGCCATTACCGTTGCAAGCCGTTTGAAGATGGTCAAGAAAACAATCCTGATCTCAGGATGTTTGTAGCGATGTTTTTGTGGAGGTATGAATGGCTTCTCTCTTCGAACGGATCGGCGGTGAGATCGCGGTCGATGCGGCGGTAGAGCGGTTTTATCAAATCGTGCTGGCGGATGATCGGATTCGACACTTCTTCGATGGTGTGGATATGGAGCGCCAATCTGCCCACCAGAAGGCGTTCCTGAAATTTGCATTCGGGGGACGCCCCCCTTATTCTGGCCGGTCGATGCGGACGGTCCACGCGCATTTAGTCCATGAAAAGGGGCTATCGGCGCAGCACTTCGACGCGGTTCTGGAAGATCTGGAGCAAGCGCTGCGGGAGTTGGACTTGGCGGATGATCTGATTGCAGAAGCAGTGGGTGTGGCTAAGACATTGAAAGATGATGTCCTTAATCGAGATGCCTAACTATTTGTTGCATCTGTTTCGCTCCGGCGCGATGCTCGCTTATGAGCGGAGCGAAAGGACTCGCCTCCGCTCATAGGCTGTCATCCTCACAAATTTTGGAAGGCTATTACTGTGCGAGTCTACGCTGTGCTCAGCCTGAAAACCTTGCCGTCGTCTATGGTAGCGAAGTTGTTCAATCTAACGACCGATTAACTGTTGAAAGACTCGCTGAACATGCCAGGCACTGAGCCCGCCGACATGCCAGATGTGGTGTCTGTGACAGCCGAAGAATAGAATAGAGCCGTGTCAATGTTGACGCGGCTCTATCTTGTCGCTCTTCTCTGCGCCGCACCGCTACGGGTTGGTCGGTGTCGGCAGGTTCAGTTGTTCGCTGGTCGCCTCGACCTGATCGGCGCGGACCCAGCCGATCATCCGCCATTTCCCGCGCACAACCACTTCGTACCACCCGTCGTGCAGCCTAAACGGAATAATCCGTTGTTCCGGATCGATCGTGGCAAGGACGCGGGCATCATCGCGGGGCGTGGCGCGCAACACAGTGCCGGACGGTATCGCGCGTAGCACTGGGAACTCAGGCGGGAGCAGCGCCGCGCCATCGAGTGGGTCACGCGCGCGCAGGTAGTTCATCGCCCCGTCGGCGATCCCCTGGGCCACGCGGTCGGCTTGCCCAAACATAACGGCTCGGTCGGAGGCGTTGGTCATAAAGCCCATTTCGAGGATAATTGCCGGGGTTGTGCGCGCAATGGCGTGGGTGTGGCGGCGATAGCTAAAAGCATAGTAGCCGCGCATATTAAAGGTAATCCCGTTGAGATCTTGGGGCAGGCCGGTTGCTTGGCTGTAGCTGGTCGCCATAGCGTCACGAAGCTGCTGTGACGCTGGCGATGTGCGCCATGGTGTGGCGACTTTCCAGCCGCGCACGCGCGCGCTGGACGAACCATCGGCGTGGATGGCGATAAAGGCGTCGGCATCGTAGGATGGCGGCACAGTCGCCGGCAAGAGATCGACAATCACGCCTTGCGCTTCGAGCAAGGGCTTGACGCGTTGGGCAATGTCCAGATTGAGCTCGGCTTCGTTGATGCCGCCGTAGTATGCTCCGGTCGAGTTTCGCAACCGGGCCAACTCTTCGGGCAACTCGCTCGATTTCCAGTGCCCCACCTGCAGGCCGACGCGCCAGGGTGTTCCCGCCGGTCGTGGCGATGGCGTTGGAATAACCGTCGGTCTTGTTGGGGTTGGCGTCCATACTGGCGTAGGCGGCATAGTGGTTGGCGGCGGGGCTGGCTCCGGCGCCATCGTGCTTTGCGCCTGCACTGCGCCTACTACCTTAGCCGGTGATGGCTGCGGCGTAACAGTTGGCAAAGTGCGCGATGGTCCCGGCGTTGCGCTCATGAGGAGCGCGGCATTGACAGCGATAATAATACCGGCTACAAGGGCAATAGCGCGCCATGAAGGGCGAAAAAGGGGCATGATTGTCTCCTCAAATTGAGCCTCGCAAGTCAGTATACCAAAACTTGTCGAAAACTGGCTGGATCAAAATCGTCCTATGCATCATCGTGCGTCATACTCAGCCAGATCTGATAAACGATGCTTTTCTGTACATGCAAATCTCGAGCGACGATGCGGGCGGCGGCGCTACCGCTTTTGCCTTGCTCGCGCAGAGCTTGGAGGCGGCGCACGATTTCGGCTTCACTCGGCGGCGTGTCGCTGCCCTCTTCGGGCGCAAGCTGAACCCGCTGGCGCAAGCGTTTGTTATCAGTCAGAATCGGGCGGCCTTCGATCACCAGGGTAAACTCGCCGCGCGGGCGGCGGTCGCTATACTGGGCAATCACTTCGCTGATCCGCCCGCGTAGAAACTCCTCGTGCAGCTTGGTCAAATCGTTTGCGACCGCAATCTGCCGATCACCCAATACCTCCATCGCATCAGACAACGCATCGATGAGGCGGTGGGGCGCTTCGAAGCAGATCAGGGTGACGGTGATCGTGGCGAGATCGGCCAACAGGGCGCGCCGTTCTGTGCTGCGGCGGGGAAGAAAGCCCACGAAGAGAAATCGATCGGTGGGCAGTCCCGATGCGACGAGGGCGG
This sequence comes from Chloroflexales bacterium, assembly GCA_022360155.1. Classification (GTDB taxonomy): domain Bacteria; phylum Chloroflexota; class Chloroflexia; order Chloroflexales; family Chloroflexaceae; genus JAKSDJ01. The sequence goes on along the minus strand of JAKSDJ010000726.1, from coordinate 3,576 downwards.
CAATTGGCGCGCTGGGGCCGGGTATCGGCGAAACGGTGAAGCCTGCGTTGATGCAGGCGAACACCAGCTCAAACCCAGGATCGGAGAGGGCCGGCGTACCCGCGTCAGAGATAAGCGCGACATCACCCTGCGCCAGCGCCGCCAGAATCTCGTCGAGGCGGCTCAGTTTGTTGTGCTCGTGGTAGGAGATGCAGGGAACATGAACATCATAGCGCCCAAGCATGCGCATCGCGTAGCGGGTATCTTCGGCGGCGATCAAGGTCGCCGCGCGCAAAACCCGCAGCGCGCGCAGGGTCACGTCTTCGAGGTTGCCGATCGGTGTACTGACGACGTAGAGTGTGCCCATGCAGACAAATAGAAGGTGATAGCGTGAAGCTACGACGTAAGAATCTGCTGGCGCCAATATTCCAGCAACTCGCTGACAATTTGCTCCATCCCGATCTGCGGCGTCCAATCCGTGGCAGCGTGGAGCTTGCCGGGATCGCCCAGTAAGATCGGCTCATCGACCGGGCGCAGACGCGCCGGATCGACGACAACCTCGACCGGCGCGCGACCCTGCTGCCGCACCATGGCGACGATATCGCCGATCTGCGTGGCTTGTCCCGAACAGAGATTGTAGACCTCGCCGGGTGCGCCGTGTTCGAGCAACAACCAGAGCGCCCGCGCCACATCGGCGGTGTGCGTGAAGTCGCGCCGCGCTTCCAGGTTGCCCACATGCAGCGCTGGTCCCTGCCGACCGGCCTCGATGGCAGCCATTTGCCGGCAGAAAGTCTGGATGGAGCAGCGGTCGCCCTGCCGCGGCCCAACGTGGTTGAACGAGCGCGTCACGACCACATGCAGGCCGTAGCTGTCGTGATATTGCAGCCCGGTCAGCTCGGCGGCTACCTTGCTGACGCCGTATGGGCTGGCCGGACGCATGGGATGCATCTCCTTGATCGGGACTTCGTCGGGCGCAACCCAGCCGTACTGAGCGCTTGTTCCAGCGATATGGACCCGTGCATTGGGGCAGTGGCAACGCACTGCTTCGAGCAGATTGATCGTCCCCTCGACATTGACCCGCATCGTCGCGACCGGCGCCTCCCAGGACTCGCTGGGGTAGCTCTGGGCGGCCAGATGATAGACCCGATCGGGTTTGGCGCGCTCGATAGCGCGGGCTATGGAAAACGGATCTTCGATATCGCCTTCATGAAACGTGACCCGCCCGCGCAGATGTTCGATAGGTCGTGTATCGCTACGCCAGCGCTTGAATGCATAAATCTCGAGATTGGGAAGCGTTAATAAGTAATCAGCCAGAAAACTGCCAACTGGCCCCGTGATACCAGTAATGAAGATGCGCACAGCGACTCCTGAATGCTGACAAGCTATGATGGACGTACTGGGCCTATCTTACACCAATTTACGCTCATCCATTGCAACATGGGGACATTCGTGTTATCGCACTGCCTCATCGCTCTGGCACGATCGCTACGAACATTTGGTCCCGTTGAAAATATGTCGTTTCATCGACGGTGCAAGACGTTCCGTTGGATGTGACGATACAGTTCGAAATCTGACGCTCCTGGGAGTCGCGCAACAAGGCGACATTGCCAACGTCCCAAACGGGTTCGTCGAGATTCCAAAAGAGATCGATGACTGTATTATCGTCAGTATCAGTCCAAACAGTAACCACCTCGCCAGATTTAAGTGTATATTCAGGGAAGGTAAAGATCGGACTATTGGTCTTGGAGCTATTACGAAGCGTCCAGCCGGTCATAACGATATCTTGAGCGCTTCTGTTTTCAATATCAACAAAACCAGGATTACTAGGGAAATCCTGGCGCTCATCAGCGCCCGCCCCGATGATCAGGATATCATTGATTGTAATCTGGGTTGGCGTCGGCCCTGCTGTCGCTGTTGCTGTCGGTGTCGTTGTTCTTGCTGCCGTTGCCCTCGGTGTTGTTGTTCTTGCTGCTGTCGCTGTACCGTTGGTTGTTGTGCCGGTCGTTGCGGCTGCAACAGTTCGAGTTGGAGTCGTAGCTGGTCGGGTAGTGGCCGTGCGGGTCGTTGCGGTTGTCGGACGGGAAGGATCAGTAGAAACCGGAGTTGCGTCGAGCGGTACATCGACAAAGCACGTGAAGCGGGCTAGCACCTTGCGACTCGACCGGCTTTGGACCTCGATGGGATAGATGCCGGGACGTTCATTGGTCTTGAGCGGCACGCGCCAGAATCCCTCGCCATCGGCGCTGCCCCCGCCGACTGCTTGGCGATTGAGGTAGACCAATACCGACTCATACGCTGGTGAAGACCCTTCGAGCCAAACGGTTTGGCCAGTGGGACAGAGCAGTTCGGTGGGCGTTGTATTGAAAGCGACGGAAGCAGCAATTCCAGCGCCGAAACTGATGGACAAGATCGAGATGAGCAGCAGAATGATGAAGCGATTCACGCTTATCCACCTATCACCGAGGGCTTGGTGCTGCGCCGAAGGGAAAAGCCCGTGGCATAGTACGCGGTGGTGGGCGATAGTGGATTCGAACCACTGACCTCTACGATGTCAACGTAGCGCTCTAACCGACTGAGCTAATCGCCCGAAGCCATATCCACCTGTAAGATTACGACATTGCTAGTTGAGTATGGTCATTGTACTCCTGGCGTTGCCGTTCGTCAATAATTATTGTGAGTAGCAGGCTCTGTCAATGTTCGGCAAGAGTGCGCAGATAACGCACGTAGGCGCGGATTTGCCGCAGATCTGAGACGATCTGTCAGGGAATCGGCAGCTCACCTGCGGATGATTGCCAACGTTGACGCAGCCCTAGTTCGTCGTAAGCTTCGTCATAACTTCCACAGTATTGAGTAACACGAATTCGGTGGAGTCGATGGACGATCGCTTGCGTTCTGAGTGATTTGAAGATGCTATGCGGTGAACGTTCATTGGTGAATTTCACGATATGCGGCATACTTGTTTATTCGCGATCTATTCTGTCTATACTTTGCGAGAAAGGCTATGCTAATCAGTAAAAGTGAGCAGCAGCGTTTGTATGGTTCTGATTAATCTAATGAAACTTGGCGATCTCAATTGGTCGTGGAAAAGGCGTTCGTTATGCCGCCTTCAGGCTGCTGTGCCGCCGTTAAACCGCCTAAGAGAGGCGTTGCGTCAAACTATTACGGTTGATTGTCAAAATTCATCAGGCTATGGAATTCATTCTCGGCTAGCATGAGAAATGTTCATATTTTTGGTGAATATTCATTGAACGATATTGACATATTCATATTATCGTGATAGTATAGAGGGCATCAATCCCTTTGCCGCCTAAAAATTAATCGTCGATACGCTGGAACGTATCAGGCAAAGCAGCCAGTAGGTCAGAGCATGACGGTTACGGTGAAAACAATTGCCGAACGCGCCGCCGTCTCGGTTGGCACTGTCTCACGTGTCTTGAATAATCATGACAATGTGAATGCGGAGCTGCGCGCGCGGGTGCTCCAAGTTGTCGACGAGCTTGGATACAGACGAGCAGGCAGGCCAGCAAACCCCTTGAATCAGCGCAAACTCAGCGAAGTCGTATTCATGTTCCATCCGCATGTGTATGTGCAATCGGC
>JAKSDJ010000881.1 GCA_022360155.1 Chloroflexales bacterium | reverse complement strand
GGAAAGCGTTGAAGCGGAAAGCGATAAAGCAATTTGGAACTGGCCCATCTCCAGCCGGGCCAGATCCTCAAACACGATCACCTGATAGGCGTCTACCAGTTCACGGCTCCGCTGGTGGGCGAAGTCCGAGCGCCGGTTGGCAATCCGCTCGTGAATGTGCGCCAGCGCCTTCTTCCGGCGTCGGCTCTCATCCCGCCGCTGGCCGTTCTTGGCAGCGTCTTTCAACTTCTGGACGCGCTTGAGGTCGGCCTCAGCACGACGGTAGAAACGCGGGTTGGCGATCTCCTCACCATTGGAGAGGGTGGCAAACGAAGCCAGCCCTACGTCCACACCCGCCATCGCGTCGGTAGGCGGCACAGGCACTGGCGCAACCTCACACGAGAAGCAGGCATACCACTTGCCCGTACGCGACCGCGTGAGCGTGACGGTTTTGGGTGTGCCGTTCAGCGGGCGATGCAGTACCACATGCACCGCGCCGACTTTGGAGAGGATCAGGCGGTTGCCGTCCAGCCGCACGCCGTTCCCGTGCTGCGGATACGTGATCGAGTCGTAGCGCCCCTTCCCCTTGAAGCGCGGGAATCCAACTTGTTCAGCGCCCTTCTTTACCCGGCGAAAGAAGGCTTTGAATGCCAGTTCGACGCGCTCCGTCACGTTCTGCAACACGTGGCTATGCACGCGCTTCAACGACGGACGAACGTCTTTGAGCAGCGGCAGCGCTCGCTTGGTCTCGCACCAATCGACGCTGCGCTGTTCCTGCTCCCAGGCGTTCTTGCGCGTGGCAAGCGTCTCGTTGTACAACCAGCGACACGCCTCAAGCTGGCGCTCAACGATTCGTCGCTGGCCGTGCGTAAGATAGATGCGGTATTTGTACGCCTTGCGCATCAGACGCCCTGCTGGTGCTCGATGTACGGCGGCACGACAGCAAGCGTGACGGCGCCAACCGTCGAGATGAACTTCCTGCGCGTCCAGCGCGTTGGCCGGCGCTTCTTGAGACGGGGAACCTCGTCTCGGAGTTCGTGGGAGGTGAACCCTTTGATCGTGCCTACGACGACGTTCATCCCGGCTCGTGGATCAACGTCGCGGAGGAGATGGCCATGATCGGGCATCAGCTCCATCGCGATAACGGTATAGCCGTAGTCTGCCTGCTTTGCCCGCACCAGTGCTTTCATCCGGGCTGCCACCGCGTCCGTCAGCACCTTGCGGCGATACTTCGGACCGAAGATGACGTGGTACTGGCAACTGTAGACGATGCGATGGTCTGTATGGCAGGTCTTGTTAACCTGTTGCAGTTCCATATACCAGCTTTAGTATATAAAGGCGCTCAGTATACTGCAGCACGCCCGTTCTGTCAACGACTGAAGCGGCTCAAGCGAGGAAAGGGCTTCTATCCCAAGGCTAAAGCTCCTGGGGTTTACGCCCTCTTTTTCTAAAATGCGGAACATATCGTCGATGACCTTATGGGCCGAGAGCAGACCGAAGCTGTGCCAGTGTGCGTCCAAGGCGTATACGTTGCTACTCTGTACTGCGCCAAGCGTGTTCCAAATTGCTTTATCGCTTTCCGCTTCAACGCTTTCCACCACGGGATCTCGCTTTTTATGGCATATGGATTCGGGCTAAGCTGGTCCTCTACGCCAAAGGCTTCGGCCAGTTCGTCGAGTATGTAGTGCATGACGCCGTTGTCGCCGCCGCCAAAGTTCACGCCACTGATGTGGACGTTGCCTGCCTGCACTGCGCTAAGCGACTGCCAAAGCGGGGTCTCGAAAATTTCGTCAAGGGCAGCCTGATTTTCCTCATTTCCTACAAAGAGGCCCGATATGAGAATATAGTCGGCATCTAAACGGTCCAGTACGTTTTGAATTTTGGCGTCGACCTCAGCTTCAATCCCGAAGATGCGGCCATAATTGCGAACATCTGTCATGAAGTTCTCGATGGTCTCCCCGACACTGGCATCCCACGAGAGAGCATACAGCGGGGCAATCTCTTCGGCCGCTGCTTGCATTGTATCCTCCCCGATAATCAGGTCGGGCTGGTATGCTGCCACTTGCTCCCAATCGATTTCCAGGTCTTGCGTAATCTGTCCAAAGGTTTCCGCCTGTTCGCCAAAGTTGATTGGATCACGGGCGACGTTGAATGTCCATGGGGCGCCGACGGCGACCGGGGCCACGCCAATAAAAGCCAGTTCCTGTGCATAACGATTGAGTAGACAAACAATGCGCTGGGGGGCGGCATCAAACTTCAGTTCACGCCCATGCATATCCATTATCGTCACCAGATAGCTCTCCGCGGACGTTTTGGCAGCCTCAGCCTCGCCGACCAGAATCTCCTGCACCTCCTCGTCGGTGAGCGGACCGTCAAAGACGTCGGGGTAGATGAGCGGCGCCAGCCGGTCAAGAAACTTCTCGGCGTCCGGGAGGCTAGCGAGGTTCGGGTTCGTGTAGTTCTCCGGGATTGGGTAATGTCATTGCTAGTTCCTAAAATTCTGGCGAACGCTATGGCGTGAGCTGGTTCAACACATCGTCGATGGCTTTTTCATTGGCCAAAATGCCAAAGGTGAGCCAGTGGGAATAGTCTTCCAGTAGATAGACTTCCCCATTCTGTACGGCGGGTAAGCCTTGCCACAATGGATTTTCTTGCAAGTTTTGCGCTAACTCTGCACCGTCAATTTCCGGCATCAGAAACAGGATATCGGCAGTCAGTTCGGGGATCTGTTCCAGGGAGATCGTTGTATTCCAGGTGTCCAGCTTGACCGCGGAATGGGGCGTCAACCCCAACGCTTCCCAGAGAACCGGTCCGGTATAACCGATTCCCCCTTCGACACGCAGTTCGGCGCCAAAGACCCGCAACAGCGCGACACTCTTGCCCGCCGTTGCATCTGCCAGCGCCTCCCGCGCAGCGGTGGCCTTCGCTTCATAGGTTGCTATACGCGCCTCGCCTTCCTCTTCTACCCCCATCGTGCGGGCTATCGAGCGCAGCAGCGGATAGCTGAACTGGTCGTTAACGGTTACTGTGGGCGCAATTTCTGATAACTGCTCATAGATTTCTTCCGCTCTAGACGTGCTGCTCAGGATCAGGTCCGGCTGTAAGAGAACCACCTGCTCCAAATTGGGGCTGCCAGATTGTCCGATGTTGGCCACCTCGTCCATCATCGGCGCAATGTGTTTCGAAAATCCTTCAAGACCGTAATAGGTGACCGAACCAACCGGTGCGATACCCAGCGCCAGCAAGCTGTCGGCCAGGTTTTCATCAAAGACGACGCTGCGTTCCGGCGCAGCGGGCAGGGTGGTTTCCCCCAGTGGGTGGCGGACTGTACGCGTCTCACTGTCTTCCGCCACGACGCTTACGGACGGCTCTACGTTGAAGACCGCCGGGTCAATCTGGGTTGCAGTGGTCGCTTTCGCAGCCGAGGCCGCGGTGTCGGCCGCAGGTTCCGCTGCCTGTTGGCCAGTCTCGACGGGCGCGGGCATGCACGCTACCAGCAGCGCCAGCAGCAGCAGGGTGGTGAGGAAGTGGGTGATCTGTTTCATGGTGTTTGTCCTTGGTTGTTGGTTATTTGTCGAACATTGGAGCGTTGGAGCATTTGAACGTTCGAACGCTCCAACGTCTATTCGTTCAAAAGCGGGTTGGGCGAAACTTCCTGCGGGTCGACACCGGCGACATAGCGGAACAGATCATCCAGCACGGCGTGGTCCACGCCTGCCAGATCCAGGACATCGGTCGTGGTTCCATCCAGCGTCGTTAGCGTGTCGTTGAAGGGCATTGGGTTGGTCCTTTCATTTTGTATGTCTCGATAGGTCCGCCAGGACGAACGATCCGCCGTACCTGTGTCGTTCCCGCCCGCGCCGGCGGGAAGCCATTCTCATGCTCACTGGACTCCCGCGTTTGTGGGTGTGACAGTGTTGGCGCCACTGCGCCACTGCGCCACCGCTCTACCGTGCCACTGTGCCACCCAACAACGTTTGCTCCACGAAGTCGAGAAACGCTGTGGCTGTGAGCGGGGTGGGGTAGCCAAGTTCGATTGGGAACGCGTAGACCTGATCCTGCGCCACGGCTGGCAGTTGCTGCCAGAGTGGATTGGTCTGGATGTCGTTCAGTGGTGTACGGTCGCGCTCGATTGAACCGGGTTGAGGACTCAGCGGCAGCAACAGCACGTCAGCATCCACTTCGGGCAGGGTCTCAAAGGAGACGCCAAACTGAGGATCAGGCGTCAGAAACGGCGCAGGTCGCAGGCCCAGGTCCGTAAACAGAATCTGATGTTGGTGCGCTGCTTCGCGCCCATGGATAACGAGACTTTCAGGCAGTATCTGCAGCACGGCGAAGGTGGCATCCGCCCAGCGGGCGGCCAGCCGGGCGCGCAGGGCGGCGGCGCGGGTCGCATAGGCGGCGATAACCCGCTCAGCTGTGCTTTCGCGCCCAAAGGTCTGGGCAATCGTGCGCAGCGTGCCGCGCCAGGTTGGTCGCCCAGCACTTAGGCCCTCCACCGCTTCGGTTGGCGAAAGCGAAAACGTCGGCGCGATGGCCGCAAGCAATTGATAGCGCTCCGCATCAAAGCCCGTGGCGATCTCGATAATGCAGTCGGGTTGGAGCGCGGCGATCTGCTCGTAGTTAATCTCCGGCGAGGTTGTTACGTTAGGCAGATCAGCAAGCACATCGGGATAGGCGGTCTGCTGGTAGGCGGCAACGGAGTTGTAACCGAAACCGGTTCGTGCCACCAGGGGCAGGTTGAGCACCAGCGCGTAATCCATTACAGCGTAAAAGCGCGGCAGCACGCGCTGGGGGTTGGCGGGCAGGTCGACGGGGCCGTAGCGCGTGTCCACGGTGCGGGTCGCTAGTGTCGCGGTGGGCGCTGCGGCCTGCTCGCCCGGTCCACAGCCCGTAATTACGCCGAGGCCGAGCGCCCCCGCCCCGATCAGGAAACGACGGCGGGTGATCAGCTGTTCGGCCAGCTCGATGCGCGCGATGGCGCTGAGGTGGGCGGGTCCGTGGGCGGCCAGCCAGTCGGCCAGTTGGAGCAGATCGTCGGTGGCAGGCGCGCGGCGGGCGAGCTGGTCAAGATCCACTGCGTCGGTGGTGGTTCTGTCTACGGTCATTGGCGTGTCGTTTCGGGTCATTGGTTGGTCCTTTCAACTACGCTCGCTTCATATGTCCGACTGGGCGAACGAGGGAAAGCGTTCAAACGTTGAAGCGTTTGGACGCTCCAACGCGACGCTTGGCTATTCCGCCGATTTCCAGCTTGTGTCGATCTCCTGGTCGAGTAGATAGGTTTCGAGGTCGTTCAACACGTCAGTCAGGGCCAGGATAGACATGCTGCCCCAAGCGAAAAGTGGAACCGCGTGTACCTGTCCCTGGCGGGCGGCATTGAGCTGCAGCAGCAGCGGCGACCCGAGCAATTCGCCCTGATCATCTGACCACACCAGCACAAAGAGGACATCGGCATCCCACTCAGGCAGACGCTCGATGCTCACCTCAGCAAATGTGTCGGGGACTTTCTCCAACGTGATTCCCAGATCGTTCAGCACAATGGCCCAGGGATTTTGGTCAAAAGAATCCCTGCCCAGAACAGCGAAGCTACCGTTAAAAAAGAGGAATTCGCAGCGACAGGGTCCACACCTAAGGTGAGTAGAATATCGAGTGTTGACGTATCGGCAGAGATCGGCTGGAGGTTCTTGGGGATTGCGGTCTCACCCATTTGATGGCGTACCGGCAGGATGTTGTTACGGTCTTGCACAACCTCAAGCATGGCTGGCGCGAGTGCATAGGATAGGAACCCTGGCGCCTGGTACATCTCAGCTATTGCTACGTCTGTAGCCTCGTCCGTCGTCGTTACTTTATCAGCAGTCGCGTCCATTCTGGCCTCCTCGGATGTAACCCTCTGCTCACCTGGCATGCATGCTGCCAGCGTGCTGACCCCCGCCAACCCGCCCATAGTTGTCAGAGAGCGACGGCGGGTCAAGGAGGATGTAGGTTGCAATTTGGTTGGGTGTTTCATCGGTTTATCCTTTCTTGAGTGTTGGAACACTCAAATGCCTCATCATCGCATCGCCGCATGCTGCACTGTTCCTCGTCGGACGTTGTGTGGAGGCGTCGGTCGGTGCTGGTGCGTTCTCGGCAGGAGGC
>JAKSDJ010000792.1 GCA_022360155.1 Chloroflexales bacterium | reverse complement strand
GCGCCGCCAATTTCAATGATCTTGTCACTGCTCGCCGGCGTTTCCAAGGCGGCAACCAGGTAGTCGAGCACATTGCGGATCGAGATCGGTTGAATGCGCGTATAGACCCACGTTGGGCAGACCATAATCGGCACCCGCTCGGTCAAATAGCGGATCATTTCGAACGAAATCGAACCCGAGCCCACGATGACCGCTGCGCGAAATTCGGTGACCGGCACGCCGGCTTGCCGTAGCACGTCGCCGGTCTGCTGGCGAGAACGCAGGTGCATCGACAAGTCGCTGTCCGGGTCGCCCAGCCCGCCCAGGTAGACAATACGCTGCACCCCGGCGGCTTTGGCGGCTTGCCCAAAGGCGCGCGCCGCAGCCATATCACGCTCGTGAAAATGATGTTCGCTGCCCATACTGTGGATCAAGTAGTAGACGACATCAACATCTTGCATCACAGCGGACAAGCTGGGCGGATCGAGAACATCGCCGCGCACTACTTCCACGTTGCCAAGCCAATCACGGCCCTGCAGCCGCGCCGGGTCACGCACCATACAGCGCACGGAATACCCCTGTTCCAGCAATCGCGGCACGAGTCGACCGCCAATGTATCCGGTTGCACCAGTAATCAGAATACGCATACACTTCCTCCTGCTGGATATCGTTTTCCGCTGGCGTCGTAGGCGACAGAACTATTCCATAAGCCTCTACCCAATGCGGTTGCGAGTGGTGAATAGACTCTGTCGCATACCCACGCGATGTCATCGCGCTTGTGCTGTACAAAGATCATTTTCACATGCTGCTGTCGTAAAGTCAAAACGAAACCCTGATGCTGCGACCTGCAATCGACATTATACGACAAGCGGGTGGAGAGCATTTTTGGCGCATGCCGTTCGGCGCAGCGCACACGCGGTATCAGGTTTGAGGTCGTTTGAAGCAGAGGCGAGGAACGAGGAACGAGGAATGCGCCACCGCCCAGCGGCTGCACAGCCTTGAACTAAAGTTCAGGCTGAGAACGAAAGTGCGCTAAAGCGCACTGCAGGGGAGTCGGCGTCAGCCGACTTTGGTTGTGAGCCCGAATTTTATTGCTGGGCGCTGCGGCCTTCCACTTGCTACAAACCTTACTCCTCCTGCGCCCATCCACCCCGCGCAGCGGAGGCATTCGCCACCGCCGCGCATATACATGCCGGCCACGTCACCGGCGGAGAGGTCGAGCTTCGATAGGCTCGGCTCACTCGTGCGCACCGAACCGTCAGGGTTCCTCCGCGGGCAGACCGAGGGGCGGACAGAACATGAGGACGAATCCAGTGTTTGAGGCTTGGGGACGCGCAGTATACCCTCACCCCCTAGCCCCCTCTCCCGCCCTCTCAAGTGTAGACTTTTTTGACAGAGCGCATTCTGATGCAGAAAACATCTCTGGCGTACAAGTCTTCATTTGCCGTGTCCTGATGCAGCATTCGTCCGCCGGAAAGTAAAAAACCTACACTTGAGAACTCTCCCGCCCCCCTTGATCCCCCGCACGCGGGGGGTTGCGGAGAGGGGGAATACGCCGCATCAGAAAGCAGCCCATCTCGTTCCAAACATGGGTGCGGTCCACCCCTAAAGCGGGCAGATCGAGGGGCGCTGCCCCTCAGATCTGCGAGATAGTGCATATCAGAGAGGCGTAACCCGATGCGCCAAGCGCGGACGATTGCAGCCACGGCTGTGGTGTCCCAATGCCCGGTCGGGGCTGCGCGCCCCGCACCCGCAGCCGCGGGCGGGGCCAGTCCCGCCACCCCGCCCGGGGCGTGTACCATCGTGCCCCCCGCAGTTGGAGGCCAGTGGCGGTTCGGACGCGCCGCAGCGCATGCCGTTCGGCGCAGCGCACGCGCGAGAGCGGAGCTAAGGAGACGAGGAGACGAAGACGCGAGGATATGCGGTATTGCCCCCCCACACTACGGCGCACTAAATATGCGCAAGCGCCAACCATCAAAACTGCCATAACAAACCATCAAACTGCTTCGTCGAAGGCATCGCCAGCCTGTCCGAAGCAGGGCGCTGGAGCAAAAGCGACGAGAACATGGCCGATTTCCTCAAGCCCCACCTCCAAATCGACGACGTGGTCATCATTGGAAAGAGCTCTCGCGAGCGGCTGCGCCGCGCCGAACAACTGACCCCTGGCTTCGTGGCCCAGTTCCGCACCCTCGACATCGCACCGATCAGCGAGGCCGACACGCTGGGCATCCTCATCGCAGTCGCGTGCGAACTGGAGCGCGGCGAGGAGATACGGATCGAGCCTTCCGCGCTCGAAGCAGCGGTCGAGTTGACCGACGGCTTCCAACCTTACCGCTCCCAGCCGGGGAAATCGATTGTACTGGTCGAGCAAGCGACCAGCGAGATCAATCGCCAGCGGGGCGCGAATAGCTCCAGCGGCGCCCACTCAGCGCTGACCCGCCGGGAGACTATCAACACCTTTACCCGCCAGACCGGGCTGCCCGAGTTCATCGTCGCCGACACGACGCCGCTCGATCTCGACGCTGTGTGCGACCACTTCGCCGACCGGATCATTGGCCAGAACGCTGCGGTTGACGCAATGATCGATCTGATCGCGATTGTCAAAGCGGGCCTGAACGACCAGGAAAAACCGCTTGACGCTTTCATGTTTATTGGGCCAACCGGCGTGGGCAAAACCCAACTCGCCAAGACGCTAGCGCAATACCTGTTTGGCGATGAAAAACGGGTCGTTCGCTTCGATGTGAGCGAGTACAACGACCCGGCGGGCATGCGCCGCCTGATCGGAATGCCCGGCAGCGGCAGCGAAGGCGAGCTGACCAGCCGTGTGCGTTCCCAGCCATTCTGCGTGCTGTTGCTTGACGAGTTCGAGAAGGCCGACGCCCAGATCTACGACGTCTTCCTCCAGGTTATCGGCGAGGATCGTCTGACTGATGCCAGCGGCCAAGCGACCTCCTTCCAGAACGCGATTATTATTATGACTAGCAACCTGGGCGCCAGCGCACGCGAGCAGCGCACGATCGGGCTCGCCACTGACAGCGAAGATCGCAGGCTGCGAACCGATGCGAGCAATAGCTCCAATCCAAGTGGACCGCAGCCATCGTCGCTGATTCCCGGCTTATACTGGCAGCGCCAAGTTGCAGCAAAAGGAATATCGGCGCGGTGCTGGCCGGCGGAATCGACTATTTTATCCTAGCCTACCTGCGAGAGGCAGAGACAAAAGAGGCGTGGCAGCTAGAGGCTGCTGATTGACCTGAATACGCTGGGCAATAGCGGCGATCCGCACGCCGTAGTCGGCGCCGGGGCTCGCCCAGCCCTGACCGGAAGGGTTGTGGATCTTGCCCAGGGCCTTAAGGGTGAAGGCCGATCCGCGCATGCTCGCGGGCAATGGGCGATAGCCAAGCGCCTTTTTGATCAGCGCACGCTGGATGTTATTCTCAGCGCCATCGGGCAGAACGTAGGCGAGCAGCCGGCCAATATGCGCCGGGATCGCGTTCTCGCGCCAGGTCGCAAAGCTCAGCCCATATTCCCAGCGTTGATGTTGCGGATTGAACACCCAGTTAGTCGTATCTGCCGACGCTTTGGCTTGCCACCGCCCGTTGACGCCAATTCCAGCCGGATTCCGCTGCGGGCGCTGGGACCAGAACGAAGTCAGGTTTCCCGTCTCGTGGAGCATCTGCGCAATAGCGAGAACCGGATCGATTTCAACAGAATAGCATATTTCGTAGTAGGTCGGCAGGATCACATTACACAGGTCGAATTCGGTGTATTCGCCGCGTGGTTGGGCAAGCACATATGCGTTAACTTGCTCGAAGCTGGCCGATGGTGAGCCAAGAATGGGGACGTTTTCGTTGATCATCGCTATCCTCGCAGAAATGGTTTCGATACAATGGGAGCATTTCACGAGCTACTATAGCAGTTGAGCGTAACCAACCTGAGTCCCGGCGGCAATGAACAAAAAAAGCGTGACCATCGAGGCAAGTTGGCTCACCGCCCCGATGATCGTACATACTCAACGCTAGAAATTACTCTGCGCGTCGATCATACTCCGCTCCCGCGCTAGGCGGTCGAAGAAGCGATACGCCAAGATCGCCAGCACTCCGAAGCCCGCCGTAATAGCCCCAAGAATACCCAATAGCTCCAGGTTCGAAAAGGCGGCTAAGGTTGGGAATGCCGCCAGTTCAGGGCCGAGCAAGGCGCGGCGGATCAGCTCCAGCCAGTAGGTCATTGGCATCAGGAAAGCGATGGGCTGCAAAAAGGCGGGCAGCAGCGTGATCGGAAAGATCGCCCAGCTGAACAGATAGAGCGCCGCCGCCGCCGCTTCACCTAGAAACCACGGCTCGCTCCGAATGGTCAAGGTCCAGGAGCCCAGGATGACGCCCATCAGCGCGAGGCACAGCACGCCCAAAGCGAGCGAGACCAGGAACAGCGGCCAGTTAACGGTGACGACGTTGATCGGCACACCAAAGAACAGTGCTCCGGTAAGCACCGTGACCACCACCGCCATCGTGCCGACGATGAAGCGGGCCACGGCGCGCCCGATCAAGTAGACCGGAATAGCAATGGGCGCGATATAGAGGTACTTGAGCGTGCGATAGCGTTCGCGGTCGTCAAGGATCGAGAACGACGTTCCGGCCATCACCGCGCTGACGTAGATGTAGAAGGCGTTGCCGAGGTAGATGTAGGCGTAGATCGGCGCGTCGCTCCCGGCCCCGGCAACGGCATTGTACATAAACACCAGGATCAGCACGCCCGACACCGGCTTGAGGATGGAGAACGCGAAGAAGAGCAGCGGGTCGGTCCAGTTCGACTCAACCTGCCAGCCAAGCCATGCCGCTGTTTTGAAAGAACGCGAAAATGTCTGTAACATATGCCTCTCTTCCAGTAGAATGCAGCCGGTCGCCGATCCGCCGTGGATCGTTGGATTCCAGGCTGCATATTATGATACGGTCCTCAGCGGCGTCGATCGGTCAGGGTTCCTTCGTTGCGCGCCACGTGCTCCATCCGAACGAGCCAGTATTTCGCTGCGCCGACGAAGCCCACTGCCAAGAATGCCAGCAGGCCGATCTCCAGTTCGACCGAGAGAAAGCCTAGGCTTGGGCCGCTGGCAAAGACCAATTGCCGCATTGCGTCCATCCCCAAGGTCAAGGGCAGGATCGAGGCGACCATCGCCACGGCGAAACCAAAACTCTTGACCGGAAAATAGAAGCCCGAGAGAAAATAGACCGGTTCCTGCAACATCTCGGTAATCTGCCAGGCATCGCGCCCAAACAGCAGAAACAACGAGGCAAAGAGCATACCCAGGCCGTAAAGCGCCGTCATCGTCAGCAAGAAGACCATAAAAAGTTGCAGGAAGCTCGAAACGACGAACGGTATCTGGAAGAGCCACGTGCCCAGCACCAGAATCACTGCCGCGCGCAGGCTGGTCGACAACATCCCGCCCAGAGCCATGCCAAGCAGAATAGCCATCAGCGATGTCGGCGAGATGATGTAGAGCGGCAAGTTGCCCGACTCTTTTTCCCAGTACAACTGCGCCGACATGCTCCACATCACGTTGAGCCAGAACGCGGTCATCGCCCCGCCCATGACTGCGAAGCCGACGTAATCCTCCGGGGCCTGGATCGCGCGGTAGACGTAGATATAGCCAACCGTCGCGATGAAGGGCAGAAAGGTCTCGAAAAAGATCCAGGCCGGTTCGCGCTGCTGTCCAATGATACGCGGGTAGGCGCGGGCGAGGACTGTGCGCAGGAACAGCCGCCACCCGCGCTGCACAGGCTGCTGCGAAGCTGCGGGGCTTTGGGGCTGCGCCCACGCCAGATCGCTCTGCGCGGTGGGGCGTGTTTCGCCTGGTCCTTCGTTTGGCGCTAGCGCCTGCTTGTCGAATTGCTGCGTCACACTTTCACCTCGTCTCTCGCTCAGCCTCGGCTATGCTCAGCCCAACCAGATCGACGAAAACGTCTTCCAGCGTCGGCTCACGCTTCTGTAAATTCAGGATGTGCGCGCCATGATCGGTCAAGGCGCTGATGACACCGCTCAGCGCGCTATCCGCTTCGAGGACCAGATCCAACTCCGACTTGCCGTCTGTCGCCGTATGGGTCACGCTGCGCACACCGGACACTTGGTTGAGCGCCCCTAACGCGCCGTTGTGCAGCGGACTAATGTCGAGCTGGAAAATCGCCTCGCGTTGGAGCCGGCGCTTGAGGTTCGCCGGCGAGTCGCAGGCCAACAGTTGACCGGCGTTGATGATGGCGACCCGATCACAGAGTTCTTCTGCCTCGGCCATATAGTGAGTTGTCAGCAACATTGTGCGGTTGGTCTGTTCTCCAATCCAATTGCGCACGAAACCGCGCACTTCGCGACTCGCACCCACATCCAGACCCAGGGTTGGCTCGTCGAGGAAGATGATCTGCGGGTTGGTAATGAAGCCGCGCACGATGTTCATCTTCTGGCGCAGCCCGGTAGAGAGATCGGACGTTTTCGTGTTGGCGCGATCTTTCAGGCCGATAATCTCGAGCAGGTCATCAACGCGACGCAGTGTCGTCTTGTGGTCCAGCCCGTAGAACTGGCCGAACATCCACAGGTTCTCGCGCACAGTCAACAGGCCGTAACCCGATGACTCGCCGCCGCTGACCATGTTGATGTGCGGTCGCACCGCCTCGGGCTGTTTTGCCACATCATAGCCAGCTACAAACGCTTGCCCGTTGGTCGGGGCCAGAAGCGTCACCAGGATTTTGATCAGGGTCGTCTTGCCGGCGCCATTCGGGCCGAGCAAGCCGAAGAACTCGCCGCGCGGCACCTCCAGGTTGACATCGGCAAGCGCGATACGCTGCGGCGCTTCGCCCTTCTTGGCGCCGCGAATTTTGTACACTCTGCCCAGGTTTTCCGCTTTGATCGCAAGTGTCTCATGCATTGGCGGCCCTCCTTTTGAAGCGTTTTCGATCTCATGCAAGCGATTGCCCTTGGGGCCGGGAAATGGCACACAGGGCGAGGGGAGTAGAACGTTTGGTGCGTTTGTCCTTACGTAGGTTACTCGTAGAACGGGCAGGCGACATCAGCCCAGAGGCGTATCTCGGAGATGATACGTTGGCAGGTTAGAACGTTGGAACGTTGGTGTGTGTTGTTCTGTCACACCTGCAGCAGCTTGTCACTCGTCACTCGGCGGTGGCTGCGGCGCAGGATATGGCGCACACGTTCGGGCAGACGGACGGCTCTTCCCAGTATGGCGGGCGGTGGGCGTATGTCTATGCCAGGCTAGGAGTTAGGGAATAATATGTTAGGTTGCTTGAGGGTAGGGCGCGCATGTAGCAAAACGTCACTGGGGGTCTGTCTAACATCAATCCGCATATCGTGCAAGCCGCTTGTGGGGATGGAAAAAACTGCAGATGTGGTAAGATGTTACGTCGTTAGAGCCTGTCTAATATTCCAACCATAGAGATTCCGCGATTCATGCCGCTTTCGTGAGGGGGCGGGGCAGAAGGCGAATCGAGGCGAGGTAGAGCCCGCTTTCGGCGGAGCGTGGGTTGTGGTCGTATTCCTTGCTCAGTTGACGGTTGCGCCCCATCCAGGCGTGGGTCCGCTCAACGACCCAGCGTTGCGGCTGGGCCCCAACGTCACGCTGGTTAGGTTCGCATTCGACAATGTCCAAGTCGCCAATCCGTGCTCCTGCATCCCGATCTTCAGCGCGCCGCGAAAGGTCGGGTCGGCTCACACCTTTTGCAGCCGGATGCCGCGCTGGGCGGTCACGGTGAACCCGCGCTCGGCAGCCGCGCCATCATCGCGGTTGGCCGCACGCACCACGGCAGTGATCTG
>JAKSDJ010000357.1 GCA_022360155.1 Chloroflexales bacterium | reverse complement strand
GTCCCGGCGCGATATGCTGCGTTGTGGCGCGTTATGGATCTCGTGCGCAGCTATGAAAAGGGCAGAATACAATCAGGCGTGATTGACTCGCGCCCCTCCATGGCGCTCTTGCATAGATAAAGGAGGACTTGTGCGCAAAGCAAAGGCAAAGCTCTGATCTCTGGCCGCATATACTTGTAACAAAAGCTGTAGCAACTGCAAGCTTGCCAAGCTGCGCATGCGAAACTAGCAGAATATTCAGCCCGTGCCCTTGCACCTGATAATATTCTGAACGTTTATATACCGCCAAACAGCGCCGATAGCGTGGTACTCGATTGTTTTTGAAGCTTCATGGTTAAGACGATTAACGCGATACTTTTGTTCCAAGCAATTTGAAGTTTCATGATCAAGACGATCAACACGATGCATTTGTTTCAAGCATGCCGAGACCTTACTGATTTGTAAACGACTGGCTGAAAACCCCCAACAAGACCTGCTCGGTGCAGCGATCGGAATCTGTTCCTGGAGCACAGAGGTCGCTGAGGCCGCACCCGACAGATCTGGGGATTTGAGGCTTTTCAGGCGGCTGCTAAGGCTGCAATCAGCCCTTACAGCGTGTTGGTTGGCGCGCTTGTCGATACACGCGCTCGAACTCCTCGGCGAATTGGCTTGCCAGTGCGGGTTCGTCGATGATGATCAAGTTTTCGTCATTGGTATCTTCGGCGCGGCCGGTGAAGTTGTACGACCCGGTGATAACCGTCCGGCCATCAATGATGATCAACTTGTGGTGCATCGTATAGCAGTTGCCATCCTCCCACACGTCGATGCCGGCCTGCCGGAGTTTATCGAACTCGGCGCCAATACCGCCAGCGTTCCGGTTCTCGAAGACGCCGCGTACCGACACTCCCGCGCTGTAGCGTTCGATCATTGCATCGGCAATCGGGTCGCTCGTGTAGGAAAAAGCGAGAAAGTCAATCTGCTGCTGCGCAGTATTGAGGCGCTCGACGACATGTTGGGCAACGCCGTCTTCGGGCGAGAAGTAGTGTTCGATATGGATGGTATCGCTAGCAACGATGGGATTAGGGGTGAGCGATTGTTTACTGTTGCCGAAACGCTCTGCGTTCATCTGCTCGAACTCAGCGGCATAGTTCTCGACAATCGCCGGAATGGTGATGCGCAGCAGATTGTTGTTGTTCCGATAGGTATCATTGTTGGTTGCATTCCATGATCCCATCCAGACCAGCGCGTTGTCAATAATTACAAACTTGCTGTGCAAGAATGCGTCGCTCTCTTCCCAGGCAATCGGGATCTGCGCGGCCTCGACCACGCCGGCCCAGGCTGCCATCTCTGGTTTCTCCAGGTTCTCGCGGTCGAGAGCAAGCTGCACTACAACACCGCGCTCATGCGCACGGACCAGAGCCTCGGCGAGACTGGTCAAGTTGTACTCGAACACAGCCAGATCGATAGTCCTGCTTGCGGCGTCGATATCGGCGATCAACGCTCGTTCGTGCAGCGGCGGACGGCGCTGTTCGGGGACATCGGGGTAAACCAGAGAAGGTGTGGTAAAGAAAACCTGGATCTCACCGCTGCCGGTTTGTACGACCGGCGGCAGGCTTCCGGCTGTTTCCCCAGAAAGGATCTTTTCGAGATCAACATAGCCCTGTTGAACAAGATAGGCCAGCAAGAGCAGCGCCAGAATTCCTAAAACCCTCCAGATCGATGGCGGGTTCCGGCGACATGTACTGCTGCTAGGTGATGATTGGCGACGACGAGACATAACTGAGGATTAGCCTTTGCGTTTCTTCGATTGCCACCAGCCACGCCAGGACCGCACTCGCCGCCAGCTCGGAGTCTGGCAGGCCGGCTGATCCAGTGCAGTGTGTGATGGGGAAGCAGGTGTGGTTTCGGGATGAACGTCCGCCGCTGTGCAAATATGTTGCCGGGGGGAAGACTGGATAGACCCGAGCGGTGTTGCCGTGTGGCTGGGTAATAACTCAGCGAGATGTTGTTTGGCCAGAGTAATGAGGCGAGTCACGTCGTGTTTAGGAGCGGCGGCGACGCCCAAAACCGCGCGCCGGACTGCGCTGACAGCGTCGTGTACCTCGGCGTCGCTACGCGCTGGATCGGCGGCAATACTGGCCGCCTTGGCGCTGGCCCATTCAAGTAGCGGGCGGGCTGGTCGGTCAGGTTGCCGGTCGACCCTTTATCTTCAAGAATGCGTTCGACGGCTCGTTGTTGGCGTTCGCTGGTCATTGGGATGCTGGCAGTTTGGCGCGTTCCAAAATTGTGAACACAAAAAGTCCGTAGACGGGTCATATTGTACACCATCCACAGACTTTTAGGTTAAAACGTTGGCAGGTTAGCAGGTTAGCAGGTTGACACGTGTACTATCTCTGCGCAGTTGTTATTCATAGGGGTGACCGGACGGTCGCCCGTTAATCTGTTCTTTTAGGAACCGCCGATACACGCCGATGTACGCCGATTGTGAACAGACCATATTCATCTGTCAACGTTCCAACGTTCTAACGTTCTAACGTTAGAGTCGCGAGCGCGGGTCGAGCGCATCGCGCAGACCATCGCCCATATAGTTAATGCATAGCACCGTAATAAAGATCAAGAACCCTGGCCAGAGCACCATCCACGGCGCGAGGTCAAGGAAGTTTTGTCCATCGAAGAGCAAGCGCCCCCAGGTTGGCACATCGGGCGGGAAGCCCAGTCCGAGGAACGATAGCACCGACTCGGTAATAATGGCCGCACCGACGCCCAGCGTTGCCGCAACAATGATTGGGCCGAACGCATTGGGCAGAATATGCTGGAACATAATCGACCAACGATCTACGCCCAGCGCTGTTGCGGCTTCAACGAACTCTTTCTCTTTGAGTGAAAGGAAGGAGCTGCGCACAAGCCGGGCCACCGTCATCCAATTGAGAATGCCGATCACGAAGACAATCAGTAAGAAAATGCCTAGTTCCAGGCCAAACATACTCCGCAGCGAGTCGCGGAACAGGAAGATCAACAACAGCAGCAGCGGAACGACCGGCAGCGCCAGGAACAAATCGGTGATCCGCATCAGAACGTTATCGATGCGTCCGCCAAAGAATCCGGCGATGGAGCCGATCAAGGTGCCAAGAATGATCGAGACCGACATCGCGGCAAGACCAACCGCGAGCGAGACTCGTCCGCCCAGCATCAGCCGGGCGAGCATATCGCGACCCAGGTCGTCGGTGCCCAATGGGTATCCTGGACTCGGACCCAGCATCGCAACGCTAAAGTCAATATTCGTCGAGTCGACAGTATAGACAAACGGGCCAAGAAGTACAATAATAATCAGCAGCAGCAGGATACACGCCCCGATCATTGCCATCGTATGTTTGCGAAATCGACGCCAAGCATCACCCCAAAGAGTCCGTGGTACGCGACTCTGTTGCCGGGTAAGCTGTGGGATTGCAATGGCTGGTTGGGATGTTGCCGACTCCATAGAAGGGTTGGCTTCAGTCATAGCAGTTCTACCTCTCGTTGCGGCATAATGCCAATCGGTCGTTCAATCCCTGCTCTCTATCTCTTCAAAATACCAGATCGCGTCATCAAAGCATCGGTTGGGCTACATCAGGTTTGGCTTTTGATTGCGCAATTCTTCTAGCTATAGCGGATGCGCGGGTCCAGAATGCCATAGAGCACATCGGCAATCAGGTTGAACATGACAACCAGCACGGCAAAGATAAACGTGATGGCCATAACAACCGGTGTGTCTGAGTTCTGGATCGACCTGATTAACAACTCGCCGATCCCATTGATCCGAAAGATCTGCTCGGTGACGATTGCGCCGGTAAAGATGGTCGGCACACCAAGCGCAATCAGCGTGACGACGGGGATCAGACTGTTGCGCAGGACGTGCTTGAGGATTACGACCTGTTCCTGCAGGCCTTTGGCTCGCGCTGTGCGGGTATAGTCCATAGGCATATTTTCAAGCATCGAGGCGCGCACGAACCGAGTCAATGTGCCCGTCTGGAACAACCCCAACACAGTCACGGGCATAATCATCTGTTTGAACTGTTGGACGAAGGTGTCCCAACTATTCACTTCCAGCGTCGAGTCGTAGATAAAGGGTAGCCAGTTCAAGTTGACGCTGAAGATTAGGATAAGCACCAGGCCGGTAAAGAAGGTTGGCACTGAGAACCCGATAAAAGCGAAGGTGGTTGCAATGTTGTCAAACCAAGAGTAGGGCTTGACCGCTGAAAACACACCAATGGGGATAGCGATAAAAATCGAAAGGACATAAGCCAGCCCTAGGACAAGCAATGTCTGCGGCATACGTTGGCCAATCAAGTCGATCACTGGCACCCGGCTTGCGAACGAAAAGCCCCAGTCGCCCTGCACAAGCGCCCACAGCCACTTGAAGTATCGTATATACCAGGGATCATTCAACCCAAGCGAATCGCGGATGCGCTCGCGGACTTCGGGTGGCACCGAGGGGTCAGCGGCAAATTGCGCCAAGGGATCGCCTGGCGCCAGGGCTAGGATGGCAAAGATCACGATACTTATCCCCAAGAGCGTTGGAATGGCGATCAACGTGCGGCGGAGAATGTAAGTGCCCATAAATTTCCCTTTCCTGGGATGGGTCTGTATCTAACAATATTCCTGCGACTCCGGACTCAGATAACAAAGCTCGAAAGCATCAGCGAGCAGTTAGCAGATATCAACATGCAACACATATGTCGGCTTGACGCATATCGACTGCTGCCTTATGCGCCAAACCATTGAGAGCTACAGGCAATACCTTTCAGATATAGCAATCCTATCTCATTCGTAAACTTCACGTAGTGCCGCCTTCAGGCGGTTGCTGCTTCACCGCCTAAAGGCGACGCTACATCGGCTCCACAACTCAAATAGAGTTGCTATAAACGCTATAGAAGGCCTTTCAAGCCTTGGGAAAAGCTTCCCCAAGCGTCAGTACAAGACCTGAAAGGTCTTTTGAAAAGTATTGCAGCTAAAGGTTGACAACAAACATAAGGATCACAAGAAAACACTATCAACTTAGAATCAGCAAGCGCTGTGATAATACACAGGTCTGGCGTTGGGGGCGCCAGACCTGCTTCAAAAAGAACAAACGACGTTATTCACGATACCAGTTGGCGATATCCCACAACTCCGAGTCCCAGCCAGATGGGTTGTAGCCCTTGAGGCTGGTGCTGGCCCCGGCGACCCGTAGGCGCGAGACCAAAGGCATCAGGGCAACATCTTCGATGATTAGGTCGTTCATCTGCAGCGCAATCTCTTGCGCCTTTTCCGCATCAGTTTCGGCCTTGAGTTGATCACAGAGCGCATCGTATTCTTCGTTCTGCCAGCGCATCTGGTTTTCACCACGCCACTCGTTAGCG
>JAKSDJ010000587.1 GCA_022360155.1 Chloroflexales bacterium | reverse complement strand
TATCGAGCAATAATCCTTCCCGTTCGATTAATTGTTCGGCCATAATCGCCACCTCCTCATCGGCACAGAGTAACAGTAATTCTTCGAGCAAGCGCTGGCGCAGTTCGCCACTGGTGCTCGTCGTGATCCGCGCAATCGCTTCGGGTTGGCGGCGAGCTGGATGGTGCGGGGCTCGACTTGCCAAACCGCCGCATCCAGGAACCATGTCGCAACGTCGACTGCAGTCAGGACAACGAAACATTTGATCAGAGCAACAGCGAGACGCTGGCCAAAGGCCTGTAGGGCAGGCAGGAACATCCGTACTGTATGAGTGACCAACAAAGAAACAACCCGTACGGCGTGTCATTCCGAAACGACACGTACTCCCGCCATGTGGTGGTGTAACGCGGGCAGCAGGCGCATATGGCTGTGTTACCTCTTTCGCCGGTCGGCGTTCCGGCTGGCATGATCATCGCCCGGTTGATAGGCTGCGCCATAGAGTCGCTGGAACACCGGTTCGATAACCTCGGGGGTCATCACACGATAGGTTCCATGGGGCTCCGGCAACTCGTCATCCAGGTACGTCGCGAACAACGCGATGTTGTCCCAATGGCCCTGCGTGTAGGTCCAGGCGCGTTCCGTGAAGTCAGCAATGCTCCGCTCGACGCGTGGACTGAACGTAACGTTGAGATCGACACAGACCTCAACGAGCACCGTTTCCTCGAATTCGGCCCGGCTGATACGTTTCAGTTCCACGGGTTCCGGTACCGTGTAGCGTGTAGCATCCGGTGCCATCGCAAGCTGATCATGCAACAGCTCCGTGGGGGTGTGGCCCTGCCGCAACCTTGCGGCCAAAATTATGGCAAACTGCTGGTCGCACGCTTTCCATGTTTCCGTGATGCGTTCCATGGTCAAGCCGTCAAGCAGATGAGCGTAGTGGTTCAATAAAAAATAATTGGCAACGAGGAGTGCTGGACTTCTATCGGTAGGCTCTCCTAAGGCAAGCCGATGAAAGGTCGATTTCTGAGGTAAAGCATATCTCGGCCATGCTTATGCACCGCATGTGCTCGGCGTTATCAGCCGCCGTTGCCGGCGGATTGAACTTCTCTAGTCTAGGCAGAACCATCTTGGCTGCCGAGTTGGGCCGGTTCGTGGCTGACGTCGACACGGTGCCCAGCTTTCTTGAGCGTCTCTCCAATCCGCTGCGATAGCGTCCGATTCCAGATCCATCATCGCTGACCACAACCCGTCTCTCTGGTTACCGTGTATGCTGATCGCGAAGGAGGCCAGGCCGTTGATTGCTGGTGCGCTGACCGCTCATCGGCTATACTACAGGTGGATCGGCAAGCAGCCAGGCATTGACGGGATAAGCGGGAGGCAACAATGGGACGCCAGTTTTTTCTGCAAGATGATACCTTCTTGAGCGACCAAGCCGGATTCACACATAGCGACGGGCGCGGCTTTCTGTATTTCTTTCTCGACGATCCAATTCTTGATGTCTTCGCTCGTGAGTGGGATCTTGACCTGACAGCCTTTCGACGTATCGCAGATGATACCGAACGCTGGACGGTTGATGAATCAGCGTCGGAGGATACCCAGCGCGCCCAACTCCGCGCCTTGCGCGACCAGCTCGATGCAGCGTGGCAAGCTCCCGAAACCCTTGCCCATGCGATTGAACAAGCGCTCGCCGCTCTTGCCGCCCAACACGGCATGCCGCCCCAGCTTCTCCAGACCCTAGAGACGTTACCGATCACGACGACGATTGATCCGACCTATTATACGGAGGGATTGCTCGCGCAGGAGCTGCACGAACTGCACGCTATGGTGCAGTATGCCAGGCTGCGCGGGGCCACCCGAGTGCGGCTCTTGGTGCGCTAGGCGTCCATCGTGCGAACCTGGCTCCACCCGGCAGCATGGCGACCACACGCTCCGCACGAAACATAGACGCACTCAGCGCCGACGATGCTGCTTCGCAGGCAGCACGGTCAATCCACCGAACACCCCAGCTCTAATACAGCTATGGCGTGCGGCGCGCCATAGCTGTGAGCAGCATGAATATTGCTCGATTGTTCGGGATTCATGCGCCCTCCCGCTTCCGATTATGTCTCAAGCATGGCATAGTGGAACCTAACGAAAACGAAGCCCTCCTTTTTCGTGCGCTGCTGCACCCGATAGGTCCACTGGCCGCTCCGGATGTTCAAGGCCTCGAAGATGGCCCGCGCCATATGCGATTCCGGCGTCGGGATACGAATCTGCTGGCCGACCCATTGCCACATCGCCCGCAGCAGCGGTACGGTCTGCACGTGCGACTCGTCGGCAGATACCACAACCGCCTCCGGTCCGGCGCCGATCATCACCGTGGCCAGCGTCCACTGCGTGCGTGCCTTGTCCGGGTCGATCTTGCGCGGCATCGCTACACGCGGACGGCGTCAGCGCAACTGAAACTGCCGCAAGTTGGTGCGTACGGCGTCGCGACTGACTATGAAATGAACGCCTGCGGCGCCAGCCCCAACACCAGCATGGTGTTGGTCCAAAAGGTTCCAGGGAGGAGGCATCGACCTGCTGTGGATCCTGGGGCAACACAGTTGCTAGCTGCTGCTCAACTGCTGGCGTGACTTTGTGGAGCCGTCCGCTGCGCGGGTCATCTTTGTGACGAGTCATGCGCTTCAATTCGGTCCGATCAACGGATCATCTTGCACCACCGCCGTCATCCTCCACGAGCAGGGGCAGAAGTGCAAGGAACGTATTGACACCTACTCAGTCATGCACTCAAGTATCTGCTCCGGCAATGCTTTGGCATTGATATGCAGACTTTTGAAACCACCAGTTCCTGACTCAATGAATGCACATCAGGCGTAACGTATGTATGGAAACGCTTCCGAGATAGCGCTTCCCAGATATGTCTCATGATGCGCCTTAGACATAGTCAGCAGGTCTGCGCAGGGCACGGAATGGATTCATCGCCTTCACTTGAGCATTGGGATACTTTGCTTGAGCGGCTTGTACTGCTCTCTGCCATTCAGGATGATCATCTTGCCAGAGCGGATGACGCTGGATCAAGATCCCCTTTTTTGTATGGACAAAGCCCTGGAGCATGCCAAACTGCTTGGTGGTTTCATAGCCAAGGCGCAGCATCGTCGCAGGCACTGCGGCAGTGGGTGCTGACGTCAGCGCCGTCCAGGGGTTCGGCGTTGACCCCCATGGTGTGACCAGATCCACTGTGGCGTTGGGTGAGGCGGCCAGACGGGCCATATCTAACGCGAGGCGCCAGTCCAGCAATCCGTGGTAGGGCAGGTTGTAGAAGTCGCGCAGACACAAGTTGCACGAGGTATCGCAGCCGGAGTGTTCGTGTGAGCCAAGCCACTTCTCGGCGATAGATCCAGGGACAGCCGGATCCGCCTGCGACAGTAGCTGGATGTACTCCATGGTCTGTCCCAGGAAGCGGCAGTAACCGGCGCCGTTCTCAAGTTGGTCGCTGAGGAACGCCTGGCCAATCACGGGGAAGTTGGACTGGCCGGGCAATGAGCGAAAGCCAGCCTGTAACTCCTGCGGGTCGACATCCATGTGCGCTCCTGCCGCAGTACGTAACCAGAAGGCAAACGAGTACCAGGCCGCTCGACCCTCAACAGTTGTCGGGTCGGCAAACACTCCGTCTGGCCATCGGTCGATATCGATCAGCAGGATGTCGGTCTTTCGACGGGAGACCAGGGCTACCCGTGCAGCATTCCCGTACACTGTGACCCGATCGATCGCTGCCGTGTTCGCCTGGGCGTCATCTGGAATGACGGCGTAGGTTCCTTGTTTCTGCTTTCCATAGACGCGCGCAGGCCGAAAGTCGAAGCCGCCTTTCCCCCCGTTGTCGTTGATCGACACAATGTCGTCGTATAAGGTAGCGACGGAGCAGTTGGCAGCTGTGGTCGGATTTGTCGATTGCTCGATGCCCAGCGAGGGCCGGGTCGCCCGTGGCTGCCACTCAAACTGGCCATCGAAGTCCTGTGGCTCCAGGTCGGTGAAGAACGCCTTCGGCTCACGTGCGTCAATTGGCCGGAGCGATGGCGGTAGCACGTTGCAGACCGGGCAGACTCGGGGGGCCGGTTCAATCCCGCCTTGGGGCGGCGCAGGTGATTGACCAAGTGAAACCATCGCCTGGCAGTGTGTGCAGACGCCGATCAGGTTTGAGTTCCCCTCGGTGAGCGGTGGCGCAAAGCCCTCGTCGGAGAACACTTGATTGCCCTTGCGGTAGAGATTGACCACACCGATCGCCGTATGCACCGCTTTGTCTTTGACGGTCTCTGAGCCAGGAGCGAACTGGCTGATTGCGAGATCGAGGTTACGGTCGATGACCCCGCCTGTCGGCGGCCAGGTGTCCGCCCTGGTCGGCCACGCTGTATATAGCAGGCGCACCCGCGTTGGAAAGCCGAACATGGGTAGCAGCCCGGCGTTGGCCAGGCGCTCGCTCAGCGCATCCTGAATGTAGGAAGGATCGTTCACAATGTCGCTGATCTCCGGAACAAGTTTATCGTGGACATATTCGTACATCCGGGCACGGAATGCGACGGCCTCCGGATCTGACCCGGCCCACGGAGTCTCTATGCTGAGCGTGGTGATAATCGCTTCGATGATGGCAAGGTGCGCCGGGTTCTGAATCCAGCTGCGTACCGTTGGTTCGCAGGTTGCCCAATCCGCGACACCACCGAACTCGCCGTGGACATTATCGCCGTTACCAGATAGCTGAAGGGTCGGATCGCTCAGGAATGCCTGGCGCAGTATCTCTTTGATTAGCACACGCTTGAAAATTGGCTCGCTGTTCAGATCAACATACGGCGGTGGGGGCGGATCGCCAGTCATCTTCTCAGGTCGCACGTAGTAGAAGTCATCGTGGCTTCGACCACGACAGAATGTGACGGCCAGTGAGACTCCGGCAGCTCTTCGGCCTGCCCGTCCGACTCGCTGCTGGTAGTTGAATCGGCGTGGAGGCATATTGGCCATCATCACCGCATTCAGCGAGCCGATGTCGACACCGGCTTCCATCGTGGTCGTTACACTCAGCAGATCGACCCCATGAATCGGAGGAATCTCACTACCCAGGAAAACTTCCTGAAACCAGCGCTGGCGGCGCGGTCGATCGTCCTTGTCCGTCTGCCCGGTGAGCTCTTCGCTGTTCATACGGAACACGAGCGGAGCCTTCGTGAGCAGCGTGTAGTAGTCAAAATCGTTACGCACGGGGCCGACAACCAACTCACGCCTGTCTTGACATTCAGGGCATACTCCAACATCGTGGAGAAACCGCACATTACAGTGCGGGCAATAATATCCAGTCCGCTCAGTTTCAGTGCTAGCACTGACTGGGATAACTGCCAGGTAATCAGGGTCCAGAACGATCCCGTTCGCGGAGGGAATACCGGCGTTGTGCTTGAGCAACTGCTGGTGGATATCATGGTTGCGCACGCCCCGGTGGTCGAGATAGGTCGTGTTGATTTTCCGCAGCGAATTGTCTGAACCGGGCCGAAATGCATCAGCGTACCGATGGAGGCGCCGTACTCCCAACTGACGGATGACCGCTTCAGTGGAGCTGCGTACCGCTTGTAGCGGAGAATCGGTCGGAAGGTAGCTGACCCGGCCCTGTCCAAGCCCCTCGATTGTGCGCGCAATATGAGGAAAGAGCGCATACATTAGCTCAGCAGTGAGCTGATCGTACATGCGTACAATATGGTTTCGTTGTGCTGGTGGAGGGTTAATCTGTTCTTTCGGCGGACTGCTACTCCAGTCATAGCACTGGAACCACCAGTCCCACTGACCACGCTGGAGCTTGTATCGCTTTGCAGTGAAGGCCGAGCCACCAGGGCAAATACCAACCTTGAGGAGGTTATCAAAGACGTTGTTGCGGAGACTCTTGACCGGTACTGGCCCAGGATACTCCTGAACTAACGACATCCAGGCATCCCGCGCTTTTTGATTGCTTGGGGTTCTTCCCATCACCCATCGTAATGCCTCGTTGCTGATCTGCGGATCGAGCGAGGCTTCGAAGCGATCATGCGCAGGTTTGTCGTCTGCCAGGCCTGTGGCGATGACAGCAGCATGAAGTGCTAGATTGAGGGCTTGGATCTCAAGATCTGCCTGTGAGCCGGGTGTCAATTCAATTCGCAGGAATGATACAAAGTCATTCCAGTAGGATTCGAGGGACTGGATCAAGGCCAGACGCACCATATCGCGGAAGTGGTCGCGCTCCAAGCCCGCAGCCAGCTTTGCCGCATCCTGACGGCTATCAGAGAAGATGACCAACTTGCGTGATGAGGTAACCCTTGCTGTTTGGACTGGGGCCATCTCACGGAATAGTGCGCTGGAAAGCACTTGGCAGGCTTTCTGAAACCCAGTGCGATGGTTCCGCAGTGGCGACTTGAAGGTCTTGCGCCGGCTATAGTCGGCGGCGCAGCGTGGGCACTTCCCAGGTAATGCAGACTCGCTATCG
>JAKSDJ010000783.1 GCA_022360155.1 Chloroflexales bacterium | reverse complement strand
GTGTTCATCGCCTGAAGCATGTCGAGCGTTTCACCGCCACGGCATTCACCCACCACGATCCGTTCAGGGCGCATACGCAAGCAGTTAATCACCAGATCACGGATTGTCACCTCACCCCGGCCTTCGATATTGGGTGGCCGCGACTCGAGAGTAATCACGTGTTCCTGCCGCAACTGAAGTTCAGCCGCATTCTCGACCGTAATAATCCGCTCATCTTCAGGGATAAACGACGAAAGCACATTTAGCGTCGTTGTCTTCCCCGAGCCAGTTCCTCCCGACACCACAACATTCAGTCGCGCCCGTACACACGCCGACAGGAACTCGGCCATTTCACCAGTCAAGGAGCCGAAGCGAATCAGATCGGCGATGGTAAACGCTTCTTTGCGAAACTTACGAATAGTAATAACCGGACCAACCAACGAAAGGGGCCGAATTACCGCATTAACACGACTGCCATCAGGCAAACGGGCGTCAACCATTGGCGATGCCTCGTCAATACGGCGACCCAGCGGTGCAACGATTCGATCAATGACCCGCAACACATGCTCGTCATTAGAAAAGGTGACATCGCTCTTGATCAGCTTACCACGCTTCTCGATATATATCTGCTTCGGACCGTTAACCATGATTTCGCTGATATCATCGTCGGCCAGTAGGATTTCGAGCGGGCCAAGCCCCAAAATATCCGCCGAGATGCTTTCAAACATACGCGCACGCTCGGTACGGCTGAGCACGACACTCTCGCTATCGAGGATGGAACTAAAGATCTCCTCGACTTGCTTCCGCACACGTGCTGTATTCGAGAGATCGAGCCGCGGATCAAGCTCGTTGATCAGTTTTGTCTGGACACGTACTTTCAGATCGTTAAATGTGTCGTCATCCCGATCGTGCGCACCAGTGCCGGCACGGGCAGTCATATCATCGCGGCGCGCTACCACGCCGACACGGGGATTATTTACTGGGCTGTCGTTACCCGAAGTTGTACCACCAATTCGTTTTAACAACGACATAACACGACCTCCCTACAGATCCAGATCACGCTATTAGCGCCGTGCTAATAGGCGTGAAAATAAGCCACCACGACTCTCATCCTTTACACCTTGCTGGCTGGGCTTTTCTCCCGAAACCTGTGCCACATTGCTCAGTTCTTTCGCCAGCATAAAAATATCGCGTGATGTTGCATGCGTTGGCTTGCCAATCACAATTGGCACGCCTTGGTTGATGGATAGCGTTACATCATGCGCTCCATTGGCAATCTGCAAAGCCACCTTGCGTTGAATGTTATCCTCGACATTACTGATACGAATACCCAAACGATTATCGGCCTTGTTGAGAACCAATAGGATCTTCTCGTGCTGATATTCAAGCAGATCTGCAACTTCGAGGAATAGTTTGACGTTCTTGATACAGGGCATTTCGAGCGTCATAAGCGCCACAATTCGATCCGCCATATCCAGAACTGCAAGAGTGCGATCCTGGAACGATGCTTGCGTATCGACGACGACATAGTCAAAATCGCGCCGCATCAAATCAAGAATCGCGCGTAGATGGTCGGACGTCACCAACTCGCCAGTCTGGGGGTTGGGCGGCGCAAGCAATACCTTGACCTGCGATGTATGCGTTGCCAACACATCATTTAGCAAATCACGGTCCATGTCACTAATCCGGTTGGCCAAATCGACAATAGTCTTGTTGGAAACCAGATTTAGGATAACATTCAAGTCGCCCAATATCACGTTACCATCTACGAGTGCAACTTTTTTATTGCTCAGTTGGCGCAATGCCACTGCAAGATTTGCTGCAATCGTGGATGTTCCAACGCCCCCCTTAGGACTAAAAACAGCAATGATTTGACCCTGCCCACCACCCCCATCGCCAGGCAATCCATCACCATCAATCGGGGCTTGCGCAGCGACCCGCGGGCGAGCCGACGCCAAGCGGTGAACGTGACGAATCGACTTATACAAGTCATCTGCACTGATTGGTTTGGTCAAGAACTCACGAGCGCCAGCCAACATCGCACGCCGCAGATAATCCGTCTCACCCTGAACACTCATAATGATGACCTGAATCCCAGGATCCTGGTTCATTATAGCTTCAGTTGCAGCGATGCCATCCATGTCGGGCATATTGATGTCCATGAGAATGACATCAGGTTTATCTTGTTTTGCCATTGCGACCGCTTCGCGACCATTACTTGCTTTCGCAACGACCTCGATATCTTTCTCAAAATATAGAAGTTTTTCAAGCTGATCGCGTGTGTCGACGATATCGTCGACGATCATGACGCGAATCTTTTCACCTTCTATCATGGATTAAGCTCCTCATGCTTGAGATGGATAGGGGAATAGACGTCAGTTTCTCACCCAGGCTTCAACAAACCCAGATGCACCAAAATAACCCATCGACCTGTTTCACGTTTTAACGCTGGAACATGAGAGTGTTCCAACGTTAAAACTTTGGCAACTTATCGGCTATTTTCATATTGAGAATGCCAGGCGGTTAGCCATCATCCCAACTTGCGAACTGCGCTACGGCACCCGCGTTGGCGCTGGCGTCCGAGTCGGGTCCGCAGTAAACACCTCGTCTTCGCCAAAGATACGTGGCGGCAACGGTCGCGGCAGCGGCACGCCAAACTCCGACACAAGCAGATCAAAAGTCGCGCCGATGGTCGGTTCGAAGTCGGTATCACCCGCACCGCGCAGTACAAGGGCGATCTCGGCGTTGGTGCTTAGGGCAAACTCAAACAGCTCTGCTTCTTGATTATTGATCGCCAGAACCAGCACCCAGTTTCCTGCCCGAATCCCACTACCACCCTGAACACCATCTGCCGCTGTCACTGGCTGGCCATCAGCGGTAGTCTCCGGCGGTCCCTGGCGCTGAGCTTCGGGCTCGACGGTCCCGTCTGCGGTTGGCGCGGGGCGTTGAATACGCAACACCTGGGCCTGCTGTACAATCGTCTTCGTTGTCGAAAAATCAGGATCGGTCAATTCACGTTCGGTCACCGGTACAGTCTGACCAGCCTGTTCTTCCAAGCGTCGACCAGTGGGATAGGACACACGCCGCGGCACCCGAAAGGTCGCCACGACATCAACGAAATCGCCCGGCTTGATCTGGTCGGCAACACCGCTCAGGCTATTGACCTGAAACGGATATGCTTTGTCACGCGGACGATCCGGTTCAGCGGTTGGAATCTGCTGTGACAACCCTGGCTCGGTCAAACCCGACTTAGTTATCGGCTGATCGCGGTTGAACGATCGAGTTGTAAGTTGCCCCCTCACATCGGCAATATTTGTAAAATTCTCATTCGGATCATACGTAGCAGCGCCAACCGGTACAAGCCGCAGCAAGGTTTCGGCATCGTCAATAATTGTATTCGAGGGAATATCGACCCTTGCAACCACTATGTCGATATCGGGTTCTTCGCTTGGGAGTACTGGCTGACCATTTTCTGTAATGGTTCCGCTAGGAGTCTGCAATAAGAAAAAGAATGCCCCGGCGCCAACGACAAGGATGAGACCAATCAGGAGTATTAGAACGCCTCCGCGCCTCATACGTACCAGTCCTTCCCTTCAGAAAGAATACAGAAGGATCACTAACCCAGTACACAACATTATAGCACACGACCGCAAGCAATGGGCAATTCTATAGCTTCCAGGTGCATTTCTGTTGTGGGTTTAAGTCTGATCCTGTAAAACCAAAGACACAACCGTTATGAGACCCATCATATTTCCCATGCACCAAACAGGCCAGCGCGTCATGCCGACCTGTTGATATAGGGTTATGTCAAAACCGAGAGGTGTGACGGGCTTCACCTGACACAGCCATTTTTTGTGCAACAGATGGGGCAGCAATACCGCCCCATCTGCTGAACAGCAGATACAAAGAGTTACACTCTCATGATCATGGACGCAAAATGATCGGCACCAAAACTGTACTGGGTCCACTGGGGGGAGGGTTGGTGGAGCCGGTCACAGTGAAACTCACAACCTTGCTCACATTATTCTGCGATGCCCGTCCATCGCCTTCCTGGACATGCTTTTGGGCATCGATCACAACAACAACCTGATAGGTTCCGGGGGTTGTGAAGTACGACAGCGGATTAATTGACTGGTTCGTGTTGTGATCAAGCCAGACGGAGTCTGGGATCGTATATGGTTTCTCTATTGGCACAGCACTCTTGTCGATATTCGCGTAGACCTTGCTGCAAGCAGGATCTTTCCCGTCTTTCGAGGGCGGCGGTGTAATCGTACCATTCGGCGCCGAGATACACAAATCAACAAAGAACGATCCATCCTTCCCCGGCCTAGCGAAATCGACCGGCTGCGTCGGCGGCTCGAATTGGTTCTCATTGATGAACGTCACTTTCAGGTCAGTAAGTTTGCCTGCACCGTCCAACTCGGTAACGACAGGGTTTTTTACTACCGGTTTCAGGTCTGGACCGCCAGGCAAAAACTTTTTGATGCTCACGTTGAGCAACACCGGCGAGGTCTGTTGGTTCGAGGTGACAAATCGCGCCCGATACTGCAAGCAACTCGAAGATGGCGGTTTGTTGACGCCTTCAAAGACAACAACATTCACTCCATTCTGCGAGCGAAAGGCAGGAGGGTCGTCTGGCAAACCATCCAAATCCCGCCATTCCGAGCCAGCAAACGACTCAGGCCCATCACAGAGTGCTGTCGTTGCCGCAACCCGATACGAGAGCTGGATATCGGCCAATCCCGCGCGAGTGACAACAGTCGTCCAACGGATCTCCTGCACTTCCGTATTCGAGTTGTTGATCTGGATACTGAACGGTTGTGAGTAG
>JAKSDJ010000048.1 GCA_022360155.1 Chloroflexales bacterium | reverse complement strand
GAAACATTTCGTAATCCAAATCATATCATATTACAGCACTACACGTCTGAGAAGAAGATTAAAACTCGTACGCATCCAAGTAGTCGCGTTGGAGACAAGGCCCGCTTTGATCGCACGAGTATGCGATACAAGCCCTTTGTTACTGCTCATTCGGCGCCCTTGATTAGCTGTCAAGGAATTGTCGAGGGGCCTCGCCCTAACGACTGTCACGGTGCGACTTTGGCTCTTGCAGGCGGTTGCGTCGCTTATAGGTTTTGACCAGGAAGCTGCTGCGCATAAACTGACGAGTAAAAACATAGCCTGGTCGCTTGAGCACCGCATCCGGAATAATATGATACCAGCGATAGCCTTTGTCCCAGAAATACTGCCTGATCTGCGCGCCATAGCCGGATCTGACAGCAGCAACCAGCGCCGTATCCCGCTGGCAACGGGAATACGACACCGGCTCAACGATGCGCAGCTTCCAGCCCCAACGACTGAATACAGTGCGCAAGCGCAGATACTCTTGAAAGCGTGAACGAGCATCCGCCTCAGCAAACAGCGCAACGCTCAGAGTGAGCAACGCGATGACGGCATATCCGGCGCCGATGAAGTGACGCTGCTGACTAAACCGTTTGATTGCTTTGGCCCCAGCAATACTCCCGGCAATGCCAAAAAAGAGGGCGCTGCTATGCGGAAAGGGCGCCACTTGCAGATAGGTCGCAATCTGGTCGCGGATACTCGCCATTGGTTTGCTCCAAGTGTGCCTGTAAAAGGTACCAGATTGTGACGAAAGTGTCCAGCGGATAAGCAGATGACGCGTTGAGCGGATGACGCGATGGCCCTCGCATCTGTGCGCTTCCTCGCCTCCTTATCTCCTCGTTTTCTCGCCTCTTCGGCAAAAGAGGTGGTACAATCATGGCACAGAAGATCAAGCGCGAAATCAGAATCTGTTCACAACTCTAGCTATGAACCGCTCATCCACTCCAAATAAATAGATTCTCTCGTATTCCTTTTGGTGCATAGCGGCGCACAGCAGCAGTCGCTTCCAAAACGGTGAACAGCTTCCGACATCGCATCTTCTCGTTGTCGTATTCTACGAGCCTGTCTGAAAAGAGGTGTGGAGTGCGGTAAACGCATCGCCGTGCAGTGAGAACAGCCCCCGTACTCCTAATCCGATCATCTTCCATCTACCTGAGCCCAAGCGTTCGACCTAGCTGTTAACTGGGCGGACAGCTTTTCAGACAGCTTCCAAGGAGAGTCGCCTCAACGATGGAACACGCTTCGCCATTTGCTCCACTCTTGCTCATCACCGTACTGGCGGTTGTCGTGCCCTTGATCGTGAGCCGTATCCGCCCTGTACGTTTACCGATCGTGGTTGGCGAAATTGTGGCCGGCATTATTATTGGCAAGAGCGGCTTCAATCTGGTTCAACCGCTACCAACGCTCGACTTTCTCGCCGAGTTCGGCTTTGTCTTCTTGATGTTTCTCTCTGGTCTGGAGGTTAACCTCGACGCACTCTTCGTGGAGAATGAAGCCGACGTAGACCGGCCTCGCTGGCAACACCCCGTACCCTTGGCCGCGCTGTCCTTTCTTCTAACCTTGTTGATTGCGGTCGGGGTTGGGGCGCTCTTTGCCTCATTTGGATTGACGCGCAACGCCATTCTGATGGGGTTGATCTTGAGCACTACCTCGCTCGGCATCGTGGTGCCAGTGTTGAAAGAGCGAGAACTCACCGCAACCATCTACGGCCAAACGGTGCTGGTACTGGCCCTGCTGAGCGACTTCGTCACCCTGCTCTTATTGAGTCTGGATATTGCCATCATAAGCCGTGGATTCAGCCTTGACATCCTGCTCTTTATGCTGCTGCTGGTTCTGTTCGTTTCATCAGCCACGCTTGGCCAGTGGACCAGCCGCATTCCAATGCTGCGCCGGGGCTGGCAAGAACTGTCGCATGCCACAGCGCAAATCCCGGTGCGCGGCGCGTTTGCTTTGATGATAACCTGGGTCGTGCTAGCCGAGGGGTTTGGCGTCGAGGTGATTCTGGGAGCCTTTCTTGCGGGTGCGATCATCAGCATCAGCAGCCCGCGCTACGAGTCGCCTTTGCGCGAAAAACTTGACGCTATCGGCTATGGTTTCTTCATCCCGATCTTCTTCATCATGGTCGGGGCAAACTTTGACTTGCGCGCGTTGCTGGCATCACCGAGCGCCATGCTCCTAGTGCCGCTGTTGATCGCCGTCGCCTACGCCGTCAAGATCTTCCCGGCCATGTTGCTACGGAAGCTCTTCTCCTGGCGCGAAACCCTCGCCGCCGGGGTGTTGATGTCGTCGCGTCTCTCGCTGATCATTGCGACATCGGCGATTGCACTTAGCCTGAACCTGATTTCGGACGCGACTAATGCCGCTATTATTCTCGTTGCCGTTGTGACTTGCACCCTCTCGCCCATTCTCTTTGGCCGTATACTGCCCGCCCAGGCAAAAGAGCGCCGCTATGGCGTAATTATTCTCGGTACAAACCAGTTGGCGCAGTTGCTTGGCGCTCGGCTGATTCGGAGCGAGGAGTCGGTCACCTTCATCGGCTCGGATCATCAGCAACTTACGGATCTGCGCCAGGATGGATTCCGGGTTGTGACTGGGCGTCCCGCTGATGCCTTGGTGCTCGAAGAAGCGTGCGCATCGCGCAGCCGGGCGCTCGTGGTTCTTTCGAATTCGTATGAGGAAGGTCTGGCCGTCTGTCGCATTGCCCGTGAGCGCTTCGACATACCAACAATTATTGCCCGGGTAGACGACCCGCAATACATCAGCGAGTTCCAAAAACGAGGCGCCCAGGTCATCCAATCCGCCCTAGCGACGATGCTAG
This sequence comes from Chloroflexales bacterium, assembly GCA_022360155.1. Taxonomy (GTDB): domain Bacteria; phylum Chloroflexota; class Chloroflexia; order Chloroflexales; family Chloroflexaceae; genus JAKSDJ01. The sequence goes on along the minus strand of JAKSDJ010000048.1, from coordinate 1,717 downwards.
CGATAGAAGGAACGCTGCACTTCCCGATAGCGTTCAGCATCTTGCAAAACAAGAACAACGACATCAACCTCATCGACCTGCCGTTGCACAAACGCTCGCTGCACGGACGTTCGCTGCGCCGGATGCGGCTGCCTGGCAATGCGTTGATCATAGGCATTCGTCGTGACGGCGAGGTTGTCGTCCCTCACGGCGACACAACCCTGCAATTCGGCGATACGTTGATGCTTGTCGGCAGTGCGGAAGCTCTGCGTGAAGCGCGCAACTGGCTTGTCTGACTTGCCGCTTCGGACCTTAGCAGTGCTTCAAACGCACATATGCGCGGGGACGCATTGCGTCCCCGCACATAACCAAAGGCAAGAACGAAGCTTATTGTTGCTTTTGGACAATATTCGCAAAATCATCGAGGGTCACAGCCGGCATCGTTTGAAAGCGCAGCTTACCGCTTGCGGTATCGCGAACCACTTGGCGTAGGATTGTCTCGTTGCTATCGGCTTCGACAATATACATAAAGTCGTAGTCGGAACCCATCAGCGCATAGTCGGCAATCCGCTTGATACCGTGGCGTTCGAGGCCCTGGAGACCATCGGCGCGGCGTGCTATGATACCGGGGATGTCCTTCGCACCCTCCTCAGTCAACGACGCAAGAATGACATACAGTGCCATTGTGCCTGCTCCTTTCATCAACTCCTCTATAATGTACTTGGACTATCTCTGGGGCTAGCCTTTCCATGGTGCATCATACACGCTGATCGCAATCTCGGCAAGATTGCCAGGTCCATCACAAACCTATGCAGCTATGCGGCTGTGCGGGCATTGTTTGACAATATTAACGCTTACGTGGTATTACAAACGCTATTATTTGGCATACGCCGTCTGGCGCCAATACAGGGAAGATACTGTTCGACGAATGGGCCATTTGACACCCTCGTCGCCAATTGTATCTACGCAAAAATAGTGGTAAACGACGAGCATCAAAGGATAATACGGTTATGAGAGCGAAGCGACGGCAAGAACGCCAGCAACAAGAAGACGCCAAGCGACAAGAGAACATCACCCGCCGTCAAGAGGAGCGCGAACGACGCAACACGGTCCAGCAAATCGTCCAATCGCTTGGTGAGACCGAGGACAAACCCCGCGGCCAGATCGAACGGATCGTCACACACCTCGGGATCGATCAGTCGCTGCACTTCTTGCAAAAAACCGAGCAGATCGAGGAACAAGGCGGAATGATGCTCACAGACGGCAGCCGCCGCCGCTCCAAGGGCGGAGTCTACTTCTATCTCGTCCGCCAGCAATTACAATCCGAGCAGCGCCAAGCCGATATCAAGGTCATCTTTGCAAAATAGCAACCTGTGGCATTGCACAGAAGCTGATTCCCTGATACGGCTCAATACGTTGCGCTATATCAGAAGCCCATGTGACTGTGCCGCACACGGGTGAGCGAAAACGACCGCCTTGCGTCACTCTCTCGAATTTTGACAATCAACCGCAGTTATTCGACGTAGTGCCGCCTTATGAAATTTGACAATCAACAGTGGCAGTCTACGTAGTACCGCCTTCTTTAGGCAATTTGACGGCAGCACAGCCGACTGAAGACGGCACTACGAGCGCCTTTCCCATAACCGATTGTGATTGTCAAAAATCTTTAGGCAATTTGACGGCAGCACAGCCGACTGAAGACGGCACTACGAGCGCCTTTCCCATAACCGATTGTGAT
>JAKSDJ010000527.1 GCA_022360155.1 Chloroflexales bacterium | reverse complement strand
TTCACGTCGTTCAGCATGACATGGCTCGTTGTAGTACTAAACACAAGCACTTGCACGCGCGTTGGAAAAATGATATATACTAGCATATATCCAACCACGCATACTATTAGTTATGATATTATTATCTTACAGAGATAAACCGCAACGCTTTAGTCTTCCAAACTTCGGTTAAGATATGGAGCTACACAGCAAAGTTTGGAGCGTAAAGCCCCGCTAGGGATCGTTTGTTATCGCATAGAATAGTGGTTTTTCCGCTGTCTGCGTGATACCAAAGCAATATCTTGGGGATTGCGGCTCACGCGCAACTCGTTGAATCGACGAATGCGCGAGTCGTGTTAAGATGACGCGAGCTGTGCGGCGGCTCTTGAGGCGAAAAGATGTGGAGTGGCGACTTTTCTCTATTTCTGCCTTTCAATAAACCTGGGGTGGTTGCGTTTCGCCTCAACCACCCCTTTTCAAACGGCCTCACGGCGCCGGTCTGAAAAGCGATTGCGGCACACGCTGGTAGTTATAGGAGATGCGTGCGTTGCAATTGGGCGAGATCGCAGGACTGTTGAATGCCGCAATGTATGTTCCAACAGGCGTTCAGCTTGAGGGTTGGTTAGGGGGCTTGTTCAGCTTTCCTGCAATCGGTCACGGGTTGTACAGCGTAGTAGAGTACCCGCTTTAGAGAATGAGGAGGTAACGAATGGCTACGGATCGCGAAGTTGTCGTGCTCAGTGGTGTGCGAACGGCAATTGGAATCTACGGCGGCGGTTTGAAGGATCAACCCCCTAGTGAATTAGCAGCGTGGTGTGTTCGCGAAGCGGTCAATCGCGCTGGTATCGAAGCGGCTGAGGTTGGACATGTGGTATTCGGCAACGTCATCCATACCGATGCGCATGACCACTATTTGGCCCGTGTGGCTGGCGTCAAGGGCGGCCTGCCTGTAGATGCGCCCGCAATGACACTTAACCGTCTGTGCGGCAGCGGTCTGCAAGCGATTGTCTCGGCTGCTCAATATATTATGCTCGGTGATACAGATGCAGCCGTAGCCGGCGGTGCAGAATGTATGAGTCGCAGCCAGTATTGGGTTCCGGCCATGCGCTGGGGGGCGCGTATGAATGACGCGAAGATGGTCGATGCTATGGTCGGCGCGCTAAGCGACCCCTTCGACGATTGTCATATGGGTATCACTGCCGAAAATGTCGCAAAAAAGTGGGAAATCTCCCGCGAAGACCAGGACGCACTGGCAGTCGAGAGCCATAAACGAGCTGCTGCTGCAATTGACAACGGCTATTTCAAAGACCAGATCTTGCCGGTTGAAGTCAAAGTCAAAGGCGGTACAACATTTTTCGATACCGATGAGAATGTGCGCCGCGATGTCAACCTGGAAAAGATGGCCAAACTGCGGCCCGTTTTCGATAAGTCGGGTACAGTAACAGCCGGCAACGCCTCGAGTATCAACGATGCTGCGGCGGCAGTGGTATTGATGGAGCGCAGCGCAGCTGAGAAGCGCGGTTTGAAACCTATGGCGCGGCTTGTTGCCTATTCCAATGCGGCTGTTGAACCGAAGTATATGGGTATTGGTCCAGTTCCTGCCGTACGCAAAGTGCTCGAACGCTCTGGTCTTTCGCTCGGCGATATGGATGTGATTGAGCTGAACGAAGCTTTTGCCGCCCAAGCGCTGGCTGTCATGCGCGATCTCGAGTTGCCCATGGCTACGACCAATCCGAATGGGAGCGGCATCTCGCTGGGACACCCGATCGGCGCCACGGGTTGTATTTTGACCGTGAAGGCGATCTATGAACTTCAGCGTACGGGCAAGCGTTATGCACTGGTCTCGATGTGTATTGGCGGCGGTCAGGGCATTGCCGCCATCTACGAGCGCATGTAAAGCGGATTGCCGCTTGGTGTTGTGTGTGCCTGCGTGCAGCGCATACGAATGATACAGACGTCCTTGCACCACTCCTGCGGCGCGGTGTGTAGGCGCCGCGTAGCGCTCGACCAGTCCTTGACAGAGGGCGAAAGGCAGGACAGGGGTGAGTTTTTGAGAAGCTGCCTGCAATGCGCTTGGGGTGACCTGCGGTTGGAATGCAGCCATTGTACTGGGAGCGAATGCGACCAGGTTGCTGCATTCCAACTGGCGTATTTCAGACAGTTGTTTCAGGAGAGGTGGACTGAATACGAAACAGCATTAGGCTAGCAAAGCAGAGGAGGGTAACTACAATGGGACGCCTGGAAGGAAAATGTGCATTGGTGACAGGAGCGTCGCGCGGGATCGGGCGCGCCATTGCCCTTGAATTGGCGCGTGAGGGCGCCAAAGTTGGTGTGAACTACCAGAGTAGCGAAGCAAAAGCCCGTGATGTCGCCGACGAGATTGCCAAGATGGGCGGGTCGTGTTTGCTCGTGAGGGCCAGTATTGCCGACGCGCAGGAAGCCCGCGCAATGATACAAAAGGTTGTCGAGGAGTGGGGGCGCCTAGATATTCTTGTCAACAATGCTGGTATCACCCGCGATCGGTCGTTGCGCAAAATGGGCGAGGAGGATTGGGTCAACGTGGTAAGCACGAATCTAAATGGGCTCTTCTTCTGCACCAGTGCCGCTATGCCGATTATGATCAACCAGAACTTTGGGCGGATCATCAATATTAGTTCGATGAACGGCCAGACTGCCGCATTTGGCCAGGCAAACTATTCTGCCAGTAAGGGCGGTATTATCGCATTCACCAAGACAGCCGCACTCGAGCTGGCGAGATTCAATATTACCGTGAATGCGGTTTGCCCTGGCTTTACGATGACCGATATGTTTGCGGAAGTGCCCGAAGAGGTGCAGAATCAGATTAAATCTCGTATTCCGCTTCGCCGCTTTGGTATGCCTGAGGAGATGGCAAAGGCAGTGACATTTCTTGCCGCTGATGGCGATTATATCACCGGGACACAGATCAACATAAACGGCGGCGCCTACATGTAGGTTTCGCTGGGAAAGCGTACAATGTAATCGAAGAACATCTTAGCATAGGCATTACGTTGTACGCTTTACATCATTATTTGGTTTTCTTGACGATCTCTTCCACTTTGGCGGTATAGCCTCGCCAGACTTGCATCATCTCGCTAGTTAGGCGATGTTGGGTCTTGAGCGCATCCTCGATCGCTTGTTCGGCAGAACCACGCAAGCTGCGGCTGTAGTCCCAATTCTTCAATACTACGTCGAACGCCATATCGGTGCTAGCTGTTAAAAGCTCGTTCCATGCCCGAACCGCCTTGAGGGAATTCTCGGTTACATCGTGAACGTTGTTTTGGGTTGTTGTTGTGGCTTCAGGTGTTTTTGGCGGCGTCATAGCGCAAAGCTCCTCTTCATATGTCTCAATGCTATGGAGCTATGTGAAAACAAGTAGAAAAGGACTGACGCTAGCTCCCCTGCGTACAAAGCGCCCTTCTTGTCGGGTAATGGTAGCTTCGCGAGTTACAAATCAGTTCCACTCGGATGATAGCTGGATACGAGAGGTTGACCGATGCTCATGACCCGACTCTCACCTCCGCCGCAACAGGCGCGCCTGCTTCGGCGAGAAAATGTGCTCAAGCAGCTTGCTGTCGCGATAGACTACCCTTTGACGCTTTTGATCGCCCCAGCGGGCAGTGGAAAGACAACTGCACTGGCGGCCCTGACAGCCGGTGATTGGCCTGCTGCCTGGTGCCGGATGAGTCCTACTGATGATCCGGCGCTTCTGTTGCGTCATTTGGCTGCCGCCTTTCGCCCTATTGTCGCAATTGATGAGGAACGTGTCAATACTGAATTGGTCCACGTCGAAGTTGGAGCGCATCAGGGGGGAGACATAGCAACGATACTTCAACCAGCGCTGGATGTTTTCGTTAACGAGTTGGCCGCGTTACTGAGCGACGAAACACTCCTTGTCCTGGATGATTATCATCAGGCTGACCAGAATCCAGCTTTGCGCTTGCTCTTCGAGCGGCTGTTAACGATCCTGCCAATGCGTTTGCATATCATTATCGCTGCGCGCTACGAGCCGCAGTTGGAAGCATTGGCTACGGCACGGGCGCGTGGCGAAGTCTATCAACTTGGGCAATCTGACCTTGCGTTTACGGTTGATGATGCACAAGAGCTGTTTGCATTGTACGATCAGGCTCCGCCGTCTAATATCGCTGAATTGACCGAGGTCTGTCGTGGCTGGCCGCTAGCGCTGCACTTGGGGATAGGCGGTTGGGGTGTAGGGCTGGCGCCGACCCCTAGCGCGCATCTGCTCGATGAATACCTCAAACGCGAGGTGCTCGAAGTCCAGCCATCTGATCTGCAAAACTTTCTCTTGCGTACAGCCGGCTTGCGCTGGCTTGATTCGGATGTCTATGCGGCTTTGCCTGGATCGGGCGATGAGTCGAGCGAAGCATATCTGGCGTGTGAGGCCGAACGACGTTGCCTGTTCCTCGAAGCATTGCCAAACGACGCGCCGGATCAACCATTTCGTCTGGCTTATCAGCCGCTGTTCCGCGCTTTTCTCGAACGCCAGGCAATGCAGCGGCTTGCGAATTGGCGTGATTTGCATCGTTGCGCCGCCGACTATTATCGCACCCATGGCGACGATGAAGGGGCCATCCATCATCTCCTGGCTGCCGGCGATATTGAGAACGCCGCTATGGCGCTCGAACAGGCGGCGGCTGCCTGGCTCGATGCAAATCGCGCTCCGCTCTTGATCGAGTGGCTTGATCGCTTTCCGCGTCAATATCAACAGTGGCCAACCCTGCTCGAAGCTCGTGCTGCCTCCCAGCGTCAGTTAGGCAACTTTGACGAAGCGCTCCAGATCTATAATCAGGCCGAAATCGCATTTCAACAGCAAAAGAATCGCGATGGACACATCCGGGTATTACGGGGGCGCGCCGAGGTCTATCTCGACACTGTCCAGCCTACGCCTGCCGTTGCGTTGCTCAAGAAGGCGCTGAAGCTTATGCCCCGTGATCGTTTTCGCGAACGGGCCGAGTTGCTACGGCTCCAAGCGGAAAATTGGGCAAATCGTGGTCGCGCCGATATTGCCCTTATCCTGGAGTCGTGCGCCCATCAACTGGCGCAGGGCGAGCATCTGAAAGACTGGCGCGAACCAGTCGAGCATACTGTGGCAGCAGAGCAAAAAGCGGAAACGCCCGAGTCTTTCGCCCCGCCCCGCCTGCTTTTGCGGAGCGGGCGTCTCCATGAAGCGCGGCGGCAACTCGAGGCTGATTTGGGCTTAGACGAACAAGATGCGATGAGCGGTCGCATCCCGAGCTTGGTCTCTACCATGGCTCATCGCGAACCTTTGTTATTGCTCTCGCTGATCTACTCGCTGCTTGGCAATGGAGCAAAAGCGCTGGCGATGGCCCGCTTGGGCCTGCTCGAAGCCCAGCGCGGCCCTTCTCGGCTAACTGAGGCGATTGCCCACATGCGCGTCGGGCATGCCTACCAACTCGTCGCACCTCGCGAAACAGCCGCAGCGCGCCAACGCTATCACGAAGCGCTGCAGCTGGTGCAGGCCGCCGGCGTGAGTCGGACCAAGGCTGAAGTGTGCCTGGGGCTAACCTTGCTGCATGGTCGTGACGGCGATCTTACCGCCGCCGAGGCAAGCGCCCAAGAAGGACTGCAGATAGCTGAGACCGCTGGCGATGAGTGGACGGCTGCACTTATCTGGTTGGCGTTGGGGGGCGCTGCGGTTACTGTTGCTGACAAACGAGCGCCGGAATGGCTCGATCAGGCTCGACAACGCTTGATTCGCGGCGGCGATACCTATGGTCAAGCTGTAGCTGCACTTTGGATCGCGCTCTGGTGTATTCATAGCGGCAACAATAATGAAGCCAATCAGCACGTAACGCAACTGCTTGATTTTATCATCCAATATGGTTATGAGGGACTGTTGACTGCCCCGACCCTGTTCGGCCCTGTTGATATGGCGATTTTGGTGCCTATTCTCTTGAAGGGGCGCTCCCAGCCGCCCTATACGACGCTCGCCCAAAAATTGCTGCGTCTAGCTTTCCCAACGATTGCTGCCGACGAAGCGGTTGATGACTACCATCCGGGCTATACGCTACGCATCCAGATGTTTGGAACGTTTCGGGTCTGGCGCGGATGGCATGAAATCCAGGCTCGCGAGTGGCAACGTGAGAAGGCCCGCCAGCTCTTCCAACTGCTTCTCACTTATCGAGGGCATTGGCTGCAGCGTGAGCAGATCTGCGCTTGGTTGTGGCCCGATAGCGACCTTGACGCCGCCGAGCGCCAGTTCAAAGTGACCCTCAACGCGCTCAATGCCGCCCTTGAGCCAATGCGACCGCCCCGGACAGCGCCGTTCTTCATCCGCCGCCAGGGCTTGGCCTATAGTTTTGCGCCGTCCTATGGATGCTGGATTGATGTAGACGAATTCGAATTGCGGGTGGCTGGCGCAGCGAATCAGGAAGATCTGGATTTTGCCCTGCGTAACAGCCAGATGGCTGTGCAGATCTATCGGGGCGACTATCTGGCCGAGTCCCTATACGACTCCTGGACTCTCGAAGAACGCGAGCGCTTGCTAGCCCGCTTCCTTGCTACGGCGACAATGCACGCCAACCGTCTGGTTGAGGCAGGTGATCTTCAGCAAGCTGTGCAGTTGTGTGAGCAAGTGCTGCGTCGTGACCGTTGTTACGAAGAAGCTTACCAGGTGTTGATGATCGCCCATGCACGCAGCGGAAGCCGTTCCCAGGCAATGCGCAGCTACAATCGCTGCGTTCAGGCTTTGCGCGACGATTTGGGCATCGAATTGTTGCCGGAAACGGCCAATCTCTACGAGCAGATCAAACGGAATGAAAAAATCTAGATCAGCGTTCTTGCAATCCGGGTGGGTTGTGTGCGGATGACGCGCTAATGTGCGACTGCAGCGTTGTCTCTCCGCACTCCCGCAGTTTAAGGTCGGACAGGACAGGTGTTCGCAATACCAATGGACCGCTATCGGATGCCGCAAACGCTCGCGTGAGGCGCCCCTCTCCTGTCCCCTTGCCCCCGCACGCGGGGCATAGGGAGCGGGAGAGGGGTCGGGGTGAGGGGATACCGCGCATCCCAACGCCTCAAACATAGCCTTCGTTCAAGTATTCTGTATGCCCTTGAACACCCGCCGCGAGTGTCCGGCGCGTCGGATCAGGACTGTTCGCCGCGCAGCCGTTGGAGTTCGGCTTCCAGGGCGGACAGGCGCGCTGCAAGATCATCGGCGCGCTGGCGTTCGGCCTCGGCGCGCTGGCGTTCGGCCTCGGCGCGCTGGCGTTCGGCCTCGGCGCGCTGGTGTTCCGCTTCTTCGGGTATCAACACGAGTTCTCCTAAGGGGTGGTAGAAGCGCGCCCAGGTTGCGTGCAGGTTTAGGAAGAGTCCTTCCCACCGTCCGATCCACAGGCCTAATTCCTCGCTCCACAGCCAACCGCGCTCGTCGGCCTGGATCGGGACATAAGCGCCCTTCTCCAGACGCCAGCCGTACATCCGCTCGACCTGTGGCGCGATACAGAAATACTCGGGAGTCCGAAAGACCTCTTCGTAGAGCTGTTTTTTTTCATTGAGATCGGTTGATTCGGTGCTCGGTGAAAGTAATTCAACGATGACATTGGGATAGCGCCCCTCCTCGTCCCAGATTGCCCAATACAGTCGCTTGCGTGTGCCGTCGACATTCTTGACGAAGAAGACATCAGGGCCTTTATAATCGCGGTTGCGCACCTGTTGTGAGCTGTAGTAGAGGAACATATTGATGCCTGCGTAGAAGTCATCGAAGCGACCGCCGCGCGAAGCCAGGTAGCCCGCAACCAATAGAGTGGCTGTGCCGTTGTGCCATGGGGATTCCATACGTTCTCCATCGTCATAGGGAAGGTCGCTTGGCGGCGGAACAACATCTTCGGGCCAAGGCGGGATTTCGATAGTCTCTTCGGTTGCGGCTGTCGCTGTCATCACAGGTTCCTCATCATAGTGCCGGACTATTGTAGAATAAGTATACCATACTGGCGGTGAGCAACACGCTGGTCAGCGTGTTTAGGGGCGGACAATACCTATGTTCGAAACGAGATGTGCCGCTTCCTGATGCGGCTGGTTCCCTCTCTCCCACAACCTCCGCGTGCGGGGGGACAAGGGGGCGAGCGAAATTCTCTCATGATTGTCAAGGGGTTATGCTCCTTTGGACGCTGCTTTCGCCGGATCAAACGGTGGCTCATGCCGCAAGACGGCCCAGGCCCAGCCCACTATCTTGCGCGCCGTCGCCACCAACGCGTCCACCTGCGGCTTGCTCCGCGCCACCAGCCGGGGGTCAAAGGTGCGGGCGGAGTTCTGGCCGCGACCCCGCCCAACGCGCCCAGGAAGCGCAACCGGCGGACGTGGGCCAGCCCCATCCGCGCAATCGTCCGCGGGCCACGCCCACTGGCGCCGCTGTCATGCCCGGTCGGGGCCAACCCGACGCAGGTGGTTAGTCCGTTGGCCTCACCCGGCCCGCCGGTCACCGTCTACCAACGGTACCGCATCACCACTAGCCACCGGCTATTCCGGCGCCCAATGCCCGGCGCCGTTTGCACCCGCCGTCCCGCCGGGGCGATGGCCGGCTGCTGCGGCTGGCGGGTCGTGCTGGCCGCAGCCAGCGCCCGCAGCGCCGCAGCCAGCGCCCCGATCATCGTCTGAAGGCGCGGTGGCCCCGCCGGGGCGCGGGCCCAGCTGCGGGAGGCGATGGCGTTCCTGGCGCAGTTACTGCGCCAGGGTGTCGCGGCGCCGCAGCAGGCTGTCCAGTTCGCTTCCTTCCGCTGGCAGGGCGACCTAGGCGGGGGGAGCCAGGTCAGCCCCATCCGGGGCCAGCCGCAGGCCGTCCGGTCGGTCGGTCTTGGTGCGCCGCCCCAGCCCTTGGGCCCAGTCGCGCACCGGGTGCGGGTTCGAGCACCCGCCGCACCGGGTCGGTCGGGGCTAGTGCCTGCGCCCGCGCCGTGCAGCCATCCGGGGTGTTGGGGCAAGCTGCCCAACACCGGGCCCTCCGCGGCCGGCCTGGTGGTCGCTACCAGCGTCGTTTTGCCCGCATCCACACCCCGGATCGTCGGTAGAGACGGTTCCGCCGCATGCGTGTGACACCGTCACCGGGGCCAGCCGTATCGCCACCACCTGGTATACGGGCTCGCGGCCCCAGATTCGCTGCGAGGGGCTGGCCGTCAGAACCTGGCTCGTCCACAGGCTCACGGCCTGAGGGGGTTCTCCGGTCGCTGCATCCCGCCGGTGTCGGTACGGAAGGATTCGCTGGCGGGGTGGCGGTGGGCCTATCTCTCCGCCAGGGTGTGACCCGCAGTGGGCTGACGGCCTCTCCACCCACCACGATCATGATACCAGGGGGTTAGGTGATGAGGGTATACCGCGCATCCCAACGCCTCAAACACCAAATTCGCCCACATGTTCTGTCCACCCCCAATGAAATTTGACAATCAACATGAGGTAGTCTGACGTAGTGTCGCCTCTAGGCGGTTTTATGGTAGTAGTGCCGCCTGAAGGCGGCACTACGAATACTTTTTCTCATTACCGGTTTTGATCGTCAAAATTCATCATAAGGTCAGCATGGTGGGGGGTGCGCTTGAAGCACGCCAACCGCATATGGGTGTTGCATACATTGTTTTCAGTATAGTGAAGCATTTGGTGCGTGGTGTTGTGCTATTATATAGGCAGGCGGCGCGGCGCGAATGTATATGCTATTATCTGCGCTATCTCCATCGCCATCACCGTGAATGTTGTACCATAATTTGGAAAGGAGATGATATGCTAACCGCCCAGGCCCGTGTTTTGCTCTACGAATGGATCGAAAGCGATAGCCTACGCAAACACTGCGAAGCGGTTGCGGTTTGTATGCGCCACTTTGCCCATCGTCATAGCGCCGACGAAGACCTCTGGGGCGCGGTGGGGCTCTTGCATGATATGGACTATGAGCGTCATCCAAACCTGGAAAGGAGCGAAACCGGCCATCCTTTTGTTGGCGTAGCCCACTTGCGCAACAATGGTTGGAGCGAGGAGATTTGCCGCGCCATTCTCAGCCACGCCGATTATAGCGGGATTCCGCGCGCTTCGCTGATGGAAAAAACGCTCTATGCAGTGGACGAGCTATCTGGTTTTGTTACTGCTGTCGCTCTGGTGCGCCCCGATAAAAGCATTCACAGCGTCGAGGTCTCATCGGTGCGCAAAAAGCTCAAAGATAAGGCGTTTGCCGCAAAAGTAAGCCGTGCAGATATCCAACGTGGCGCTGACGAATTAGACATGCCAATAGAAGAACTCATTCGGGAGGTCATTGTGGGGCTGCGGTCAGAGGCGGAATTATTGGGACTGGTCGGCAAAACACTCTAAATATCGTTGTGCGCGATGTAGAAACTGCAAGACGCAACTCTCCCTATTCAACGCGGATGACCACCAGAGTCAGGTCATCGTGTTGGGTAGCGCCAGATGCGAAGCCCCTCACGATCTGCAGAACATGATCAATAAACTCATAGGGAGGCAAATCGGCGCTCTTCTGGGTTAGCATTTCAAGCCACTCGAAGCCAAACAGTTGGCGGTTCCGATCCCTGGCTTCGACAATGCCATCGGTATAGAAGACCAAGAGATCTCCCGACGCTAACGGTATTTCCAGGGTCTGATACTCGATATCGGGCAACATCCCCAGCGGAAGGGTTGGGCCGGGCGTTTCCAGGTATTCGGTCTGCCCATCGCTGCGGCGGCGCAGCGGCGTAAGTTGGCCGGCATTGGTCAGATAGATTTTGCGCTGTTTCAGGTCAAGGATGGCATACGAAAGCGCTACAAATGTATGCGGCGGCATATCATCGGCCAAGAGCCGATTGGTCTCACGTATAACGATTGATGGTGTCTCGTGGTCACGCGCTTCCGAGCGGGCGATAGAACGTGCGACCGCCATCAACATTGCCGCCGGAATACTCTTCCCCGATACATCGCCGACTAAGACCCCGATCCGCTGAGTGTCCAGCACAACCACGTCATAAAAATCACCGCCGGTCTCGTAGGCCGGCAAACACTCGGCGGCCAAGGTCAGACCCGCGACATGCGGAAGTTCACGCGGAAAGAGGTTATGTTGGATTTGCCGCGCAATCTCGAGTTCTTGCTCGACGCGCGTAACCGACTCTTGGTAGAGTTGGGCGTTTTCCAGTGCTACCGCAGCTTGGTTGGCAAAAGCCGAAGCAACTTTGACATCGCGATCGGTAAACCGATCTGTCTCGTATCCGTCAATATTCAAGACGCCGAGGACGGCGCCTTTCGCAACAAGCGGAACGCCGAGCCAGGAACGAGTTTGGGTCAGGTTGGCATTCGGCGACCAGTAGGGTTCTGCGCGGGTGTCGGCTAAGACGATGGGTTGGCGCTGGTGAACAACCATTGCTGCGCCGCTGGGCTGATAAAGCGGTAAAATCAGCGCTCTGGGATCATAGGGCGATTCTTCCCAGCCGCGTGAGGCGGCAATGCGTAATACTTCGCCATCTACCAGCATGATGGAAGCTGTATCATAGGGGATCAAGTTTTGGAGTTCACGCAGAATCAAGTGTAGCACTTCCTGCGGATCGAACGTTGAACTCAACACACGCGCCATCTCGCGGAGCGTATCGGCAGTGTGGCGAGCCTCGTGTTCGGCGGTGAAGAGCCGGGCATTTTCGAGCGCTGTCGCGATGGAGCGTGCGATAGTGAGGAGGAGGTCTTGTTCCTCTTCGGTCCAGGTATGTGATCGGTCCAAGATATCAAGGCCGATGGCTCCAATCACCCGATCCCGACTCGTCAGCGGCAGGATCATCACCGATGCAATCCCTAATTCTTGCCAAATAGCGCGGCTAACATCGGCCCTTGGATCGGTGTCGGTAGCCGTAATACAGACGGGACGGTGCGAGGCAAGAAACTCTTGCATAATTGGGTTGCCCTGCAGCGGCACTTGCACCCCCAGGCTGCCAATAAGCGGATATTCCGCAACCACAGTTCCCCACTCAATCTCTTCATCGAAGAGCATAATCCCAACGTGGTCGGCCCAAAAGAGCTGCACCAGTTCGCCGGCGGCTAGTTCCAGGATCTCTTGTTGGTCAAGCCGTGTGTTGAGGACTGCCGTGATGTGGTGAACCAGCGCCATCCGTTTGGCTTGCTCTTGGACGGCTTCAGCGTGGGCGCGCGCTTCGGTGAAGAGGCGCGCGTTTTCACGCACCTGGCGCTCACGCTCTTCAAAGAGTCGCACCTTCTGAATGCCAAGGCTGACATGACTCGCTACCTGGTTGAGCAATTCAAGCGTTTGCTCATCATAGCAGTAGGCTTTGCAGTCCTGCAGCGAGAGTACCCCGATCGGCTCGCCGCCCTTGGCCAGAAGCGGTACGCCAGCCCATGAACGGACTGCATTTTGCAGGTTAACCGAGTGTGGACTGATGCCTCGTTGTATAATCTGATCGCGCTCGACAACAAGATCTTGGAAGAGTAGCGGTTCGCGTTGGTGCATGATCCAGCCGCTCAAGCTCTGCTCGTCTGGTGATGCGCCTTCCAGATGCAATGCAACCCGCTGGCCTTTCTCGAAGAAAATCGCATTCGTGATGATATGGGTGTCTGGCTCACAGATCAACAGATAGAAGATCGACGCTTGGGTCAACCGATCCAGGGTTTCATGAACGACTTGCAACATCTCATCAAGATCAAACGATGCGCTAATCATTTGGCCAATCTGGCCAATCGCGTCCAATTCACGGATCTGGCGTTCGCGTTGGGTGAGCAGACGCACGTTTTGCACGTGCAGCGCAACCTGTCGGGCCACGTTGATGAGAAAAGCCTCATCACGCTCATCGAAGATCGCCGGCTGATACCCCTGGAGGGTGATCACGCCGATCACCCGATCGTCGCGGTCGAAGAAGGGGGCGCCGAGCCAGGAGAGCGCCGCTCGCTGCGAGCCGATAACATGCCGTTTTAGACCAGGATATTGCGCGATTTCGTCTTTTATATTATGAAAGCGCAGTGGTTTGCGTTGATTGATGATCCAGTTGGTCAATGAGTCGGGCGGCGGCGGCGTGTTCTTCCAGTAGAAATACTCAAAGCCTTCATCGATAGACAGCCCGTCAGTAACGACGCCACGCCCCGGGTTGTAAATGACCATTGTGAAAGCATCGATCTGGAGGAATTCGCGGAGTGCATCGTGGACTTGGCGCAGCAGCGTTTGGGGGTCGTGTGCGGTACTAGCGGCGTGGCTCACACTGCTAAGTGCGCGGAGTTCGGCGATCTGGCGCTCACGCTCGTCGAAGAGTCGTGCGGTCTGGATTGCAATCGCGATCTGGTTGCCAATTGCCTGGGCTAGGTCGATCTCAGCCGTGTCAAAATCGTGTTTGGTCAAGCCGAACAAATTCAGTGTCCCCAGCACCCGCTCGCCAATCCGCAGTGGCACGCTCAATATAGACTCAAAGCGAGGCATGCCGGTATAACCGGAAAAGTTTTCCCAGCAGTTATTGGCGATGACTAGGGATTGGTTGTCGATCACAACTCGGTGTAGCGGGCTATTCGCCAGTGGTGCGCGAGCCGCTTCTTGGCTGTATTCTGTTGAGAAGCCGTGTTGAGCCAGCAATACCAAAGCTTGATGCTGTTCATCGAGGAGTTGGACGCTGCCGCCATCGAGTTCGAGGAGCGGCAGAATCAGGCTCAAGGCATGATCGAGCAACTCAGGCAACGACTGGCGTGAGACCGTCTCGGCAGTAATGGCTGTCAACACTGCCAGTTCCCGCGTGCGGGCTGTGACCTGGTCCGCCAGGGCCGCGCTTAATGTGCGCTGGCGCTGGACGAGCTTGACGTTTTCGAGGGCTACTGCAACTACATTGCCAATACGCTGGAGCAAATCAACGTCGGCGGCGTTATAGACGCCTGGCGTATAACTTTGTAGCGTAATCACCCCGACGGCGTCGCTGCCAACTAAGAGCGGTACGCCAAGCCAGGAGCGCGATTTGCGCGTCAGATTGCCGAACATCTTTGTATTGATGTTCATTTGATCGAGCTCATGGATCAGATCGTGGAAGAGCAGGGGTTCGTGTCGTTCGAGAAGGAGGCCGGTCAGTTTACTGTATTTGACCTGCTCATCATAATCGACCTCGCCTTCGTCGGCCAGCAACGCAGCGCGGAATTGACCAAGATGGTCGGTGTCGCAGAGGGCGACATAGCAGGCATCGAGTTCGAAGATGACTTGGAGTTCGTGGTAAATAGACTCGAAGATGCCCTTGAAAGAAGTCTGACCGCGGCAGAGCAGACCAATGCGATAGAGAATATCGAGTGCATGCCGATCCCGCTCCTGTTGATGGCGGAGCAGTTCATACTGGCGCTCGAGTTCGAGCAGACTCTGTTTTTTTCTAGGGCTTACACGAGCCATAAAGATTTCGGATTAGATAAGATGTTCCGTATCTTTCCAGGAACACAAGAATCGTTATGCTGAGACAAGGTTCGGATTGGACTGACTCACGCGAAGGGTAGTTCGACAACCTCACCGGTCATATTGCTGCTCGCAACGCCAACAACCGCGCCTGGCGCAGCGTGAGCCGTACGGACATAGGCCAGGGCGATGGGGCCAAAGTGCGGTGATTGGACAATGCTGGTTAGGTCGCCCGCTTCTTTACCTCCCACGTCGAGCTTGACCGGTAGCTGCAGCTCCGTAATGGACGACTCATCGGCAGTGTTGTGCTCCAGTCTGAGTTTGAGCCCGCGCAGTTGTTTCGCGAGTCGGTTCCGACTCTCCATCCGGGCAATGATCTCCTGGCCGACATAGCAGCCTTTCGTAAAGCTGATCGCGTCCCATAGTCCGGTTTCCAGCGGAATGTATTCAAGCGATAGCTCGCGCCCAAAGACGCCTTGCCCGGCCTCGACGCGCAAGATGTCATAGGCGGCTGCGCCAAGCGGCTGCGCACCGGCTGCGCAAAGGGCGTCCCATACCTCGGCTAACGTCTCAACCGGAACGTACAGCGCGAAGCTGATCGCAGCCCCGGCGCCTGACTGTGCTGCACCTGGCGCGGAGGCGACATCGCTGTTCAGCGGCTTGATCCGCGCGATCCAGAGGGACATGCCGTTAATTTCGGCGGCGCAGATATGATGTAACGGCAGATCGTCAACTGACGCGCCGCTCACCGTATGGAGCAGCGCTGCGCTCTGCGGCCCATAGAGATGGAACTGGCCAAGTTTATCGCTGGCTGGCTTCAATTTGACTTTGTCGTTGAAGAAGATATTCTTCCGTACCAGGTTGAAGACCGCGTCGCGCTGCTGCGGACTGGTGGTAATCAGCAACTGCTCGTCAATCCGATGCACGGTCAGCAGATCGATAATCCGGCCATTGTGGTTGGTCAGCACCGTTTGACAGCCTTGACCTGTCTGAAGCACCTCGATATTGTTGGTCGAGAGCCGGTGAAGCAGCGTGGCCCGATCACGGTCATGTATCCAGAATCGCCCAACGGCGCTGGCGTCGAAGAGCGCTGCACCGTTGCGTACTGTCTCATATTCAGTGATGATGGTGCTGTAGTGTAGTACGAACTCGTGGCCCTCTGCGATAGTAAACGTCGCGCCGGCGGCTTGCTGGCGCGTGCGGAGTTCTGCAAAGCTCATGGGAATCCTCTCTTGGTCTAACAAATGTAGACAGCGAAGCGAAGATGTAAACGGTCAATCACCCTCTGCTCATTTTCGCTTTCACTTTCGCTGCATAACGCGCATGATACCATGAGTTTTTGTCTGTCACACAAGCGTATTCTGTGCAATCATGCCAGGATAGTACGGCAATGCAAAACGGAGTGCTAGAGTTTTATGGTCATTTCGTGCTGGCGGTCAATCTCGACGAAGCCAGCCGCAATGAATGCGGTAGTGAGCGGGCTATTGGCCGGTTCGTTTACGCTAACCAGATGCTTGCTGTGTAACTGGAGCGCAGCGAGCAGTAATTTGGCCTGTGTCGCGTCTTGCGCGCCAAGATCTGCGAGCCGCAAGCCGCCGTTCGAGCCCTTCTGATAGAGAACGTATGCCGCTGTATCCTCATTCATTCTGAGCGCCGCACCCAGGAGGCCGCCCCGCAGGATCAAGGTGGTCAGTTCACGCTGCCATGCCGCCGCAACGGGATGCAAGAGCCCAAAGTGTTCGAGCAATTCGTCGGCATTGGTCGCGATCAACGAAACGTTTGGCTTGGAGGGGAGACCATCTTTCGGACGTCGCCACTCGACAATTAGCAAGTCACGGGTGATGTGCAGCCCCGCACGAGTATATAGACGGATGGCGCGTTTATTCCGGGTCAATACTTCGAGGGTGAGAGTGCGTGCGCCAGTCTGTCGCGCCTGGTCGATCATCGCCTCGGCGAGCGGCTGGGCGAGACCGTACCCCCGCCAGGGCAGGGTAATGCCAAACCCGCCGCACCAAACCCGTTCACCGCGCCGCGCAAGTAACGCTATGCCAACCGGCTGCTCATCGACCAGCATGACTAATGAATGCCAGAGATCAATGCTTTCGACGCGCATCTGCTGCGCAAGGTTTTCTGCTGATAAATTGACTGGGTAGAAGTACTCGGCGAACGATCGCGTGAACAGGTCGGCGAGCGTATCGAGATCGAAAGTTCCCGCCGGTGCAAAACGCATGTTGATGCTGTGTGGAGTTGGTTCCATAACGATATCCTATCGTTGTGTATCTTGACGATCACGATGAGGCATCTGTGGGATCTTTGTCGCCACACATGTTTTTGCTGGGTGCGCCGTATTTGTTACACAAGTCGCACCCCTTCACCCTCGATGATCGTTCCGACCCGGCGCGCTTCAGGAACTGCAGCCAGTGCTGTGTCGACCGCATCAGGCGTGACGATGACGAGCATCCCCATTCCCATGTTGAAAACGTGGTAGGCTTCTTGGTCGCTTAGGTCGCCCAGATGTTGCAGGAATGTGAAAATTGGCGGTATCACCCACGTCCCGCGTTCAATCGTTGCGCCTAGCGTGTAAGAACGATCCCCATCGCTCGGCCACACGCGCGGCAGGTTATCGAACACGCCGCCGCCGGTGATATGGGCCAGCGCTTTTATCAGTATCGCCCTGCGGAGTACGCCGACCTCGCGTAGGTAGCAACGATGCACGGCGAGCAGCGCCTCGCCAATACTGACTCCGCCCAACTCGGGCGGCTGGGCGTGATACCCGATTGGCTCGACCAGGCGGCGCGCCAACGAGTAGCCATTCGTATGCAGTCCGCTCGAAGGCAACGCCAGGATCGCATCGCCAGGGACTATGTCACCACGTGGCAACATCTCCGCGCGGGCGACAGCGCCGACAATCGTACCGGCCAGGTCGAACGCGCCAGGGGCGTAGACGCCAGGCATTTCCGCGGTCTCGCCGCCAAGCAGGGCGCAGTCTACCGCCTGGCATGCATTGGCGATACCCGCGACGAGGGTTGCGACCATCTCCGGATCGAGTCTGGCGGCGGCAATATAATCCAGAAAGAAAAGCGGATGGGCGCCCTGCACCAGAATATCGTTGATACAGTGGTTGACCAGGTCTTGCCCCACCGTGTCATAGCGGCCCATTGCGCTTGCAACCATGGTTTTGGTGCCCACCCCGTCGGTGCTGGCGACTAAAACGGGCGCTTCGAGTCCGGCCAAGGACAGGCTGGCGTCGAAACATCCCCCAAATGACCCCATTCCCGCCAACACCGCTGAACTATGAGTTGCACGTACGGCGGTCGCCATCATTTCCTTTGCCCGCGTGGCGGCGGCAATATCTACGCCAGCAGCGCGGTAGCCGCTTTGTGTCATGTCTTACTCCAAATTGGAAGAACGATAAGGCGTGTAAGCTGGTAGCTAGTTTTATTCCAGTGATGAGAGGTGTGTGACGATTGATATCCAGGGGTTCAAGCTGCGTTCGGTTACCAGATAATCTGTACTGTTATTCCTCGGGTCAGCGTATCGTTCCAGCAGATCGTCAACTCCGCAGCGCGTCATCGTGCGAGTCGCTCGCCTCTAGCTTTCCCAAGAGCCGTGCATACGTCTCGCTTTGGGCCTGGAAGACATATTGTACCGGCAGCACCGTAATACTGCTGGCGCCAATACTACGCAGGTGATCCACGGCGGGGAGCAGTTCTTCCTGCGGCACCGCCACATTCACTGCATACCAATCCTCGGCGGAGTGAGCGCTATGCGACGGATCTTCGCGTTGCGCCGTATCCTTATCCCACACCTGCGCGATGGTTGGCCCTTTGAGCCCAGCCAATTCGCGTCGCGCGGTCACCTGTTGGCCCACATGCTCGACCGAGGCGCCTGGAATATTGGCAGTCAGCGAATAAAAGCGCCGGCCACGCTGTCGCCCCTCGAACAGTTCAAGCACGTGGCGAACCAGTGCCAACCGTTGCTCGTTGCGCCGTAGACTGCGCCGGCTGCCTACCAAACATGCCTGTGAGCGTAGGATGGGGCCGCCAACGATCTTGAGCTTGTTATCGCGCAACGCAGTGCCGGTTTCTGTAATATCGGCGATAATATCAGCATAGCCCAGGCCCGGCGCCGCCTCAGTCGCCCCATGCGACTCGATCAGCCGGAAAACGTTGATTCCGTGGCTATAGCAGAAACGCCGCACTAGGTTCAGGTATTTTGTGGCAATGCGCAGGGGGCGCCCCTGGCTTTGCAACTCGACTGCCAGATCGGCCAAATCTTGCCAGGAGCTAACGTCGATCCAGGTCTGCGGCACGGCAAAGACGAGCTCGACCCGCCAGAATCCCAGATCTTCGTAGAGCAGGAGCAGGTTGTCATCGTCCTCGCGCTGTTCGCATACGAGGTCCATCCCAGTAATGCCAATATCAATACTGCCTTCAGCGACTTTTTCAACGATGTCGGCAGGCCGGTGTAGCAATACTTCGGCATCGGGCAGCCCGCGTAAGCTGGCCGTATATTGGCGTGGATTAGATCGCGCCAAGCGTAGGCCGCAGCTCTCCAACAGCGCTACTGTGCCGTCATAGCCGGAGCCTTTTGAAGGGATTGCGAAGCGAAGCATGAGAAATTCACAATGTATGCTAATGACTACATATGAATATGTATAGATGGTCACGTGACTGTCAGTAGGCCATTATACTCGTTTATTCGGCAGAGTTGATTTTGTCTCGTTTCTGGTTCAGATCGTTCCACCAGGCAATGATTCCCTCCTCTGGCGAGCCGCCCAGGTAGCGCTCGATATAGGGTCGATAATGCAAACGGCGCTGCGCATAGAATGCTTGGAGCGGGGCAGCCGAGCCATCAATCAGTAGTTGTTCGACGGCCTTGGCAAGTCGCCCCACTGCCAGACTCAGCGCTCTCTCGCCGAGCGAAGCCGTCGCCGCGCCGCGTGGATCGCGTCCGAGTACAGCGCTCTCTTCGGGTGCAAGCGGGCCTTCCCCCAGGGTGTCCAGATCGACGAGATCGGGGCGCAACGCGAGAAGCTGCGCCGTTTCCCACAACGCCGCATGGTCGAGCATCTCCTCGTCTACCAGCGCCAGAGGCGGGAGGCCAAGCACCAAGATTCCGTGTCGAGCAATGGCTTTCTCGGCGGCGTCCATCAGCAAAAGATCGTGTCCCTGGGCATAATGGCCGCTCAGAACCACGATGACTTTCCAGCTTGCCCTGGCCAGTTCAGCAAAGATATCTTCCCAAAGCGCCTGAACAACTTCGCTGCGCACCGAGAGTGAGTCGCGGTGCGGGAGCGCTGTGATCGGCCACCAGGTCGTCGGCAGGATTACCCCGCCAACCAGTTGGGCTACTCGCTCGGCGACAGTTTCGGCAACCAACCCATCGAGGCCCAGCGGCAAATGCGGCCCATGCCATTCGAGCGCGCCCCACGGTAAATAGGCAACCGGCGCTGCATCACGAATAGCCGACAATGCGTCGGGACGTAATTCTGTGTAGCGACCCCAAGTTGGCGCTGGTGCAGACATCTTGTGCTCTCCTTAGCAAGTAAAAGTCAGCAAGCCGATTTCTCCCGCCGCCATCCGCTGGTTAGCTCCCATCTGAAAAACTCGCTGCAAGGCATCGAGTTATTTGCTGGTGATACTATCGGCTATCCCGGTGTACGCGGGGGCCATCGGCCTGTCGGCTATGTTGGTGTTAGTTATGCTGCCTACAGTTCATCGATGGAAACACGGCGCTCCTCACGGGTATCCAGGTTGCGCCAGACGATTTCTCTTCGTTCACGCTCCTCCGCGCCGACAATAGCAACATAGGCAATGCCGCGACGGGCGGCATCGCGCAGGTTGCTGGCAACGCTGCGCCCTCGCACATCTAGTGTGACCGCAAAGTTACGGGCGCGCAGCCGCCGCGCTGCTTCCAGCGCATAGGCGTAATCGTGATCGGCGACTGGGGCCACCAGCACCTCACGGCGTGGCGCACTGCTGTCTGCTGGCGGTTCGATTGCGGCAACAACTCGCTCTAAACCATAGGCAAAGCCTACTGCGGGGACCGGTTGACGTCCGCCAAGCACCAACACCAGATCGTCATAGCGACCGCCGCCGCAGAGTTGGATATTGTCGATGGCATACATCTCGAAGATCAGGCCGGTGTAGTAATGTAGGCCGCGACCGAGTCCGAAATCGAGGATAATGCGGTCGCGCTCTAAATCGTGGGCTTCGAGCAGCGCCAACACTGACCGAATCTCGTCGAGCGTTGTTGTGGTCAGGCCCGCTTCGACCAGCAAGCTCGTGACCTGGGGCAGCGTCTCATCGGCAGGGCCGTTGATCTGGCTCAAGCGCCCGAGTAAATCCAGGGCCTGGTCAATCCGCGGTTGCGACTCGTCGCGGCGTAACTTGCGGAGCAATCGCCTCGCAATATCCTCCGGCGGTCGCGTGCCAAAGGCGAGGTCAACCCGCATCGCGCGCAGCAAATTGAGCAGCAGAGTCGTGGCCTGCTCATCGTCGAGACCCTGGAAGAGCACAGGGTCGAAAGGCAGATCTCCCTGGCCTTCGCGCAAGCGCTCGCGAACAGCCTCCGGTCCTTGGGTGCGTATCTGTTCCAATCCCCAAGCCAGGAGACCTTGGGTGCGTTCGGCCAAACCGAGCTGGGTGAGCACCTCGCGCACCAACCCGATGTGACCGAGCACTACCCGATACGAGGTGACGCCCACGGTGTCCAATCCTGCTGCTGCCAACGCGATGATTTCGGCGTCGGCGCGGGGTGTAAGGCCGCCGACCATCTCGACGCCAACCTGGGTGAATTGACGATAGGTCAGGCGCTGGGGGCGTTCGTAGCGGAAAACCGGACCGCTATAACTCAGGCGCAACGGCAGAGGCTGATCCTGCAAATGGGCGACATAGGTGCGAAGCACTGAGGCGGTCCATTCGGGGCGAAGCGCCAGATTGCGCCCGCCAAAGGCGAATTCATAGACTTTGCCGACCAGCTCCTCGCCAAGTTTGCGTAGGTACAGGTCGCGGTGTTCGACGATAGGTAGATCAAGCGCCGCATAACCATATTGAACCAGCAAAGCCTCGAGTTGCGTCCGTACCCGGTAGAGCGTTCGCTGGTCATCTGGCGGTATGTCGCGCATTCCGCGCACAGCCTCAATCGCTGTTCCCACACACGTTCCCCCAACTCTCACCTATCTGATCTTTCGGATTCTGTACAAGTCATTGTACTCTATCCCTTGCGCTGGGACAAGCGTGCGGATCGCGACGCCCTTTCGGTTCGAGTTTGCATAATATATATCGCTGCTGTAGCTTTGGAATGGTAGGGAGGTGTGACCGTAAACCATCTGTCAGGCTACGTCAATGTGGGAGAATAGCCACAGATTGCCGTAGATGGACACAGATCTGCGGCGATTTTACGCTCATTTGCATCATCTGCATTCGATTGCAGGCCTTTGACGCGACTCGAAAAAAACCTGAACATACCCTTTACATTTTAGAACATATATGCTAAAATTGGCGCAATTACGATATATTGTCAATGAGAGCGCACATTCTCCGCCGCGCAGAAAACAGGTAAGCAGGAGGGACGAGTATGTTTCAACGCATAGACGAATTACACACGGGGAGCTTGTATATTCTGACCGGCCAGGCCGGCGCGGGGAAATCGCACCTGGCTGCTAGCGCGCGCCGCAGCGGCACGCTCTGGATCCTTGATACGGAGGGCGCCGCGCAGAACTTGCAGGGCAAGCCGGGCATTCATCGCCGCATACAGGTTGTACAGACGCTCTCGCTCAAAGCGTTGATCCAGGCGATGGATGAAGTTAAGCTACAGGGCAAGCCGGGCGATGCGGTTTTGCTCGACTCGATCTCGAAGATCTTCCAGGCAATGCGCGCCTATGCGCAGCAGCGAGCCGGCGGCGACACCGACCGCAAGACGAATATCGCCTACGATGAACACGCCTCGGTCAACCGAAATATGCAGGTGGTCTACACCAAGTTGACGGATTTGAAACAGGCGGGCTTTCATGTGGTCATCATTGGGCATTTGGCCCACAAGTACCGCGTCCACGAAGGCAGTCTGGAGGATGAGGGCTTGCGCGTTCTTGCCGATGACCAGATCGCTTATGAAGCCGATGCGATTCTCCTTGTCGAGCGCGAGGCTGATAGTCGCACGATTACGCCTATCGTCAAGCCGCCGCGCCCGGCCCACTTGAGCCTCGAACGATCGTACCCAGCGACGCTGGCCACGCTGTACCCCGATCTGGTTCCGGCAGCGA
>JAKSDJ010000966.1 GCA_022360155.1 Chloroflexales bacterium | reverse complement strand
TAGGCGATTGCATGAGTCGCAATACCATGCGGTAGTGCGTCATCAACAACGATCACGGATTTGGTATCGCTCAACATCTTGGTTTCTCTACCCAAGCCGACGGACGACTTGACTATGACGCACGGTCAATGCCATTGTATAGCGATATCCTGCCAAAATATGCGTTGCTTGGAGTTGGATGAGATCTTCTGTCGGCGAGTCGAAGAAGGTGAGCTGTGCATCGCCCTGCCAAACTGTGGATATATGGGTGTCCTCCGGCTGCATACGAACCAGCTCGTGAACCGCGGGCGGATAGCCCGGATCGAGGCTTGGAAAATAGCGGAGCGTGATAATCGGAGCGCGTCCAAACGCCGCAGTTGCATCAGTGGTGTGCTGGAGGGTGACCTTGCCTTCTGCCAGCCGTTGGTCTTTGACCGTGAGCGTACCGGCCAAGGTTGTACCCGCTTCAAGCCGCGCCGCTGCTCGTGATGGGCTATCAAAGGTGCGGGTAGTGTAGACGGAGCCATATTTTTTCGGGTATCCTTGGATCAGCCCGCGGATCAACGAAGTATCCTGGTCAACATAGATGTACGGACAGTACATTACCGGCTGGTCGTCCAACGCAGCGTGGACGAGCAAGAGAAACTCGTGATACTGGCTTCGTATCGGATCGAGCAGCTCTTCGCCCGAGTCGGTGACGCATTGCCAGTCAACAAAGTTGGCGGTACAGTGCCCAGGATGATCGTGAGACGGCGTAAGGCCTGGTGGGAGGAGTACGGCAACCGCATCAGGGGCTGTCAAGAAATCGATGGCGAGGAAGTTGCCAACATAGTGCCAGGGCGGGGACGGCACAATCCCGGCTTTTCCGCGAGGGGAGAACGGAGGCGTGTAACCAGATATGCTCATACGCTTCCTCATTTCCAAGTATATGTTAAAATTGGATACGCTGGATACAATATTAAAAGGGACAGCTCTAAATGTCAAGCTATTCCATCGATCAAGGATACTTAACCGTTGCAGAGCGTATCGCAGCAGCGCTGCGGCGCGATATCGAGACAGGGGTATTGCACATTGGTGCGCCGTTGCGCCAAGAGGAGATAGGGGCGAAGTATCAAGTCAGCCGTATGCCGGTGCGTGAGGCGTTGCGGCTCCTTGAGGCGGAGGGCTTGGTGCGCATTTATCCGAGTCGCGGCGCGTTTGTGACGATCCCGAAACCCGCCGCGATTCGCGAGCTGTACGAAATTCGCGCGCTACTGGAAGGCGAAGCCTTACGGCGCGCCCTTTTCGCTATGACCCCGTATGACGTGCAGCAAGCCGAACTATACCTTGAGCAACTGGATCAGGTGGATGATAGCGCTACGTGGAGCGCCCTCGATGAAGAATTGCATGCCGCACTCTATCGGCCATCCCAGCGCCCACAGCTCCTTGAGCTGATTGCAATGCTGCGCCGCCGCGTGAATCATTTCTTCTACCTGGCGCATACGCCAGACCAGTATCGCGCAACCTGCCAAGCCGAGCATCGCGCGATTATCGTTGCCTGTCGCTCCAGGGATGTCACTCAGGCCACGCAAGCGCTGGAAACCCATCTGCACAATGCAGGCGAGGTGGTGGCGCGGTATAGCGAACAACTCCGAAATAGGTAGTAAGAAGATATATTACCGCTATCCCGCCTACATCTTCCGGGTGCGGATGACCAAGAACCATGGATTCTTGGCGAGACGTTCGTACCACTCGGGATCTGCCTCGCGAAACGCCTCGGTCGGTTGCGGCTCCAGCAAGCGGTCGATCCAAAAGCCGGCGTCGTTGAGCGCCTGACATATTGCCGTGAGCGGTCGACGATAGAATTGCACTTTCCCAATATCCTTCCATTCATCGTCGATGATCTCGGTCGCAAAGTAGTCATGGGTCTGGAATAGTTGCCAATCCATAAAGGGGTGGTGGGTGGAGAAAACGAGAATGCCATGGCGATGCAAAACCCGGTAGAATTCGCGGAGTGCGGTGCGCCAATCCTTGAGGTAATGCATAACCAGCGGGCAGAGCACGACGTCAAAGGCGTCGGGAGGGGCAAAATCGAGCGGCTGGGCCAAATCCGCCTGGAGCACGGTTGCGCGCCCCCCGAGGCGGGCTTGGGTCAAGGCGACGAATTCCGGATTGAGGTCAAACGCGGTGACGCTCGCCCCCGCATTGGCCAGGTGTTCGGCATACCACCCGGACCCACAGCCAACGTCCAGTACTTTGGCGTTGGTCAGAGCCGGAAGCAGGGAAAGGACGGCTGGCCGTTCATAGTGGAGGTGGATCGGTTTGGTATCGACTTGACTTGCATACTTGGCAGCGATGCTTTGGTAACTGGCGCCGGTATGTTCAGTCATCGGCAGTTCACTCTCCCGCATTCAATTAGCTTGACCACTCGGCTTTTGTCGCATTGTACCAAATGGCAGCGTTTCAAACAAGATCTTATTGGAAGCTAGGATTGCACTAACTCTGCTGCCCGACCTCTTTCTCGATGTCCGAGATGCCCAAGCCAAGTTTGGCGGCGCCTCGCGCCCACAGTCCGGATCAGCCCTGTAGAAGTGGCCGATTTGGCGACGCATGATGAACTCCGTCACCCCCTGCATGGCCTCGACAATATTTCTGAACAATTGCTGTTGTTGACGAGCGTTCATGAGGCGGAACAGGTTCCCGGGCTGGGGGTAATCGTCGTTGCCTTCACGCTGGTCTAGCGGTCGGCAGCGCCGCTAATTGGCAGCGATGGCTCGGCGTAGCGCGGATCTTGCACGAGGCCGCCAAAGCTGTTCGGTTCATAATTAACCGCCGCGCCGCCATTATCGTCAAAGCGCAACTGCCCGTCGCGGTGATAGGTGTTGACCGGCGCGTGCGGCTTGTTCACTGGCAGGGCGGCGTAGTTGACGCCGATGCGATAGCGGTGCGCATCGGCATACGACATGATCCGCGCCTGGAGCATCTTATCGGGCGAAAAGCCAATCCCCGGCACAATATTCGACGGCTCGAACGCCGCCTGTTCAATCGCGGCAAAGTAGTTCTCCGGGTTGCGATTGAGTTCCATAATGCCAATCTCGATCAACGGGTAGTCGCCGTGTGGCCAGACCTTGGTCAGATCGAACGGATTGACGTGATAGGTTTCGGCGTCGGCTTCGGGCATCACCTGGACGCACACCCGCCACTGGGGATACTCGCCGCGCGCGATCGCATCGAAGAGATCACGCTGAAAGCTCTCGCGGTCGACGCCTATCATCTCGGCGCCTTCGGCGTTGGTCATGGTCTTGATGCCCTGCATGCACTTGAAGTGGAACTTGACCCAAAAGCGCTCATTCTTGGCATTGATGAAGCTGTAGGTGTGACTGCCATAGCCGTTGATGAAGCGGTAACTTTGCGGCAAGCCACGGTCGCTAAACAGGATTGTCACTTGGTGGAGGCTTTCGGGCGAGAGCGACCAGAAGTCCCACATGGCTGTCGGTGAACGCATGTTGGTCTTGGGATCGCGCTTTTGGGTGTGGATGAAGTCGCCAAACTTGTAGGGGTCACGGACGAAAAAGACCGGCGTGTTATTGCCGACCATGTCCCAGTTGCCTTCGTCGGTGTAGAACTTCACGGCGAAGCCGCGCACATCGCGCTCGGCATCGGCGGCGCCGCGCTCGCCGGCGACGGTCGAGAAGCGCGCAAGCAATGGCGTCTGCTTGCCCACTTGCGCGAAGACGGCGGCTTTGCTGTAGGCGGTGATGTCGTTGGTCACGGTGAACGCGCCAAAGGCGCCGGAGCCTTTGGCGTGGACCACCCGCTCGGGCACCCGTTCGCGGTTGAAGGTCGCCATCTTTTCCAGCAACTGGTAATCTTGCATCAATAGCGGCCCGCGCGGGCCAGCGGTTATCGAGTTCTGGTTGTCGGCGATTGGTGCGCCATGGGCGGTGGTTTGCGTTTTACGTTCAGACATTGGCTGTCTCCTTCTTACTTAACTATCGATCGTAGGTATCTGAGCTTTGATTGCCGTTATCTTGCTTCATACGCCAAGGGTTTGAGTATTACTGCATGATTTGACGTTTTGAACCGTAGATATATGATTGTGTGTGGTTTTTATTGTATTGCACTGAGACGAAGTCTTGCATATTATTCGATATATGAATGTTTGTAAATACATTGTCTCTATATTTCTATGTTTGCTATCAGGGAAAAATGCAATCTTTGTGTATTTCGTGATCGCAAGGATATTTTTCGACCAACGACAAGCGCGCTTATGATTGCGCAACGTATATTTTGATCGTACAGTGTATGGACAAATATATAAAAACACTATATGATAAAATGAAGTATGCTGCAAAGATATATCGCCTATACTACCCATAGGGGCAAGCTATGGAAATCCATCAATTACAATACTTCGTGGCTATAGTGGAAGCTGGCGGGTTTAGTCGCGCTGCGCAGCGTTGCAATGTGGCGCAACCTTCACTAAGCCAGCAAATTATTAAACTGGAGCAAGAACTGGGGCAACAGCTTTTTGAACGATTGGGGCGGACGGTGTTACTTACAGATGCTGGGAAAGCGCTTTTGCCGCGTGCGCAATCTATCTTGGCTGAAGTCCAATCAATCAAGAGTGGCATCGATGATGCCCTGAATACGGGGGTAGGTCGCCTTGCCGTGGGAATGATCCCCACGCTTGCGCCGTTTCTCTTGCCCAAAACAATCCAATCATTTACACAACGCTTTCCGGCGGCGAAGTTGGAGGTTGTTGAGCAAACCACTGAGATGCTGTTGAAAGCGCTGATCACGTTTGAGCTTGATGTGTGTTTTATCAGTGCGCCAATTTCGCATCCGCTGGTTATGCTCGAAGAGCTCTTTCAAGAGCCATTGTTGATGACCATCCCGCGGTGTCATTCACTCGCGCGCGTTGGAAAGCTTGTCGTCGACATGTTGCACGAAGAGCCGTTTATCGCACTGAACGAAGATCATTGTCTCAGTCAGCAAGTGAACACCTTTTGTTATGAGCAGCAAGTCAACCCGGTCGTTGTGTGTCGCACAACCCATCTTACGACAGTGCAAAGTTGTGTGACGATGGGCTTAGGTGTTTCGTTGGTGCCGGCGATGTTAAGCGCTGTTGACATGAGCAGGCAATGTGTCTATCGTCGCATTGCTGACGTGTTTCCGCAACGAACCATAGCCGCCGCTTGGCATTCGCATCGATCCCGCTCTCATCTGCTTACTCAATTTATCCAATGTGTGCGCGAGGCAAATGCAGCGCTGGAATATCACATCGAAGACG
Organism: Chloroflexales bacterium; assembly: GCA_022360155.1. Lineage (GTDB taxonomy): Bacteria > Chloroflexota > Chloroflexia > Chloroflexales > Chloroflexaceae > JAKSDJ01. Next base: position 26,397 of record JAKSDJ010000966.1, on the reverse strand, counting down.
ACATATAGGTCGTACAAAGCGTCTGATCAGCACTAATACGGCCCAAAAAGGAATTCGTGATCAATATTGGCGGTTACTTCTGCGCAGAGATCGAAGCTATGCTGCTGAATGGTTGTGGGTGAGAATTCCAAGTGTGCAGTCACGGTTGCCGCCGATAGAGACTGCGCTGGCGCAATCCGCCACGCATGGCGCGGAATAACAATTTTTACGGCACCCAGAATGCGATTGGCATACAAGCGGAATATTTGTCGGAGTAGGCGGCGGACATTGGATAAAACTCTCTTCCCGTGACTAGGTTGCGGTGGAATACATCGCATCTATCGTTTCTCGCAAGATAATTTCTCCGTCCGAGAGGCATTCGATTCTTATATCTCCCTCGATGCCACGCATCTGAACATTGTAAAAAGCTCGTGTTGACAACCTATATCCTCCGCTTGCATGTACATCCTGGTTTGTTCGTACCGTGAACGAGCTATCACTGTAGAAGGTGTATACTTTCGTACTTGTGCTGGATGTCCATTCTCCCATTAGGGCATTTTGCGCCCATAGTTGATACGCTGAAAGGGAATCCTGTGGATGAGAACGACCACAGGCTACAAGAACCGACATGACGATAATCGCATATAGTATGTGTCCATATTGCATGTCCGTATCCCGTTATCAATCGGCAATTGTATTGGTCCATAGTCAGACAGGGGACGCGATGCCTCGCCACCCTTATAACCCACAGCCGCACGTCTGCCCCTCATCTTTTTCTCTTGCACCCGTGCATCCCTCGCAGCGGAGGCATCCGCCACTCACCCTCTACGTGCCGACCACATCACCTGCGGCGGGGTCGAGCCTCGACAGGCTCGGCTCACGTGTGCGCACCGAACCGTCAGGATTCCTCAGCGGGGAGCGTGCGGGGCAGCGCCCCACAGAGCTGCGACATACCCATGCATCAGTGAATTGCATCCTACGTTGCGACGCACCGACAGCCGCACAGCCTTGAACGCAAATTCAGGATGAAAGCTCAAGTGCGCTGAGGCGCACTGCAGTCAGTCGCCTTCAGCCGGCTTCCATTCTGAGCTCGAACTTGAGTTCAGGGCTCGCAGCGCGTGCCCCACACCTGCGGGAGCTCAAGGCTTCCGAGAAGGCCAGTGTCGCACAATACCTTGGCGGGGCTGCGCGCCCGCGGGCGGGGCCAGCTCCGCCACTCCGCACGGGGCGTTGCACCCCCGTGCCCACCGCATGTTGGATCAGTAACGATTCTAGCGGCTCGTGGTGCATGCCGTCCGGCGGAGCGCACGCGCGGTATCAAGCGCGAGGCCGACAAGAAGAGACGACGAGGCGCGGAGATGAGGAAACAACGCCGTGTAGACGCCACTCACCCTCTACGTGCCGACCACATCACCTGCGGCGGGGTCGAGCCTCGACAGGCTCGGCTCACGTGTGCGCACCGAACCGTCAGGATTCCCCAGCGGGGAGCGAGAGGGACAAAGCCCCGCAGAGCTGCGACATACCCGTGCAGCAGGGAGGTGTACCCTTACGTTGCGACGCACCGACAGCCGCACAGCCTTGAACGCAAATTCAGGCTGTCACCGGCGTGTCACTGCGCGCCCTGCAATCGCGAGCAGAGCGCGCAGCAACGCCACATGCCTCGCTATCACCGGCGTTCGCGCACCCACTGCGCCAATTCTGACTGTAGGGCCGCTACTCGGTCGGCGCCTAGTTCACGGTCGAGCCTCTTCCAGAGCCACGACCACGCTTCGGGCGGCGGCGGTCCCGCCGGCGTTGATATAGGCGGCGGGGCTTGTCGCCGCTGGCGGGCGATCTCCTCGCGGCACCAGGTTTGCGCCTCGGTCAGGCTGTCGAAGGAACGCCCCGCCCAGGTCCGGAAGCCGAGGGCATCCAGTGGTTCGACATAGGCGTGCCACTTGAGCGTCTGGCCATCAAGCGAGGCGGCTCCACGCCAATTATCTTCCGTCATCTCCCAGGATGGTTCTTGTGTAGAGTAATCTGCCGACATAAACTTATCTCCTCTCCTCAGTTGTGGATACTATGTACGTGTGGCTATCACCGATGGGGGTGAACGTACATCTGTCGGCGTGCGTAGTTGTAGAGCGTCAGCACGTCACCAGGAAGGCATATGTGCGGGTTGCGCCGCTCGCACTTCCGCTCCCATGGAAGGCGGCCACATGCATACCCTCTGTTGTCTAGGCTGCAATGCGGGCTTGTTTATCCTCTGTTTTCTCACGTGCAGTATACCGCAGGAATGGGTCCGTGTCATGCCATTTTGGTCGCCGCTGCCGCCGCCAGATCCAGTTCTTTGATGCTCTGCTCGCGCATGAGAAACTTCTGGACCTTGCCGGTGACAGTCATCGGGAACGAATCGGTAAATTTGACATAACGCGGGATTTTATAGTGGGCGATTTGGCCGCGGCAAAAGTCGCGGATCTCCTCCTCAGTCGCCGTCTCGCCCTCGCGCAGTTTCACCCAGGCCATGATTTCCTCGCCATATTTGGCGTCAGGCACGCCGATTACCTGCACATCGCTGATCTTGGGATGGGCGTACAAGAATTCTTCGATTTCGCGCGGGTAAACATTCTCGCCGCCGCGGATGATCATGTCTTTGATCCGCCCAACGATATTGACATACCCGTCTGCATCCATTACAGCGAGATCGCCGGTGTGCATCCAGCGCGCGGCGTCAATTGCTTTGCTGGTCGCCTCTGCGTTGTTCCAGTAGCCCAGCATCACGCTATAGCCGCGCGTACAGAGCTCGCCCGGTTGACCGATCGACACAACCTGGCCGGTCGCCGGGTCAACGATTTTCACCTCTAGGTGAGGGTGGATCTGGCCCACGGTGCTGACCCGCTTGTCCAATGGCGCATCACTACGGGTCTGGAAGCTGACCGGGCTGGTCTCGGTCATCCCGTAGGCAATTTCGACTTCCGGCATGTTCATAAGCGATTGGACCTTTTTCATCACCTCGATAGGGCAGGGCGAACCGGCCATAATCCCGGTGCGCAGGCTACGCAGGTCGTAGCTGGCGAACTCCGGGTGTTCTAACTCGGCGATGAACATCGTCGGCACGCCGTAAAGCGCTGTCGCTCGCTCGGCTTGCACCGCGTCGAGGACCGCCTTGGGCTCGAAGCCCTCGCTGGGGTAGATCATTGTTGCACCGTGGGTCATGCAGCCCAGATTGCCCATCACCATGCCGAAGCAGTGGTAGAGCGGTACAGGAATCACCAGCCGGTCCTGATCGGTAAAGTTCATCACTTCGGCGACGAAATAGCCGTTGTTGAGGATGTTGTGGTGACTCAACGTCGCACCCTTGGGATAGCCGGTCGTACCGCTGGTATATTGGATGTTAATGGGATCGTCGAACTCCTGGCGGCGCTGCTGCTCGGCCAGCTGCTCGGGGCTGACCTGCTCGGCCAGCGCCATCAGATCGCTCCAACTGAACATCCCCGGCATGATCTCGGCCCCTAGGCGGATGACAGCGCGCAACCCGGGCAAGCGCGCGGCGCGCAGTTGTCCTGGTTGGCTTGCCTGCAACTCGGGGGCCAGGTCGTAGAGCATGTGGGTGTAATTCGAGGTTTTGAACTGCGGCGCGATCACAAGAGCGCTGCACCCGGACTGTTTCAAGGCATATTCGAGCTCGTGCAGCCGGTAGCTCGGATTGATGTTGACCAAGATCGCCCCAATTTTACTGGTAGCGAACTGGGTGATCGCCCACTCGGCGTTGTTCGGTGACCAGATGCCGATCCGCTCGCCCTTTTGCAAGCCCATCGCCATCAGGCCGCGCGCACAACGGTCGACCTCCTGCTGGAGCTGGCGATAGGTGTAACGCAGGCTCTGGCGGCAAACAATCAGAGCTTCATTATCGGGATAGTCCGCGACGATCTGGTCGAACCGATCGCCAATCGTAACGCCGAGCAGCGGCTTATTGCTGGCGCCGCTCGTATAGCTCCAGACCTGGCTAGTCATAACGCGCTCCTTTTGTATGCAAAGCCCTTGTTGCCTGTACCTATGATTGTACTACAACTCTTATCCAGGGCGACTGATGAGAATGCAGGAGGCGATGCTTTTCGCTGCGCTTCCGCTTACTATCCGGGCTAGACAGATGCTAACAAACATCTAATGTCGTCTTATTGCACAGCCCTGCTGAATACGGTACAATAGCGCAAGTAAATAATAGATTTTATGGACCGAAGGAGGTTGAGAAGGCTATGCCAACCTACGTTTATGCCTGTGATACATGCGGTAAACAATTCGAGAAGTTTCAGAGCTTCAAAGAAGATGCGTTGCAAGAGTGTCCCTGTGAACAAAAAAGCAATGCAATTCGTCGTGTGTTTCAACCGGCAGGCATCGTCTTCAAGGGGGCTGGTTGGTACATTACCGACAGTCGTCGCAGCGCTGACAGCAGTACGACAAGCAGTACGACAAGCAGTACCGAAACCAAGGATAATAAGGGTGATAAGGCTGAGAGTACAACCAGCAAAACTGATTCTACAGCATCGGAAGCGGACGCTGCTGATTAGGTTTGCATCTACGCTTGTGACGCTGCTGAATTGGCATGCCGACCGGATTCGGTACGCCGCTCAATTTTCGTCTATCACCACTGCCTCCCATACTATTCAGCACAACAAAGTTCAACCAGTTGCGTGTATATGTTGTTAGGGGCGCTATCCCATGATGGCGTCCCTATTCTGATCTGCTATTGGTTGTTCATGTGTAGCTGAGCTAAGATGGGAGGTTTTGTTATGTCCGTAACTACAGCGCTCCAGACATTTCGTGACGATATTCGCGCTATTTTCATCAATGACCCAGCAGCTTGTAATATTGCCGAAGTATTGCTCTATCCAGGTCTGCACGCCATTACCTTGCATCGCCTGGCCCATGCCGTGTGGTCCGCGAGGATGCCTTTTATTCCCCGCTTGATCTCACAGTTCGCACGCTCTCTGACCGGTATCGAGATCCATCCTGGCGCCCGGATCGGGCGCGGCTTTTTTATCGATCACGGGATGGGCGTCGTGGTCGGCGAAACCACCGAGATTGGCGATTGGGTCATGCTCTACCAGGGCGTTACCCTGGGCGGCACCGGCAAGCAGAAGGGCAAACGCCACCCCAACATCGAAGACAATGCTGTGATCGGTGTCGGGGCTAGCGTGCTCGGCGCGATCACTGTTGGCGAAGGCGCACGGGTTGGCGGCGGGGCGGTTGTCGTTAAGGACGTGCCGCCACATTCCACTGCCGTGGGCATCCCGGCGCGCATTGTCGCCACTCGTGACCCGGCAACCGGTGAGACCCGTCGCGTTGAAGATCTGCCCGACCCGGAGGGTGAAATGTTGCGCGGTCTCCGGGCCAAAGTGCTCGAACTCGAAGCCCGCTTGAGCGATCTGGAAGATGTAACCAACAGTCACCATCTCGAACATCACCTGAGTTATGATGCGTTGCCGCCCAGTCTATGGGCGATCCTCGATGAAAATGGCAACAAAGACCGTACCGACGAGGAGTTTGCTATGGGGGCGGGGATTTAGGTGACAAGCCCGTTGGTGACAATGCAACCAGCAGTCGCAGATGGCGGACGAGCGATCCGACAAACTCCGGAACGGCAGTCATTATTCGTGGTCAACGACGGCATATTGGTGCTGAAAGACAATAACGCATACGGATTTTCAACCTCTTGAGGATATAATGTATGACAATCCAACTCTACAACACGCTTACCCGCCGCGTCGAGCCGCTAGAAACGCTCGAACCAGGCGTTGTACAGATGTATATCTGTGGCGTGACCGTCTACGACGACGCCCACATTGGCCATGCTATGTCGGCGATTGTGTTCGATATCATTCGCCGTTATTTGGAATGGTGCGGCTACCAGGTGATCCACGTCGTCAATTTCACCGATGTCGACGATAAGATCATCAACCGCGCCAATGAACTGCGCCGTGACCCGCACGAACTGGCCCAGCAGTATATCGATGATTTTATGGTCCAGCTTGCGGCGCTGAATGTGCTGCCGGCGACCTGCTACCCGCGGGCCACTCAAACAATGCAAGAGATCATCGCGTTCACCCAGCAGCTGATCGACCACGGACACGCATATGCCGCCGACGGCGATGTCTATTTTCGGGTCAACAGCTACCCCGACTATGGTAAGTTGTCCGGTCGCTCGCTAGACGAGATGCTCAGTGGTACGCGCTTCGAGGTCGATTCGCGCAAGGAGTCGCCGGCGGATTTTGCGCTGTGGAAGGCGGCCAAGCCTGGCGAACCGTCTTGGCCCAGCCCCTGGGGCGCCGGTCGTCCTGGCTGGCATATCGAGTGCAGCGCGATGAGCATGAAGTTCCTGGGCGAGCAGATGGATATTCACGGTGGCGGGAACGACCTGGTCTTTCCGCACCACGAGAACGAGATCGCCCAGAGCGAGTGCCTGACGCACAAACCTTTTGCGCGCTACTGGATGCACAATGGGATGCTGCAACTCGTCGACCCGCAGGTCCGCCAGGTCGAGAAGATGTCCAAATCGCTGGGCAATGTGGTGACCATTGACAAATTTCTACACGAGTACGATGCCGACGTTTTCCGACTGATCGTGTTGAGCAGCTACTACCGCAACCCGCTAACCTATAATGTTGAGGTTGCCGCTGACAACCAACGCAAGCTGGAACGCCTCTGTAGCGCCTTGCTACCCGCCGCCGGCGCAGCAACCACCGGCGCGGTGGTCGATGACCTGGCCCGTGTGGTCGAAACGGTGCGGGTCCGTTTCAGCGAGGCGATGGACAACGACTTCAACACATCTGGTGCGCTCGCTGCGCTGTTCGAGTTGGTGCGGGTTATCAATACGGCCCGTGATGCTGGCGTCGGCGCTGAACCGCTTGCGGCTGCACAGGCGACCCTGCGCGAACTTGCCGGGGTGTTAGGGCTGCGCCTGGATCCCCAATCCCGCCAGTCGCAGGATATTGCGCCCTTCGTTGAGCTGCTGATCGAGATCCGCGCCGCGCTGCGCAAGGCGAAACAGTTCGAATTGGCCGACACAATCCGTTCGCGCTTGGCCGAGCTGGATATTACGTTGGAGGACGGCCCCCAGGGAACGCGCTGGAAGTGAACGGGTGCGGGGTCGCAATGGAGTGAGATGCGGGGAATTCATTGATATGAGTTGGCTTGAATTGAGTGTGGCGGTCGATCAAGAAGCTGCCGAGGCGGTCTCGGCAGTTCTGTCTAACTATGGTTACAGTGGCGGCGTCATAGTCGAGCCAGCCTGGACGCCGGGCGACGAAGGGTCGGAGTTCAGCTACGACCCGACACGCCCGGTGACACTGCGCACCTATCTGCCGGTAGACGAGCATACTGCCGAGACCCGGGAACGTATCGAGCAGGCGCTCTGGCACCTGGGTCAACTGCGCCCAATTGGACCACTCCAGGTGCGTTCGCTGGAAGAGGAAGACTGGTCGAACGCCTGGAAACAGCACTATACCGTGCAACAGATTGGCGCACGAACAGTGATTGTGCCTTCCTGGCTGGAATATGCGCCTCAACCCAACGATATTGTCTTGCACCTCGACCCAGGCATGGCTTTCGGTACGGGACTGCATCCCACTACCCAGCTTTGTCTGCAACTCCTCGAGCAGTATGTCTATGCAGGCGCTGCTACTCTGGATCTGGGCACGGGCAGCGGCATCCTGGCAATTGCCGCTGCCAAGCTAGGGGCGAATCCGGTTCTGGCCCTCGATAACGACCCGGTTGCGGTTGCCGTCGCCCAGGAGAACGTGGACCGCAACGGCGTGGGTGATATTATCAGTGCGGCGCTGGGCAGCCTTGGCGCTGGGCAGCATATGGGTCACTGGCTTGCTGGCTATCAGGTTACCGACCACGACGCATCGCTTGAAGAAAGCCAAATAGCGCCCGATCCGAACTCGTTCGACTTGATTGTTGCCAACCTGATCGCCAAAGTGCTGGCCATTCTTGCACCGGATCTGGCGACCGCTCTCGCGCCGGGCGGCACGCTGATCAGCAGTGGGATTATCATCGATCGTGAGGAAGAGGTAACCCTGGCGTTGGCAGCAGCAGGGCTACACCTAACTGAGCGTCGTCGCGAGAGCGAGTGGATCGCTCTGGTGCATCGGAAGACGTAAGACGTCCCGCTTTTATTTGTACAATGATCTCACGGATAAAGCGCTAGCCCCACATTGCGGGCTGGTCGGCGCAAGCCGATAATGCCCTTTTGTTCATCGCTTAGCGAGTGCTTTATGCCTGCCCGCTCCTATGTCGCCAGCGAACAGCCTTGTGATCATCGGATCGAGTTGTCACAATCCCAATCCACAGTGCAAGCCTGACTTCTTTGCCAAAATCCAACTGCGTTGACGAATCTTATACCTAACGATTTATGGCGCTCTTTGCGGCGAAGCAGTCCTGCAAAATTATGACAAGCCCCTGTCTGCACCGTATTGAGAACCCGCTTTGCGGTGTCATTCTCCATGTTGTTTGAGGCAAGTTAATACCAATTCGACATAGATATTCCGCATTTTGTCGCCCTGCACCCTTCGGCTGTGCTCAGGACAGGCTTGCCGAAGGGTGCAGAATGACATGTCTCGTTGTAGTACTAACCTGTCGCGGAAGAGATTCTTCATTTCATTCGTGTAGTACGACAACATAACGAAATGGCAGGATAGAAAGAATCTGCATGGCAAGGTTGATTTTACGCTTTGTATCTATTTTGATTTCTATGACTTATTTGTAAAATATAAATGACAATAGATTGATAAGTTTTAATTATTGATTTATCGCTGTATCTTGTTTACCTAATGCGTACTAAGTAGTAACCGAACAAGGGTTGAATGGGTAAAGACCAGCAAGTATACTTCAGGTACGGACCCTGGATTGGGTATTCCGGTGTACTGTGCAAAAAAGAATGTGCGAACGAGTATAGTAGCCTATTGAGTCGAGCGAGAAAGGGGAAAACTGATGATACATCCTGAAGATGCCTATGTGCTGTTGATAGAAGATGATCCGAACAATCTCTTGATTGCAACAGACTTACTGCGTATAGCCGGTGTCAAGTACATCAATGCACGCGCTTCCGGTCGGCAGGGGATCAAGCTGGCCGAAAGCATGCCCCAAGTCGATCTCATCTTGCTCGATATCCAATTGCCGTATGAGGATGGTTACACGATTCTGAAGCAGATCCGGTCGCATCCCATGCTCAATGCAGCGCGGGTTGTGGCATTGACCGCGAATGTGTTGCCCCTAGACGAAGCCCAGGCTCGTGCGGCTGGCTTCGATGGCTTTATCGGCAAGCCGATTGATTTCGATCGTTTCCCCAATCAAATCCAAGCCTTGCTTCGTGGTGAGCAGGTCTGGCAGCCTCGCTAATGCTTGTGAGCCGTGATGTGGCCCTCAATGCCCTGCTGCGACACCAGCGGCGGTTTTATCATTGTCCAGATTTGTCCTGATGCAGCATACAGAAGGAGAACGCTATGGCTTCTGCGTCACCCGATGCATATCAATCTCCACTTTCGTTATCGAGCAGCGAACAGTTTAGTCTGGACAACGCCGCGTTCTTTCGGCGCCTCAGGCTGAGCGCCAAAACGAATATCGTAGTTGTTTCGGTCTTCAGCATCCTCCTGGTGATCGTCCTATTCCTCCTAAATATGAGAACCGAAGCCTTGATCGACCAGATCAGCCAGCGCCAGATCTATCAGGAGGCGGCGCTGGCTCAGAGTCAGATGCTGCAAACTGAACAAGTGCTTTTGAAAGACACCGAGCTTTTGGCCGCAGCTCCTGGTCTGGTGGAAATACTCAACAAACGGGATGTCGCGGGCGCCAAGGGCTTCCTGCTTTCCGGCGAGGTTCCGCAGTACTTTACCGATATCGATCTCTTTGATACAGAGGGAGAGCGCCTTGTTGATCTGGATGAGGAAACAACGACCGAGACGTTGAATATCCAGGAAGAAGCATCGATGCAGCAGGCATTGGGCGGCCTCCCGGTTTCAGGTATCATTTTGTCTGAAGAGGGCGAAGATGAGGCCGCAAGCGCGGAGACGGAACCAACCGCGGATCTCTTCCTGGCCATCACGGCAGCGGTTCCTGTGTATAACCCCGAAATGACTGACATCATTGGGGTATTGACCACCAGGCGTGTTATCGATCAAACCTTCTTGGAAGCATTCACGCTCAATAGAAAAAAAGATGTTGCGCTGTTCTTGATCTATGATGGGCAAATAATAGCGCACACCTCTTTCGAAACGGAAACAGGGATGGTTGCTTTGGCAGATCTGGATCAAAGTTCTATGGCCAGATTGCTCGATCCAGCCTCCATTGATGAGGCGCTGCGGGGCAAACTCCACATTGCTGAACACCCAATCGAGATCCAGGGAACTCCTCATACTCTGGCCCATGTTCCAATGGAGGTAGGAGGCAAAACAGAAGCGGTGTTTGGCATCCTTGAAAGTTTGGAGCCGCTGATCAATTTTCAGACGCAATTTACCAATGCTTTAACTGTTGCCTTCGCATTGGTGTTGCTCGCGGCCGTAGGCGCGCTCTCTATTTTCGTGCGTCTGAGTGTGACTCGCCCGCTGCATAACCTGCAGGCCGTTGTTGAAACAATCGCACAGGGCGATTATTCTCAACGTGCGCCCGTAAGCAGCGCAGATGAAGTCGGTCGCTTGAGCGGCGCCTTTAATGCCATGGCGTATAACTTAGGCGAATTGCATAGTCGGGTGAACGAGCGCACTGTGTCGCTCACCGGCGCCCTAGCGGAGGCCCAGGAGGCGCGGGCTACTGCAGAACAGGCCAACCAGATGAAATCGCAGTTTCTGGCGACAATGTCGCATGAACTGCGCACACCGCTCAACTCGATCATCAATTTTACGCGCATTCTAATCAGCGGCGTGCGCGGCCCGGTCAATGAAGGGCAAGTTGATTACCTCAACCGCGTTTGCGCCAGCGGTGAGCATCTTCTTGGTTTGATCAACGACATTCTTGACCTCTCTAAAATCGAGGCTGGGCGGATGGAGCTCTACAAAGAGCCGTGCCAGGTTAACGAGTTGGCGCAGCATGTCGTTGCGACTGCCGCTGGGCTGATCAAAGAAAAACCGATTGAGTTACATCAGGACATCGCGCCGAATATTCCCGCCATAATGGTTGACCGTACTCGCATTCGGCAAATCATGCTTAACTTGTTGTCGAATGCCGCCAAATTCACCGATGCAGGGGCGATCACTTTGCGAATCTTCCAAGAGAAAGACCAGATTATTGTGAGCCTGTCGGATACGGGGATTGGTATTGTGCCGGAATATCTCGATACCATCTTCGAGGAGTTTCGGCAGGTCGACGGCGAAAGCAACCGCCGCTACGGCGGCACTGGCTTGGGTCTGGCGATCTGTCAGCGCTTGGTCGAACTCCATGGCGGGCGTATCTGGGTCGAGAGCGTCGTAGGTGAAGGTTCTACATTCTCTTTCAGTTTGCCAATCGAAACCGATTCACCTACCCAAATGACTAATATTGAAGCGCCAGAACTCGATACGCCATTTAATCCCAATGCTCCAGTTGTGATCGTTATCGACGATGATCCGGCGGCGATTGAAATAGTTACATCCTATCTCAAACGGGATGGCTATGCCGTCTATGGGGTCAGAGATAGTCGGCGCGCCTTAGATGAGGCGCGCCGACTGCGACCGGCTGCAATTATCCTCGATATCCTGATGCCCCACAAAGATGGATGGGAGATCCTCACCGAGCTGAAAGCCGATACGAAGCTGCAGGCCGTACCAGTCGTACTCTATACCATTGCCGAGGAACGCCAGCTCGGCATGCATCTCGGCGCCAGCGCTTATTTGCTCAAGCCGATTGATGAGGCGCAATTGCGTGGTACGGTCAATCAGTTGGTCAGTAGTGGCGGAATAGTGCTGGTCATTGACGATGACCCCGATGTTCTTGAAATGGTTTCCAGTCAGCTCGGACAGACTGGCAGTTGCCAGGTGATAACGGCCAATGGCGGGCAAGCGGGTCTCGAACTTGTTGCGGCGCAACGGCCCGATGTAATTATCCTCGACCTCATGATGCCGGATGTGGATGGCTTTGCTGTCTTGGAGCAACTCGAACGTAATCCCAACACTTATGACATTCCTGTTGTTGTATTGACGGCCAAAGATCTTACTGCCGATGAGCGCAACGTGCTCAATAGACGGGTGCGCACTCTTCTGGCGAAGAGGGCCGCAGCCCTAGAAGATCTGGCTGGCAAGGTCGCCGCGTTGCTGGTAAAAGAAGCGTAGCCTTCTGAGTAGATGGCATCTATTTGTGCTAACGATCCGTCATATAGTGCTCAACCGAACCTTTGGTCAGACCGGTCGGAGTTCCAAGACCTGACCGGTCTGGCCGTTACATGTATCCGTAGTATCATCTTTAGGCTTCTGCCCCATCGCTCGAAGGCGACTCTCCGTTTTGCCTGGGCGCTCTATCCAGAGTGGCGCATCTCCTCTAACACCCGTTCCAGTTCGGCGCAGTGGCGTTGCCAGGAATAACGGGCAACCACACGCTCACGCGCCCGTGCGCCCATGGCTTGTGCTGCCGCCGGATCGCGCAGTACACGATCCATCGCTGCCGCCAGTCCTGTGATATCGCCCTCGCGGAAAAGCGTACCCTCCACGCCCTCACGAATAACCTGATTGAGCGGGGCCAGGTCGGTCGTAACAACTGGCAGTCCCGCCGCCATGTATTCGTAGATCTTCAGCGGCGACCAGAAGAAACCGGCTGTGCGCAGCGCCGGATGCGGCGCTGTATTGAAGGGCGCCACGCCTACACCGGCGCTGCGCAGTGCATCCGGCGCCATCTCATAGGCCAGCGCGCCCGTAAAGTGAAAGCGCCCCGGCCAGGCTGCCGCCAGTTGCTCGGCCAGCGCTCGTTCGGGGCCGTCGCCGACCAACACGAAGCGATAGTCGCACCCCTGTTTCAGCAAGAGAATCGCCGCGCGGACAAAGTCGATTACCCCGTGCCAGGCGCGGAACGAGCCGAGGAAGATGGCGGTTGACGCCTGGCAGTTAGAGTTTGGTGCATTGTTCTGTCGTTCAATCGCGAATCGTTCCACATCCGCGCCCCAGGACAGTTCGACAATCTTCCTACGCGGGATCTCCGCCGGAACGGTCGTATGTAGCGGGGTTACGATGCGGCTGGCCCAATGACACTGCGTGATGGCCCAGCGTCGCATTGGTCCGCCCAGCGCATCGTCAAGACGGCGCTTGAAGACGGCGGGCGGATCGATGATCAGCGCGTTGACTTCGAGCAGACTGGGAATACCCAAGCGCCGTGCGGCCCAGATTCCCGCGCCGGCAAAATTATAGTAGCGCTCGATAATCACGTCGGGGCGCAGGACGCAAACCAGGCGCAGAATCGGTTGTACACCGAGCAGCGCAATGCTTTTGGGGATATCCTGGTGGTGGAGATGGAATCCGGCCAGCCGGCTGGAAACTGGCCGGGTAAATGGAGCGAGCCCGCTCCATCCTTCCTTACTCGCGGCGACCAAATGAACAGCATGACCCCGTTGAGTCAGGCCGCGCGCCACCTCAAAGGCGTGGGTCGAGCCGCCAAGCGTACCAGGGACGGGGATGCCGCTGGCGATGTAGAGAATGCGCATTCGTTAACAAGTTAGCAGGTTGACATCCTTCGGCTGCGCCGGTCCTGAGCGCCGCCGAAGGGCTCAGGACAAGGGTTTGAACGTTCGCAGGCTGGCGCGCCTCGTCAGCTTGCCCACTCATCTACTCCTCGCCTCCTCCGGCTCACAATCGTTCGTAGCGATCGAGATCGAGGGTGATGACAAGCGTGCCGGGCGCCATTCGCCGAGTGATGGCGATGACCCGATCGACTTGTGTTTCTTCCACTCCAATCAGCAATGTGGTATTGCCCTTGCGCAGAAACCCTCCGGTCGTTGCCAGGCGGGTTACCCGAAAGCCTTGTTCGACCAGTGCATCAACTGTAGGATCGGCCTGAGAATCGTTGGTGACAAAAACGAGTAGCTTCATGAGCGTTTCTCCGCAATGGAGTATCATTGGGACGCCATTATACGGCGCAGATGCCGGCACGTCAACGCCATGCTCGAATCGTGGGCCAAGAAACACCGAACATTGCACTTTGTATGGCGGGTATTCAAAGGTTGGCGCGCGGTTCGCTAGTTCTTTGCAAATGAGATCGGACTTTGGGTTTATACTACAGCTGTGTTTTGCTTTTATGACTAGAAAGACAGCCCATGGCCACAGATTACGATGTGATTGTCGTTGGTGGCGGACACAATGGATTGACTTGCGCGGGCTACCTGGCCAAAGCCGGTTACCGCGTGTTGCTGCTCGAACGTCGTCCGATTATCGGTGGCGCGGTTTGTACCGAAGAGGTCATCCCCGGCTACAAGATCGATGTCGGCTCGTCGGCGCATATTATGGTCCATCTCACGCCTATTGTCCGCGATCTCCAGCTCGAACAATACGGGTTGGAGTATATCGACATGGATCCCTACGCCTTTTACCCCTTACCCGACGGCAGCGGCTCAATCAGCTTCTATCGCGATGTGGACAAGACTTGCGCCAGTATTGCCACTGTTAGCCCCCGCGATGCCGAGGCGTACCGAGCCTTTATGGATTTCTGGAAACCGCTCAATGATGCGGTCTTTGATGTCTTCCTCAACCCACCGTCGGTGAGTCGCCTGTTCGGCAGTGTTGCCGCGAGTTTACCTCGCCTGCCCCGCCATGCCTTGCCTGCAGGACCAACCGCGTTTTCACTGGAAGTGACCCGGCGGCTCTTTACCAGCTATGGTCAGTTGATCAGCGAGACCTTCGAGAGCGAAGCAATGCGTGCGGCGATGACTTGGCTGGCGGCCCAAAGCGGACCGCCGCCCGACGAGATTGGCGCTGGCGATTTCTTCGGTTGGCACGCTATGCTGCATACCAGCGGCGCCAAACATCCGCGCGGCGGCAGCGGCATGCTTACACAAGCAATGTCTCGCGCCCTGACCAGTTTTGGCGGAGATGTCATCCTCGATGCGCCGGTCAAGCGGATTATCGTCGAGCACGGTATAGTGCGCGGTGTCGAAACCGAAGACGGCGGGCGTTATAGTGCGTCTGTGGTCATCTCGAACGCCCATGTGCTGACCACGCTGCTCAAACTGGTTGGTCCTGAGCATCTGTCCAATGCGTTGATCAATCGCCTGGATAAGATCCGGGTCGGCAATGGCTTTGGCATGACGGTGCGCTGCGCGGCCAGTGATTTGCCCGACTATCTGGCGGCGCCGAGCGGCGGTAAGCCCCACGAAAGCCACCATGGCTTGCAACTCCTCTGCCCGACGATGGACTATGTGCGTCGGGCCTACGAAGATTACCTGCGCGGCGAACCGTCGCGCGACCCGGCGGTGATTGCGATGACGTTTAGCGCCATCGATCCCGATGTGGCCCCGCCCGGCAAGCATACCGTCTTTCTCTGGTCCCAGTATTTCCCCTACGAGCTGGCCAACGGCAAGCAGTGGAGCGAACGCCGCGAGCAGGTGGCCGACAATATCTTGGAAGTGCTGTATCGCTACGCGCCGAATATGCGTGGCGCAATCATTGATCGCTTCATTCAAACCCCGCTCGACTTGGAACAGCGTTTAGGGTTGTTGCGCGGCAATGTCATGCATGTTGAGATGTCGTTCGACCAGATGTTTTTTTTCCGCCCGCTGCCGGAGTTGGCTCGTTATCGCGCGCCAATCAAAGGCTTGTATCTGACCGGCGCCAGCACCCATCCCGGCGGTGGAGTCTTCGGGGCCAGCGGCTATAATACGGCCCGTGTGGTCTTGAACGACTTGTGGATGCGACGCTGGCTGCCGGTTGCTGCAGGCGCGGGCGCGCTGGCAGCCGGGTTCTGGATGGCTGGGCGGGGCAAGCGCGGCTGAGCGCCGTGCGAGGAGGTTTCTATGGACTATACGCCAAAACCGGAGGATAATTTTACGTTTGGGCTGTGGACAGTCGGTAATATTGGACGCGATCCGTTCGGCGAGCCGGTACGCTCCCCGCTTTCACCGGTTGAACTGGTTCACCTGCTTGGCGAGGCCGGCGCCTATGGCGTGAACCTGCACGATAACGACCTCGTCCCCATCGACGCAACACCAAGTGACCACGAACGCATTGTGCAGGATTTCAAGCGTGCGTTGCAAGAGACTGGTCTGTGTGTGCCGATGGCAACCACCAATCTCTTCACCGATCCCGCCTTTAGAGACGGCGCCTTCACCGCGAACGACGCGCGGGTGCGCGCCTATGCGCTCCAGAAGACGATGCGGGCCATCGATCTGGGGGTCGAACTTGGCGCGGAAGTCTATGTGTTCTGGGGCGGGCGTGAGGGCGTCGAGACCGATGCGGCCAAAGATCCAGTCGAGAGCCTCAAGCGTTTTCGCGAAGCGCTGAATTTCCTGTGCAGTTACGTCAAGGATCAGGGCTACAATCTAAAGTTTGCCTTGGAGCCCAAGCCGAACGAACCGCGCGGTGATATCTATCTCGCGACGGTTGGCGCAATGCTTGGCTTTATTGCCACCCTCGATCATCCCGAGATGGTTGGCCTGAACCCCGAGGCGGCTCACGAGCATATGTCTGGGCTGAACTTTGTTCATGCGGTTGCGCAAGCTTGGGAAGCCGGCAAGTTGTTCCACATCGACCTCAACGATCAGGCGTTTGGCCGCTACGACCAGGATTTCCGCTTTGGATCGGTGAACCTGAAATCCGCCTTCTTCTTGGTCAAGTTTCTCGAAGAGGTTGCGTATGCGGGCAGCCGCCACTTCGACGCCCACGCCTACCGAACCGAAGACTACAATGGAGTGCGCGAGTTTGCGCGCGGCTGCATGCGCACCTACCTGATCCTCAAGGAGAAGGCGCGGCGCTGGCGCGAAGACCCGGAGATCCAGGCGCTGGTGCAGGAAATCGCCGCTGACGATGGCAGTGCGCCAGTCTGGAATGGCGGTTATACTGCGACTAAAGCCACTACGCTGAAGGATCATGCCTTTGATCGCAAGGCGCTCGGCGCGCGCGGTATGCCCTACGAGCGGCTTGACCAACTCACGGTCGAACTGTTGCTCGGGGCGCGCTAACGGCGGGAAATAAAAACAGACGGAGATCCCTAGATCTCCGTCTGTCCTATGGTGAGCCGCGAGGGAATCGAACCCCCAACCCGCTGATTAAGAGTCAGCTGCTCTGCCAGTTGAGCTAGCGGCCCACTCGATTCCAGATTATAGCCGAACGGCAAGGGCTTGTCAAACCTTTAGCCAGGAAATCGTCAGGCGCCTACCGCGCTGTATTGGCGCAAACCTCGCGCCCAGAGCCAGCGCATCAAAACAAAGAATGTGAGCAGCCAGGATATCTGGAGGCCAAGACCTGCGGCGACTTGCATTGGCGTGAGTTTGCCTAATAATAACTCTAGCTGAAAGCTGAGCAGGGCGCGAAACGGCAGCAGTGCCAGCACCTGGGTCACCTCAGCTGGGAAGAGGTCGAGCGGGATGAGGTAACCGCTCGCCAGGGCATAGAAGCCAAACCACAGGTCTTGCAGCGCGAGTACCTGGGTAAGCCAGAAGCCGAGTAGACCGATACAACACTGCATACAAAAATAGACCAAGAACCCCAGCACGATGGCCAGGGGCAACACAGCTAGGCTCAACATATCGGGTTGCGGCAGCGCGCCCGGCGCCAACACCAAGGTAATCAGGCAGAGCGGCGTGACCAGGAGCGCGCGGAGCGGCTTGTCGGCCAATGCCAAGGTGAGATATCGTACCAAAGGGTGGTACGGGCGCAGCAGGTGCGGTGAAATCTCTCCCATCCGAATGTCGTGTTCGAGATCCCAGATGATCCACACCCCGGTCAACTGGCGAATGGCGACGGAGCTGATGTAGTAGGCGATAAAATCCTCGCCGCTGTAGCCGCCAATCGCCCCATCGGCAGCCAGCTGGCGCCACACCGCCAGCATCACCAGCGGCAGCACGCCGGTCAGCGCCCAGATAATCACCTGTGCCCGGTAGGTCAGCGCCTCGATCCATGCTGCGCGCAACAGCACACGGAATTTTGCCAACATCGCCCTTGTCTTCCTAGACCAACATTACTCCACTTCAAGCTGATCAGCTGAACTGGCAACTGTCCGGTCACAACCGGCGCCGGGAGATCGTTAGCGCCATTACACAGCAGTATTGTCTCCCAGAATAGGGTTATAATAAAGAGAGGCGCTGAGCCAAGGATCGGTCTTACGGCGGGTTTGCAACACACTATACAATGTTGAACGAATCAAAACCGCTTCGTATCGCTTTTCTCGACTCCTGGCATCAACAGGTGATGGACGGCAGCGGTACGGCAGCGGCCATCGGTGGTCTTGGGCAGGCCTTAATCCAGCGTGGGCATAGTGTCACCCGCATCGCGCCAACCTTCACGTGGCCGCAATCAATGCCTCTGCGCCGGCTGTGCTTTAATCTGCAACTTCCCGCGTTGTTGCGAAACCTCTCCTATGATCTGGTGGTTGGATTCGACATCGATGGCGTGTTCTACGCAGGCTGGTCGCGCAACACTCCCTACACCTGCAGCATTAAAGGCGTGATTGCCGAGGAAATGCGTTACGAAAGCGGCGTGGTCCGGCGTCTGCTCTGGACCCTCTCGCGATTGGAATGTATCAATGCGCGCCGCTCGCCGCTCGTGCTCACCACCAGCGACTACTGTCGCCGGGTTATCAACCAACACTACGGTGTGCCAATCCGCCGTATCCGTATCGTTCCGGAAGGAATTGACCTGGCCGGCTGGCAGGGTGCGCTTGTTCGCAGCACGTATGAACGCGAGTCCTTGACGATACTCTGCGTGGCTCGCCAGTATCCTCGGAAGCGGATCGCCGATCTGCTCTTGGCCTTCCAGCAGGTACATCGGCAAATCCCATCCGCCCGCCTAGTTATTGTCGGCGATGGGCCGGAACACAGCGCGCTACGAACCCTCACTCAACGCCTGCGCCTCACCTCCGCAGTCTATTTCACTGGCGCTCTCCCCGATGATAACGCGGTTATTGACTGGTATCGGCGTAGCACTGTCTTCTGTCTGCCCAGCATCCAGGAGGGCTTCGGGATCGTCTTCCTCGAAGCGATGGCCAGCGGGCTGCCCATCGTCAGCACCACCGCCGCCGCTATTCCCGAAGTCGTGCCCCAGCGCCAGGCTGGCATCCTGGTTCCGCCAGCCAACCCCGACACCCTGGCCGAAGCACTATTGGAACTCCTCGCTCAGCCCGACTTGTGCGCTGCTTATGGGGCTTTTGGGCAAGATTATGTGCGCCGCTTCGACTGGGACCGGGTTGCCGGGCGCTTCCTGGAAGCGACTGTTGATATATAAAGGGCCGTTGGCAGGTTAGCAGGGTGGCACGTTGACAGGCTAGCAGGGCGGCATGTTTGCTGGTCCAGTCTCACACGCGCCATTCGCAATCCTCGACTATTTCTCGTCAACATTGGATCCAATGGACATCGGCTTCACCGGTATAGGCGATTGCCCGCAGGAGGATTGCGATTAACTCAGGGTCGGCGCCTTGCTCGCGTAGCATATCAATCGTGGCTGGAATGATATAGTAGTCGTGGTCGTCTGTGCCCTCTTTCTCCAGATACTTTGCTAAGAACTGGAATTGCGCCTTGCTTAGTGTTCCGACCATGACCCCGTTCTGGGAGTTATAGAGGAGAAACTGTGGCGCGCCGGTCGACTCGCGTTGAACCGGCGCTTCATCAGTACGCTTGACGACTTCGGCCATGCGCTGTTGAGCCTGACGGCTTAACTCAACGGGTCGAGTATGATCCTCGTCGAGCAGCGTGTTGGCAATAGTCTGTGCCGCATTGGGTCGGCCCAATCGCTTGGCGCACTCGCGCATGCGCTGGAGGCATTCCGGGTCATCGAGGAGTCGATCGATTTTGTAAGCGATAACCGTCGTATCGTTGAACTTGATGGCCGCCCCTTTCTCCAAGAGATGGTCGCTATTCCGTTCCTCTTGGCCGGGGATAGGCGAAATGATCGCCATCGGCAAGCCCGCTGCCATAGCCTCTGAAGCTGTCAACCCGCCCGGTTTGCCAATGAATAGGGTTGACGCTTTCATCAGATTGGCCATATCGGTTGTATACCCTAGCACACGAAAGGTGCTCGCCTGTGGAGCCACGAACACTTCGACGTCACGTTTGAGTTCAGCATTCCTGCCGCACACCACAATGATTTGCGTATCGTGGCGTAACTGCATCAAGCGTTCGAGTACAACCATTATTGGCGTACCGCCGGCTGTACCTGCAGAAAGCAGGATGGTCGGCTTTTCCGGCTTGAGGTCATATTTCGACAGGATGAGGTCGCTGTCCAGCGGTTCGGCAAAAGCAGGGTCTACTGGAATGCCAGAAACAGTAATCCGATTTTCAGGCAGACCAAAGGCGACGAGATGCGCTTTCGTTTCGTTGAGGGCCACAAAATAGCGGTGGAACAGCCGGCTCAACCACATCGAGTGAAAATCATAGTCGGTCGTGACGATCGAAAGCATGGTGCGCAGCTTTCGTTTTTCAAGCAGGTGTGCGATAATCCCGGCGGGCATATAGTGGGTGCAGACTGTAATATCGGGTTGAAATTCTCTGACAAACTTGACCATCGGCTGCAGATTCAGTCGGTCAAGCAGGAGTCGTACATCGTCGGTGCGCCAGGGTTCGTCGCTCTCATCGTACCACCAGCCCAAAAAGTGCGGGTTGTTCTGAACCAGACTGAGGAAGAAGTCAGAGTATAAATTACGAAAGGCTTCATTCGTGAAGTCCAAAGCATCTTTATTAACAACCTCAGCAACTAGCGGAGACTGGCGAAACACCTTTTCAAGGGCGGCAGCAGCGGCCTTATGCCCTGAGCCTGAGCTTGTAGAAAGAATCAAAACACGTTTTTTTATAGCCATGGCTTCTACCTAATGAGTAGCTTGTCAAGCAAAGACTCCCGCAAGATGCTCCAGACATATGGGCAATCCGGGTAGCTTCATAATACCACATCCAGATACTTTCGGACGCTCACCACCGCTTTTGATAAGCTGGAAAGCGCTTAGATATGAGCATTGTTGTTTCTGATTTACGCAAGTATTATGAAGTCCACCACAAGGAGCCGGGACTGATTGGTTCGCTCCGCGCTTTTGTGCGCCGTCGCTATGCGATCGTCAAAGCTGTCGATAACATTACCTTCTCCATCGCTCCTGGCGAGATGGTTGGTTTTCTTGGTCCCAACGGCGCTGGTAAAACGACGACGCTCAAAGTCCTCTCCGGGCTGCTCTATCCAACCAGTGGCGTAGTCGAGGTGCTGGGGGCTAAACCGTTCGTGCGTCAGAACGCATTCCTCAAGCAGATTACGCTGGTGATGGGGCAGAAGCAACAATTGCTCTGGGATCTGCCCGCATCGGAGACTTTCGAGGTCAACCGGGTGATTTATGAAGTGCCCGCAGAGGACTACCGTCGTATTCTGGCCGAGTTGACCGAGTTGCTCGATCTGGGCGATTTGCTGAAGAAGCAAGTGCGCAAGCTCAGTTTGGGCGAGCGGATGAAGTGCGAGCTTGCCGCTGCGCTGTTACATCGCCCCAAGATCCTTTTTCTCGATGAGCCAACCATTGGCCTCGACGTAACCATGCAGGCGCGGGTGCGGGAGTTCATTGCCGAGTATAACCGGCGCTATGATGCAACTGTGCTGCTCACCAGCCACTATATGGCTGATGTCACCGCGTTGTGCAAGCGGGTGATCGTCATCAACCAGGGGAAACTGCTCTACGATGGCGACTTACAGAAGATGATCGAGCAGGTTGCGCCGCACAAACTCATCCGTGTGGAACTGGCCCAGCCGGTCGTTGCAGAAGCGCTCGCCTGTTACGGTATCGTTGAGCGTCTTGATGGCTTGGAGGCTGATCTCCTGGTGGATCGCGCCAAGACGACGCGGATTGGCGCGCGTATGCTCGCTGAACTTCCCGTCGCCGATGTAACTATCGCTGAGCCGCCAATCGAAGAGATTATCAGCGAAGTTTTCCGTACGCCGCAGGCGGGAGATCTAGATGACAACCGGGAAGCATGAGAGGTTGGCTGTCAGGTGTTGCTCGAAACAGATTGTCAAAGACAAAAAGTGCAGCGATAAGTCCTGTTTATCGCTGCGCTTGAACAAGTGCGGTAATTATTGTGCAAATACGCTAGTCTTCGCTACGTTGGAGTATCACATACAACAACTCGAGCAGAATGTTTTTAACACTCTCGCGTTCTGATGCGACGCACGGCAAGACTTTGATGTGCGGCGGCTGGCGTAGCGCTAACCGCAACTCATCAGGCGACCAGGCGTTGGGGCGATCCTGCTTATTGGCAGCGATCACATATGGAGTATCGCGGTACGAGACGAAGAAATCAATAATTCGATTAGTCTCGCGAAACGTCTCCGGGCGAGTGCTATCAACCAAGAGGACTAACCCCAACATCCCTTCCGAGAGGATTTCCCACATGAAGTCGAACCGCTTCTGACCCGGCGTGCCAAAAAGGTGCAACACGAGATCATCAGCAATGGCGATGCGACCGAAATCCATCGCCACGGTTGTCTCTTTCTTAATGTGTTTGGTATCGTCGGTGGCCCGCCTTTCGGTCGAAACCACCTCGATCTCACTGATGGCCTTGATGAACTCGGTTTTTCCGGCGTTCACCGCGCCGCTAATCACCATTTTTACCGTCTGCACACCGGCCCTCCGCTACGGTGCTGTGCCCTGGCTGGAGCGCACAATCTTACATACCACGAATACGATTGATGATACGGTTGACCAGACTCTTTTTGAGCCTGGGCGGCTCCATTGGCTGCGCGCCGCGAGCGGACGAGGTCAAAGGCGCAGGTTTAGGTTTCTTGATCACCTCGACCAACCCGGCAGTCACAAAGCCATAGACAATCCGGCATACATCAAATTCACTCAGGCTAGTCTTTTGCGCAATGTCGGTCAGTGTGTCTTTTCCATTGATCCTGGCAAAGACGCGCCATTCTTCCGGCGCTAGCTTAACGCCTTTGGCCTTTTCGCCCGGTTGATCGATAAATCGCACAATCATATCCGTACTGGGGATACGATCTTTGATCCGGCCCCATTCGTCGATCCGACGCACCCCTTCCATGATCAGGTTTTCGACGGGGATTGGCGTCGGCATCACTGGCGCATCAGAACTGGGTTTTTGACCCTGTTCGAATCGAAACTCACCATCAGGCCAGCCGAATAACCCATAAACCGACTCCTCGATATGCATCTGGAGCGCTTCTTGTAGCTCATCTTGTGTGATGAGACGCTGAGAAATCAGCGTCTGTGTTAGTGACAGGCCATTGTGTTGCTGCTGCCTGGCTTGGCCAAGTTGTTGCGGGGTGAGTTTTCCCAGCCGGATCAACAACTCGCCAGTCATATCATTTTGCTGGCGTGAGGCATGAATGAGCTTGCCTTTGTCAAAGAACAGAATTGCCTTTTCATTGCCTCGGGTTAGATGCAACCCGCCGGTCTTATACCCGCGATCAACCAGATACAAGAAGTCGGATAAGCCAAAGTCTCGAATATTGCCAACCAACGCCATTGCAATGCCTCTTACGTGATACGAGACGCTGCCGCGATACGTCGTTGCGTGAACCGGTATGCACCAGATATGACGACAATGCCTGTGCTCGCTCAGCGAGGCGATTGGTATTGCCTACAATTATGCCATTTGATGCCCAAACTGGCAAAAGATGGCGGAGCATTGGGACGACAGAACGCTGAAGCGCTTTTCTCGATTATAAACTGTCGCATGATCTAGCAATACAATCACGAGGCCGCTTACACAGTCGATAGGGCGCAGACCATTATACTCCAGTGATCACCTGATGCTTAATCGACAATCCCTATGAGACCATGCTCTGACACTGTACGGATAGTAGCACGCTTTGAGTATCGCTTGATCTGCACGTGCCAACCCCGGATCGTAAGAAAGATGGTGTGTACTGATATAGTTAAGAGCCGACGGCGTAGCAAACCTGACCTGCTCATTGAAATACCCCTATGATAACATGGAGGATTACGGTCGACAATAGTTTGCAGGTACTGGTTTGTGATAAGTACATTGGCTTTAGCTGGATTTGGGCTGGATGCTTTCTTCTTCGGGCTTTCGATCACGTTGCGCCAGCGTGGTGGCTGCGGCTCGCACCCCCGCGACCAAGCTCGAAAAGCGGATAATCGGCGAGACAACCCGTTCGGCGACGAAAACGGTTGTCGTCGTGACAGCGCCAGAGGTGTCGCGTACATTGTCGGTTGCGGTACGCGCATTATCAACAATTTCTGTGACTCGCACGGTCGCGGTATCAATGCGAGGGCTTACCATATCGATGAGTTCATTGACTTTGGTCATTGCTGTGTCAATCTTGGGCACGATGGTGTTGCGGGCGAGTTTGTTGATTTCATTTATGGCGAAGAGAACGGCAATGAGCAAGGCTATGGTTAGAATGGCGCCGACGAGTTGCAGTGAAGCTAGAATCACAATAAAAATATCTCGCGCCCCTTCGCGAAAGCCTGGCGGCAACAGGATCGCCGCCAAAGAAAAAGCAATAAGCCCAACCAGCAGAACGGCTACGCCAATACCAATCCACCTAAACACGCTACAACTCCCTTGCTGTCGGCGCCGCAGCCCGGCGCGCCGCTTGGCTTGATCTTGCATCCCCTGGCCGATTTCAGGGCTAAGGAATGGGCCAAATTATATCATACTCGCAGACGTGAGGCAACGATAAGTAGTAGCCACGCCGCTAGTACCGCCTCTAGGACCGGTATGCCCGCCGGCGCAGGCAGGTCGAGCGGAACATGCAGCCCAAACCCATAGGCGACGAGGCAGCCCATAAACGCGGCGAGCCAGAAGATGGGCAGTTGCTTCCATCGGCGTCCCCAGAAGACATGGGCAAGCGCGGCGCAAGCTGTGGCGATCAGTAGGAGCAGTAGGGTAGCCGGGGCGATGTTGTTCATAGCCTTCTCTCTACTCTAGTCGGGGGCGAGCGATTCGTCCGCCGCCGATCACCCGCTCCCCCTCATAGAAGACGGCGGCTTGGCCAGGCGTAATCGCACGCTGCGCCTGCTGAAAGGCGACCCGCACCCGCCGTTGGTCAAGCGGTACAACTTCAGCCGGGCGCGCCTCGGCGTGCGCTCGCACCTGAACAGCACAGGTCAAGGGCGTCGTCGGCCAGACGCCGCTCACGAAACTAAGCCCTTCGACCTCGAATGTCTGCTGGAGGGTTGCGGCGGCGGGGCCGACGACCAGCGCGTTGCGCGCCGTATCAAGCGCGGTCACAAAGAGGGCTTGGCCGCCGCCGGCTAGGCCCAAGCCCCGCCGCTGACCGATGGTGTAGAATGGCAGCCCGCGGTGCTGGCCGATCTCGCGTCCCTCCAGGTCTACGATCGGGCCGGGCCTGATGCTCTCCGGCGCTTCTTCCTGCAGTAAATTGCGGTAGTCGCCGCCTGGAACGAAGCAGATATCCTGACTCTCCGGGCGGTCGGCGCTGGCCAGGCCGCGCTCGGCTGCCATTGCTCGCACCTGCGCCTTGGTATAGCTACCCAGCGGAAATGTGAGGCGCGCCAGGTCGTCCTGTTGGAGCATGTAGAGCATATAGGACTGATCCTTGGCATGGTCGACGCCGCGGAGCAGCGCGTACTCTGGGTCGTGCGACGCTGATCGCCCAGCGACGCACTCTTGGATTCGGGCGTAGTGCCCCGTCGCCAGATAGTCGAAGCCTAAAGCCTTGACCCGACTCAACAACGCGCGGAATTTGATCTCGCGGTTGCATTCCATACAGGGGTTGGGCGTGTAGCCGCGCGTATATTCGTTTAGGAAATACTCGATGACGTGGCGGCGGAATTCCTTCTGGTAGTTAAAGACATAATAGGGTAAACCAAGGTGGTTGCAGACCCGCCGGGCGCTCGCCGTCATCTCCTGCGAGCAGCAGAGACTCTCGGCCAGCCGCTCGTCGTCGTCATTCCAAAGATGCATGGTGACGCCAATGACTTCGTGGCCGGCTTCGTGGAGCAAGGTTGCCGCCAGCGAACTATCTACGCCGCCGCTCATGGCGACCATAATCTTTGCCATTCTTCCTTCTCAATCGTCCAAATATCACTCGTTTAGTGTGTCTGTAATCCGTGGCGCAAGGCGCGGCGCTGTCGCTTAGGCATAGTATCGTGTGCGCCAAACCGTTTGCCAAGTTCATTATACCTGGATATTGCGCGTCTTACCACTTTTGACGCTGGTTCGCAACGACATGAGGCGAGGCGGCGGTATCGGCATGTCTGCGCCTCAGTGCGCCTACGCCTCAAGGTAATGCGCTCAACGGTGTTGTCGTCATACTGTAGAGTGGTTAGAAGTTTTGTCTAAGAGGCTGTCTGAAAAGGGGTATG
>JAKSDJ010000012.1 GCA_022360155.1 Chloroflexales bacterium | reverse complement strand
TGCCAGGGCCGCGATTGTCGTCCCTATCGCGGTCGTCATCAGGGCCACGGTTGTCCTTGCCGTTGCCATTGTTGTTGCCAGGGCCGCGATTGTCGTCCCTATCGCGGTCGTCATCAGGGCCACGGTTGTCCTTGCCGTTGCCATTGTTGTTGCCAGGGCCGCGATTGTCCCTGCCATTGCCATTGCCATTGCCATTGCCATTGCTATTGCTGTTGTTGTTGTTGTTGCCAGAGCCACGGTTGTCTCCGCCGTTACTGGGTGTTTCAATCAGCGCTGTTGGCGTGGCAGCGGGACGGGTTGGCATCGATTCGCGCACCGGCGATGGCGTTGCCGTCGGTGTGACCGGAGCAGGCGACGGCGGAGCAGCCTGGTTTAGCGCTGATTCATTTGCTTCTTGGGCTTGCTGCAAGAGATCTCGATCGGGGGAAGCGGGAATCTGTTCCAGAGTCGTTGCCAGAATGTGCTGCTGCTCACGAGCAAGATTGACATAGATGACATTCAGGTGTGAACGCTCCGCTGGATCAGCTTGTTCGATCGCCGCCTGGGCCAGGGCATAGTTACGCCTCAGATCTGCGGGCAAGTTGGGGTCGAGCGGGCGGCCTTGTCGCAGGAGCGAACTCGTTTCTTCTAGGCGACGGTTGGCCAGTTCAAGCTGGTTCTGAAGGCGCTGCTCGGTTCCACTGGCTAGCGAAGCGTTGATTTGCTCGCTGGCGCGTTTCAATCCATAGAGCGGGTCGCCGGGCAGGCTTGCCTGCGCATATGCGACGCTGCTGCCGAGCAACGCAAGCGCCATCAGCAGCGCAAAACCAAACCGCAGCGGTAGCCCCCCACCCAATCCTGTTACAAAGCCATATCGGTCGCCAAGCCGTTTGGGGTGCTGTTGGCTGCGCAGGGCGGCGTGCGCCTTGGTACGGGCCGCTTCACGCACGGCTGGAGCAAGCGTCGGCGCCTGCCACTGCTGGAGCGTTGTGGCAGCGACCAGCATCGGCTCCAACTCAACAGCTTGTTGTGGGAAGTCACGCAAGCACTCGGCGACGCTCTCGCCAGCGTCGAGGCGCAGCAGACACTGATCAACGATGTTCTCAATGCTGTCGTGATGATTCATCATTAATCCTGCTAGCCCGTTAGGCAAAATTTCGGATAAACCCTTATTCCAAGATAGTTGATAGTCGCTAGCTTAGTCGCGCCACCGACGCATGAGCCGTGCCAGCGCTTCCAGCGCCCGATGCTGCATTACCTTGACTGCGCCCTCTGAGCGCCCGGTCAACTGAGCCACTTCGGCATGACTACGCTCTTCGATAAAACGCATCATAATCACTTCGCGCTGATCCGGTGTAAGCTGTTCCATCGCGGCGTGCAACGCCCGCTGTTTGTCACTCGCAATGACCTGCTCGTCGGGCGCTGCGTCTCGATTGGAGATGGTTTCGGCGAGCGTTACATCGGTGTTGGCTTTGCGACGGTAATGGTCGGTGACCAGGTTTTGTGCAATCCGATACAGCCAACCCGCAAAGGCGGCTTCGGGATTATCGCGCGGGAAGCGAAACCTGGGCAGGCGTTCGACAACCCGCACCCATAGCTCGCTGGTCAGTTCTTCGGCCAGCGTCGTGTTGCCGCAACGTGCGTAGAGATAACGAAACAACGGATCAGCAAAACGATCATAGACTGCGTCAAATGCCGCATGATCGCCTGCTTGCGCCCGCGCTACTATGCTGGCTAGATCGGAATCGCGCGCTGTCACCGCCGCTCCTTCAGGCACGATAGACTTTTTGAAACAAACGGGTAAACAGCGAAAAGGTTACGGGCTATTTTTCGCGCAGATCACGCATCGCAGCGCCAAGCAGAGTAATCCCCGTCGCAATCTTTTCGGCGGGTTGATAACTGAATGCCAGCCTGATCCCATCGTCGCCCTGGCCATCCGCAAAGCAGCTTGTACCAGGCAGAAAGGTCACGCCGCGCGCTTCGGCATAGGGAAGCAAGTCCGTAGCGCTGATGTCCGGCGGCAGCTTGCACCAAACGAAGAAGCCGCCAGCCGGTCGCGTCACCTGAACATCTTCGGGAAACTCACGGTCGATTGCAGCGAGCATCACGTCGCGCTTGCGGCGATAGTGGACGTTCAGGGCCTCGATATGGCGTTCCAGTCGGCCATCGGCGCAGTAGCGCGCGACGAGTTGGGTCAAGAACGAGCCGGTGCTGCCCTCGGCTTTGAGCATCGCTAAGCGCCCTCTGATATCTGGATGGGCGTGCGCCCATCCCACCCGTAGCCCCGGCGCCAGGATCTTCGAGAATGTGCCGACCCGAATGACCCACCCCTCGCTATCGAGGGCGGCCAGGCTGGGCAGTGGCGCACCCTCGAAACGCAGGTCGACATAAGCGTCGTCTTCGACGATCAACACACCATATGCAGCGCCAAGCGCGACCAACTTCTTGCGCCGCTCCAGGCTCAGCGTCGCCCCAGTCGGGTTGTGGAAAGTCGGGATGGTATAGACGAAACGCGGCCTGATCCCTTCGCGCTGTAGTTCAATCAGCATTGCTTCAAGCGCTTCCACATCTATCCCATCGGCATCGGTTGGGATGGTGATCAAGCGCGCGCCGGCGGTCGCAAACTGGTGGACCGCTCCTAGAAAACTTGGCCCCTCGATCAAGACAACATCGCCTGGTTCAACCAGCAAGCCCGGTAACAGACCCAGGATCTGGCTCGAACCGTAGCCGACGAGCAAGGTATCGCGTTCTGCGGCAATGCCCTGCGCTTGCAAACGGGCCAGGATCTGGGCAACCAAATCCATCGAGGTTGGAGCGTAGTTCAAGCTTTCGATGTCTTCTGCCAGAACCGTTGCCGTCGCTGCAAGCAAGTCGTCTCGCGGAAAGCAAGTCGGATCGGCCAGGCCATACTCCAGGCTGATCAACTCCGGCCCCGCTGTTGTGACCGCGCCAAAGAGCGGCGGAATCAAAGTGCGCGTACGGGCGGTGAACAGGTCGCTCAGTTGATATGGTGATCGTGTTGACGACATAGCTTTAGTGATCCTCGTTTCAAACTCATTCTGCACATCTGCACGTTTGGTAGCGCACACCTCGGTGCGCCCTTCCTAGCACACATTGGTGCATCTCTAAGGCGCCTTCTCATTATGCAACCCAGGCTGCTGTGTAGTGTAAAGGTTGTAGCCCTGCAAGCGTCTGCTCCGGCGTAGGCAGCGACGCCTCGGCAGGCTTGTCGGACACGGCCACGCAGCATAAGCCCTGCGCCGCCAAGTGTTGCGCCAACTCCACAACCTCGCGACAGAGCGTCAGCCGCCCATCAGTCATACGTGCGACTGTTGCGACGAACTCGGCGTGGCGAAAAGCCTTGAAGGGCGTGGGGTCGCCTGCCGCATCAGCCGCCCGGATCTCTGCCTGGAGGTTGGCCAGCGCTGGATGCAGCCGCGGCTCAACGGCTCCCAACAGCGTCGTGAAAGTATGGAACGATCCGTCAACCATACCCTGGCGCAACTGATCAAAGGATAGCGTGTCACTGACCAGCAGCATTGCGATGTACACGACATAATCCTGGTTATCAAGAGTCAGCCCATGATACTCTTTGCGGCAGAGCGTAGCATAAAATGAGTGAAAGGCGCGCTGTTCGATGGCATCGCCCAACGTGACGCTTGCGATCCGCCATGCGCCCTCGGCGCGCGCATCGTCGATCGCGACATCGCAGCGACCGCGCGGCCCAAGCAAGGTTTTATCAATATCGAGCAGCACAACGGTCTGCTCGTTGACTAGATCATCGGTACGCACTTGGTCAAGCCATGTTTCGAGCAAAGCCCAGCGGTTTGCTGTGGCCGTTTCGCCGTCCCAGCGCATATCTGGCGGGTCAGCGAGATGGTCGACGCCAATGAATGCGCGTACTGGGCAGCCGCTGATGTGACGCAGGTGATTGGCGAAATGACGGTCGTTATCGGTATCGCCGATCACCAGAAATGCTTGCGGAGCGGCTGACCCCTGTTGTGCGCTGGCCTGCCGAATAATCTCCAGAATGACCTTGGCACCGTCAGGGTCGCGCTTGCGGGGCAGCAAATCCGGCGAAAACCCGAGTTCGCTCCGCAACTCGGCTAGGCCTGGCAGCTTGGGATCGCACGGTTGCAGATCGCGGTAGAGCACAAAATCACCAGTCAGCGCAGCGATGGTTATCTGTATCGACATGCATTCCTCTCGAACTTGCACAGCATCCTTGACAAAAGCTGTGCATATGGTACGATTTAACAACTGCCCGTTCACAGGAACGAGTTTTTTAGAAAAACCTGTGTCGCGTGTAACATTTCCAGTATAATTGATACTGGAATATATCGAGTGTTGACTGCACTGTGTGGGTCTCTACCGCACACTCTTCTTGCCAGCGCGCAGCATGTACGCCGCTAGAATGGAATAATGCGGGCCGCAAACCCTTGTCCCCGCTCCCGCACACACGAATCACACTCTAAAGGTAAACGGACAACGCCAAAGATGCAACTCTGGCAGCAGAGGGCGAGGTTGCCTTCGCGCCTAGCAGTTCACGCCTAGCTGGAAAGGAGCAGGGACGGCACATCACCGGCCTGTCAAGCTTGGTAATCGTCCTTTGAAATAGTATGGTTTACGCTACCCGTCGTTTTGAATTTTCTGCGGCGCACCGTTATTGGCGCGCGGACTGGAACGAAGAGCGCAACCGGCACGTTTTTGGTAAATGCGCGAATCCATACGGCCACGGCCACAATTATACCCTTGATGTGACGATCAAGGGACAGGTCGACCCGGTCACCGGCATGGTTATGAATATGACTGATTTGAAAGCCATCATCAACACCGTGCTGGGGGAATTCGACCATCGCCATTTGAATGAAGACACACCCTATTTTCAGGACCAGATCCCAACAACCGAGAATATCGTACGGGTGCTCTGGCGCCTGATCGCGCCGAAGCTTCCTGCTGGAGTCGATCTTGCTCGGCTGCGCTTGTATGAGATGAACGACCTCTGGGCGGAATACGCCGGTGCGAGCGAAGCGAGTTTTAGCCGTTCATACGTCTTTGCTGCGGCCCACCGCTTGCATGCCCCCGATCTGAGCGACGAGGCCAACCGTGAGATCTACGGCAAGTGCAACAACCCCAAGGGGCATGGACATAACTACACCCTCGACGTCACAGTCCGCGGACCGGTCGATCCGGAAACGGGCATGGTGATCGATCTCACCGAAATGGATCGCCTGGTCCGGGGTATTCTCGATCAACTCGATCATCGTTTCCTGGACCAGGAAATTGCCTGGTTTGCCACGCGCACCTCGACTGGTGAAAATATCGTCGTGTACCTGTGGGAAACGCTGGCGCCACGCTTCGAAGGTCGTTTAGCCCATCTTGCATTATGGGAAACCAAAAAGAACGTCTTCGAGTATGCCGGCACAGGAGCGCCACAGAACGTTTCATAGATGTCGGAAAAACCAAATCATGCATGGGTATGGCGCGAAGTGTGTAGATAAACGACGCACATCGGCTATAATCAGGTCGGTTTCTTATTGTGGAAAAATCAATACACTCAGCATCGAGAAAAGGAACACTGTGAAGACACATACGAATGGAAATACCAGGCATCAGTCCTGGGACGACGCCCTAGCGATAGATTTTCAGTCGGCGGCAGCGGATGAGTTGACGGTTGTGGGAGAAGGCAAAATCGAGAACCTAAGCTTCGCCGGCAACCCGCAGATCGAAGCGGCAGTCCAAACAATCCTCGGCGAGATCGATGAAGACCCTGAGCGCGAAGGGTTGGAGAAGACGCCGGCCCGCGTCGCGCGGATGTTTGCCGAACTGACCGCCGGCTACCGCGTCGATCCGCAGGCGCTGATCAACGATGCCATCTTTACCGTGGACTACGACGAGATGGTGATTGTCAAGGATATCGAATTCTATAGCCTATGCGAGCACCATATGCTGCCGTTTATGGGCCAGGTTCACGTTGCCTACATTCCGCAAGGCAAAGTCGTTGGGTTGAGCAAGATCCCGCGCATTGTCGACCTGTACGCCCGGCGACTCCAGGTTCAGGAACGGATGACGGTACAGATCGCCAACTTCATCGATACGATGCTGCAGCCACAAGGTGTTGCGGTTGTCGCCGAAGGCGTCCATCTGTGCGGCGTCATGCGCGGCGTGAAGAAAGCCGATGCCCGCATGACGACATCTGCGATGCGCGGCGTGTTCCGCACCGATCAGCAAACGCGCGCCGAGTTTATGCATCATATCAACCGCTCCCTGGGTCGCGATGTCTGATACAATGCCTAACCAGCAACAGCGGCGGGTCGTTGTCGTGCTAGGCGCATCGCGCGGAATCGGGCGAGCAACAGCGCAGGCATTGGCTACGACTGGGACATACTTGGCGCTGGCTGCGCGTTCCGTTACTGATCTGGCAGCAGTCGAGGCGGCAGTTTGCGCGTCAGGTGCAACTGCCGTCGCGCTGCCCTGCGATGCGACAGACGAAGCCGCTGTGCAGCAGATGATTACGACCGCAGCCGCTGTTACTGGCCAGATCGACATGCTGGTCAATAGCGCCGGGAGCGCCATCATCACTCCATTCGACGAATTGACTCTGGCTGATTGGGAAGCGGCACTGCGCACCAACCTGACGAGCGTCTTTCTGGCCTGCAAATACGCGGTTCAACATATGCGCGCCGGCGGTCTGATTGTCAATGTCGCTTCGGTTGCGTCCCGGCAGGCATTCCCCGGCTGGGCCGCTTATACAGCAGCCAAGCATGGACTGTTGGGCTTCTCAAGCGCCATCCGCGAAGAACTGCGCCCGCGGGGCATTCGGGTCACCACTGTGCTGCCTGCTGCCACCGATACAGACTTGTGGGCGAGCCTCCCCGGTGATTGGAATCGCGCCAATATGCTCAAAGCCGAGGATGTTGCGCGGGCGATTGCCCAGCTTGCCGATCAACCAGCGTATATGACCACAGAGGAATTGGTCATTGGGCATGTCGCCGGGCGGCTCTGAGCCCTGGAGGCGTACACGCCGGTGCGCTGCTACGTTACGTCTTTTAGGCACACCAATGTGTGTGCCTCTACCCATTACCCATCGTGTTGTTCCCGTCTCTCACCGCATCGCCGCAACGCCTCCCTGCGGCCTCACCTCATCGCGTCATCCTCACCGATCACATTTTTAACATTTGCATTTTATCGCCTGTCTGGCTATACTCTCTCCTACCGTTTCTGTTCACATACTGGCGTTTCTCGAACCAACTACAAGCTTGGAGGTGCCTATGAGCCTATCGTCAAGTGCTTACGAGCGAGAGGAACAGCCCAATGCGTCCCGCATCTACGACTATCTTTTAGGCGGGTCACACAACTTTGAAGCTGATCGGCAAGCTGCTGAACAGCTCTGTGCGTTGTACCCGGATGCGCCCTTGAGTGCGCGTATCAATCGGTATTTTCTACGACGTGTTGTGAACTATCTCCATCAGCAGGGGATCGACCAGTTTTTGGACGGTGGTTCAGGTCTGCCGACGTTAGGAAATGTACATGAGGTATTACACCGCCACAATCCCAATGCGCGGGTTGTCTATGTGGACAGTGATCCGGTGGCGGCCAAACTCAGCCATATGGTGATCGAGAATGATCAGGCGGGCGATCGGGTTGCCGCTATCCAGGCTGATGTTTCTCAACCCAAGGCCATATTCGATCATCCCGATGTGCATCGATTGATTGACTTTAAGCGTCCCGTTGCGGCGCTCTTTTTCGCCGTCTTCCAATTCATCGTTGATGATGATGCGGTGGCGCGAATGATGCGTTGTTTCTACGATGTCTTGACGCCGGGCAGCTATATCGCCCTCTCACATCCTACAGTCGATGGCGTCTCTAACAAAGAAGCTGTTGAAGCGCTTCAGAATCTCTATGTACGCACGGTCCGTCCTGTGACGCCGCGTACCAAATTGCAGATCGCCGGCATCTTCGAGGGTTATGACCTTGTCGATCCAGGGCTGGTATTCACCCCGCTGTGGCGTCCGGCGGAGCCGAGTGATCCGTGGCTCGATCAGCCTGAGCGCTCGCTCTGTCTTGGCGGTGTTGGGCGCAAAACGACTTAGCTATAAGTCATTCTTGACAACTGCGCCATGTGGCGCGATACCATGAGTTATAGCCGTGCGGAGGCGTATACACGCTGATATAGCCTCCGCGCCTTCTGTCTCCTACGCCAAATCGTCTTCAAACAACATTAAACTACTTCTCTCCTAACGTGCTGCTCGATATAGGCAACGGCGCGCCTGATGCCGTTCTCGGCGCGAATCTGCTCGCCCAATCGGGAGGCGCGCTGTTGCATCGCTGCATCCGTTGTGGCCTGCTTCATCGCCAAAGCTAACCGATCTGCGGTCAGCTTTTGTTGCGGGATTGGCTGCGGTCCCACGCCCAGTTCGTACACGCGCCTGCCCCAGAAAGGCTGATCGCCAAAGAATGGGCAGATGACGGCAGGCTTCCCAGCTCGCAACCCTGCTGCGGTTGTACCCGCACCGCCGTGATGCACCACTGCTGATACGTTTGGAAAGAGCCAACTATGTGGCACAGACTCAATACCGAAAACGCTCTCGGGTAATGTGTTGACGCGGAATCCACCCCAGCCCTGAGCCACAATTGCCCGTTGCCCCGTACGACGTAGCGCTTCGAGGATAAGCTGGCCTTTTTCCTGCGGGTTGGGGCTGGGCATGCTGCCAAAACCAATATAGATCGGCGGTGGCCCCGCATTGAGAAAAGCGATAAGATCAGTGGGCGGCTGCCAGTCGTTATGCGCATCGAGGAACCAGTAGCCGGTTTCAACAAAGTGATCGGGCCAATCAGACGGCGGTGGCAGCACATGCGGGCTGATGGATAACAGAACCGGCACCGGCTGCCCATTTGTCCGTACCATATCGTCAGCAAAGAGCGAGCGCTTAGCGAGGCCAAGCGTTTCTTGACGCCATTGGCTCGTGATGGAGTGGAGCGATACCTTCCCTAGCAAAATAGTCAGCCGGTGGGTTAGCCGGTTGTACCAGCCGCCGAGCGGCAGACGAGGAAAGATAACGCTTGGAAAGGCGGCGGTTGGAACATAGAGAGGGAGCGGCGCCCCCATAAATGCAGGGATGCCCAACCTCTCAGCGATGTCATAACCGCCCATGATCCGTAAGTGATAGACAATTGCATCAGCTTCGTACGCAGCGTTCCACGCCTCATCCAGCATCTGCCGATAGAGCGGTCGCATTTTGGAAACGGTTTTCGCGATAGTCCGAAGCCAGGTAGCTAGACCGCCGCGACCCACCTGTTCAATCAAGCGACTACCCTCTGGCGTATCGAGGATGCTGATGATTTCATCGTTCATGTAGGCATAGTGCAGCCCGTGTTCAGTAACAAAGCGTTCGAAACGTGCAACGGTGCAAAGCGTGACCGTATGGCCTGCGGCTTGCAGGCCTTTGCCAAGCGCCACGAATGGTTGTACGTCACCGCGCGAACCCTGGGTAAGAAGCAGAATTTTCATCACACATTATCCGTAAAGCGAGCCGCAATAGTTACCCAAGATACCCCTGTGAAACTATCAACTCCGCGTTCAAAATCGAGCCGCCCGCCGCGCCGCGAATCGTATTGTGCGCTAAGGCGACAAACTTGTAGTCGAAAAGCGCGCAGGGCCGAATTCGACCAACCACCGTTGCCATACCGCCGCTAGCGTTACGGTCGCGGCGGATCTGCGGTCGGTCCGGCTCGGCGCGCACAATGACGGGCTGCGCCGGCGCACTGGGGAGACATAGTTCTTGGGGCAAGGCTCGAAACTTGCGCAGGGCGGCAATGAACTCCTCTAAATCGGCCTTGCGTTCCAGGGCGATCGAGACGCATTCCAGATGGCCTTCCAGCACAGGCACGCGGTTGCAATGCGCCGATGTGGCAAAGCCGGCGTTGATGACCTGTCCATCATTCAAGGCGCCAAGCATCTTCTGCGGTTCGGATTCGACTTTGGGCTCTTCCCCGCCAATAAAGGGAATGACATTATCTCCAGCATCATAAGAGGCGATACCCGGATGCCCCGCGCCGGACAACGCCTGCATGCTCACTATCAATACTCGGCTGATGCCAAAGGCGTCAAGAAGCGGGCGAAAGGCCATCGTCACGGGGGTGGAAGTACAGTTGGGGTTGGTTACGATTGCGCCGCTCCAGCCGCGTTGCTTCCGCTGGATCGCGATCAAGCCGAGATGGTCCGGGTTGACTTCAGGGATCAGCAAGGGCACATCCGGCGCCATACGGTGGTTCGATGCATTGGAGCAAACAACGTGCCCGGCGGCGGCCAGGCGCTCCTCAACTGGTCCAGCCACACTACTCGGCAAAGCCGAAAAAACGAGCGGCGTGTCGAGCTGATCCGCACTGCTCAATATTGGCATGTCGCGCAACGCCAGCGGCATGTCTGTATCCAGCACCCACCGGCACGCTTCACCGTACGTGCGACCAGCGCTGCGTTCACTGCCGGTCACTGCTGCAATCTCAAACCAGGGATGGCCCTGAAGCAATTGTACAAACCGTTGCCCGACCATCCCTGTCGCGCCGAGCACAGCAACTTTGATTGAGGACATACGCTCTTCCTCCATACCGAAGCCCGCAGCGCGGGCGATCCGATACCGGGTTAGAATGCAGCATTCTACGCTAGATTAGGCGCATAACATCTTGCATCCTTCAGTAGATTCCACGGCAAAATCAGCGCCGTGCCAGATAGTACCACAGGCAGTACAAGTCAGGCAAGATAACAATTTTCACAAAGTCTTGTGAAAAAGGTGTAAAAACACCTAGCGTAACTGCTTCTTTTGTAGTATAATTTTTAATTATCTCTAACGAAATCAGGTGGAATTGTCACTCGCCGAGCTTGTGATCTGCCTGAAGTAAGGTGATGGCACTCCTCCCATGGCGTAGGAGTCGACCTCAAAAATTCTTTTTGGAGGCGACATTCTTTGCGTGGTAAGGGATCAGTGGCGATCTCATTGGAAGGAGGACGGTCGATGATGGACCCATGTGTACAATTGCTCATAGAACACGCTGTTGACTCACCAACGAAACTACATCTCTTACTCATTTTTCATGAAAATCCGCGACTTGAAGCAACGCCAACCCAAATAGCGGAGCGTAGCTGCCGCGATATTTGGAGTATTACCCAGGCGCTCGATGAGCTTGCCGAGGATGGCATTCTGGCCTGCAATATAACGAGGGGGTCGGACCAGCCGCTCTATAGCTATCTGCCCCGCCACGATTATCTCGAACCCATCCGTAAGCTTATCTGCGGCTACGATGATCCGCTTGAACGCGATATGCTCCATCGCTCAATTCGCGACCGAGCTGGATACGCCTCATTCCGCCGTGCATCCGGCGGGGATTATTGGACTGCTGTGGCTTATTGATGTCATTCCAAAGCCTATTCTCCGGCCAACCGGTTGTAACAACTCTGTTGCAACCGGTTGTTGTCTCTTGCCTTCACTTGTGTAAGCGCAGACATCGATACTTGGGGTTTTATTCCCCAACTTGGCGTCGTCCCAAACCTTGACAATGATACACTCAAGTTCTACAATGCTAAAATGTCATAATGGTTTAGAGGAGCCATAGGCAATGAAACAGCGCGACTACTACGATACCCTGGGTGTCAACCGCAGCGCCAGCGATCAAGAGATCAAGCAGGCTTATCGTCGGCTGGCACGAAGATACCATCCTGATATCAATCCTGGCGATAAACAGGCCGAAGCTCGCTTCAAAGAGATCAATGAAGCCTACGAGGTTCTCTCTGACAAAGAGAAGCGCGAGAAGTATGATCGTCTGGGAAGCGACTGGCGGCGCTATGAACAAGCCGGAGATTACCAGGGGTCGCCCTTTGGCGGGTCGGGTGATTTTGCCGACATCTTCGAGGCGATTTTTGGCTCTGGCGGCATGGGTGGTCAGCAACGCGCCGGGGGCGGTGGTTTTGATGGCTTCAGTATGCGAATGGACGGGCAAGATGTCGAGCAGCAGGTCGACATAACGCTGGAAGAGGCGCTGCATGGAACACAACGCAATGTGCAGTTCGCCAACCCCAACGGCCTACCACGGACTATTACCGTCAGGATTCCGGCTGGTATCGATACAGGGAAGCGTGTACGGGTCGCCGGTGAGGGCGGTCTTGGCTTGAATGGCGGCAGGCGCGGCGACCTGTATCTCATTGTCCGCGTCTTACCGCACAGTCAGTTCGAACGTAAAGGCGATGATCTCTATATTCAGGCGCCGGTCAGCATCTATACCTTGTTGCTTGGCGGCGAGGTGCGCATCCCCACCATCGATGGTAAAACGCTGACGCTGAATGTTCCCGAAGGAATGGCGAATGGGCGTGTGTTCCGGCTTGCTAGGCAGGGCATGCCCCGTATGAACCAGAGTAGCCGCGGCGACCTCTATGCCACCCTGGTCGCCCAAATCCCAACAAATCTATCGCCGCTTGAACGCAGTTTGTTCGAGGAGTTGCGCCGTATTTATGAAGGCCAGCCAGTATGACCAAGCAGCGCTATACGATTAGGATAGCGGCTGAACAGGCGGGTTTGCACGAGCAGAGTCTGCGGATGTATGAGCGCAAGGGTTTGATCTGCCCACAGCGGAGCAAGGGGAATATTCGCTTGTTCAGCGACGAAGATATCGAGCAGATTCGTTTCATCAAGCGCCTGGTCGATGATCTAGGGGTGAATCTTGCCGGCGTCGATGTGATTATGCACATGCGTAGTCAGTTACTCGAGACCCAAGCCTTGTTAGACCGCTTGACAGTGGAGTTGGAGAAGGCGCAGCACGAGCAAACGTTGGAACGTTAGCATCCTTCGCTGCGCCAGCCCTGAGCGAAGCCGAAGGGCTCAGGACTGGGGTTGGAGCGTTGGCAGGTTAGCACGTTGATACATTTGGCATGTTGATGCAATAGCTTCGGTTCCATTGCTTCACATCTCAGCAACTCCCCGGTTCTAAGCCCCTTATCTTGTCGTCTCCCCGTCTTATCATCGCCTCCCTGTCTTATCATCGTCTCCCCGGCTCTTCACTACACCGTCCCCGGCACATCGCGCCGTACCAGCCAATAGTGCGCTGAAATAAAAAAGAGCGCGCAATAAAACGCAATCGTGAATGTGGCCTGAAGCGGCGAAGGAAGAATGCTTAGATCAATAGTCTGGATGATGGCTGATTGATCGAGGCCGAAACTGGTACTATTGATCCGAATCAAGGTATTGATGTTTCGCTGTAGCAAGAGATCGCCAATAAAGGCGAACCAACCGCCGATTGCCCCAAAGAAAGAGGCTCCGCCAAGACTGGCATCTAAAGTCAGAAAAATCAGCCCTCCGCCCGCACCCGCCAACACCGAACGACCCAACGTGCAGCATGATAATGTAAAGAGTAGATAGGGCAGAATCACAAAGAGGGAGCGGAGGATGCCAAGCGGCAACAGCAACAGGTCGCTGATCGCGATGCTGCCTGGATCGCCAAGCAACATGCCAAAGAGCCAGCCCAACAGCGACCCAACCAATAGCGCAACGATTATTCCAACCGTTAAGACGAGCAATATTGCCACAACCTTCACAATCAGGTACAACCCTCGACGCGGTTGTCGCGAGAGTTGCAAGCGCAGGGTTCCCCAGTTATATTCGCTGCCCAGCGCACCTGCGGCGAGGATAATGGCGCAGATTCCGCCGGCGCCATTGATCTGGCTCAACACGACGCCAAAAATACCAGGAAACTGCAACCAGCGTCGATATTCGTTCACCTGTGTCTCGGCCAACAGTTGGAAGCGCACTTCACCGTTGCTGAAGAGACCATCATTGAGCGCGACCAAGAGAAAAACTGGCGTCAAGGTCAACATCATCAATCCAAGAAAGATGA
>JAKSDJ010000712.1 GCA_022360155.1 Chloroflexales bacterium | reverse complement strand
ACAGATGCTTGAACTGTGGTTTCTACAGACTGAGTGGGTATCTGTCTGCCTCATTCGTGGTTGCGCTGTGCTGTACACTACAGTTGAGCGTTATTCACTTCCGGCGGCGGCAGCGGCAGCGGCAGGATGAAGGCCGGGACATGGTTGCCAGAGCTTGTCGAAGGCAACGGGCGGCGGCAGTGATTAGGAGATAACAATTCATCGGGAAAAACAGGTGCAAGGTTGGAGCCGTCGTAAGAAACAGGCGTTGAATCGAGGGCAATACTGAGAATCTAGTTAGGTTTTCAAAAAACTATACTCAGCATGGACGGTCTGAAGAGTGAAAGGCAGCGGCGACGGCAGCGGTAAGCTCAGCCTCCGCCTCCACGTACCCTTTAAGAAAGCGTAATGCACAGTTTTCATATTGGTGGGTGATGTTGTACAATCGAAGCATGACGAATCGGTTATTTCACTTCAGCGAAGATGGCCGCATCGATCTATTCGTACCCCGTCCGGTCCAAGTGCCATCCCAACGGCGTCCTGGTTATGAGTGGCTCAACGGGCCGCTCGTGTGGGCCATCGATCAGTGGCATCAGCCGATGTACTTGTTCCCGCGCGACTGTCCAAGAATACTCCTGTGGCCAACCTCGCATTCCACCGATGAAGATATCACGCGGTATTTTGCTGGTTCGTCCGCGCGCATTGTGGCTTACACTGAGCGGAACTGGCTGTTGAGAATTGCCCAGACGGCGCTCTATCGCTACGAACTGCCCAGTCAAACCTTTGAGTCGCTCAACGACGCCGGAATGTGGGTCTCACGCGCTACGGTGAAACCCATTCAGCGAGAGACGATACGCCATCTCCCTGAGGCGCTTCAGCAAGCGGGCGTTGAGTTGCGAGCGCTCGACAATCTCTTGCCGCTCAAATCCGCCTGGGACAGTAGCTTGCACGTAAGTGGAATACGTCTCCGTAATGCCTTGGGCTGGGCTAGATAACGCTCGGTTCGTTGAGTTCTCCTGCAGCAACTAGCCGTGTAACAGCAATCCCCTATTGAAGCTCTTGTAGGCAGAAGAAATCGCTATTGCGGAGAGGCAAATTTGGATTTACAAACCATTCAAGGGCAGATAAACTATCGGCATAGAAATAAAAGGAGCAACGGATGAGCCTCAAAACCTATTCTATAGAGCTGCCCGCGTCATCATTTTCAGCCTTACGCAAAACCCCGGCAGAGTTTATCCAGGAAATGAAATATGCCGCCGCCGTAAAATGGTACGAAGCGGAGATGATCAGCCAGGCCAAAGCCGTCGAAATCGCCGGGCTGTCGCGCTAAGATTTCTTAAGCCGGCTGGCCCGCTACCAAGTTTCGGTCCTGCAATACACCCCCGATCTTTTAGACGAGGAGCTTGACCAAGCCCGCGGAGAAGATCGTCCTTAACGCCTCGCCCCTGATTTTGCTGTGCAATAGCGAGTTGTCTTTTGTGTTGCCGGCCTTGTTTCCTGAAATTGTTGTGCCGGAAGCGATCTGTCAGGAGATAGTGAACGATTCTTAGCTTGACCGGGCTGCCAAAAGCTACCGGAGTTGGATTAGCTTACGCAAGAGACTGTCACCCCGGTGC
The DNA here is from genome assembly GCA_022360155.1 of Chloroflexales bacterium. Classification (GTDB taxonomy): domain Bacteria; phylum Chloroflexota; class Chloroflexia; order Chloroflexales; family Chloroflexaceae; genus JAKSDJ01. Next base: position 1,190 of record JAKSDJ010000712.1, on the reverse strand, counting down.
TTGATGTTATCCGTTGGGATTGGGGATCGGGTGAAATAGAAGTCCTGAGTTTGGCCGTAGAACATAGCGCTTATACGCCTGTTCTTGACGATATGTTGGCAAAAAAAGCGCCCGATCACTTGGCCTGCAAACCATAGGTACAGGAACAATTCTAATTCTGGCCAAAAAGCGCGGCCTGGTTGATTCGGTTGAGCAATCTTTACGTAAATTGCAAGACGCCGGCCTATGGATTTCCGAATCCATTATTCAATTACTTAAACATAGAGCTGGAGAGTGACAGACTAATGGATGTTGATGGCTCGCCCCGCCTTCGCCAACAGTGGCCCGCTTATTGTGGAGAAAAACATTCCACAATCGCATCACCCGACTGGCTTGTTGCACTTGCCAGCGGGTAATGCGAACCGTTTGACTGTCGCGCAGAGCCTGAGCGCGTACACGTTGCTCGTCACCTATAGCTTATCAGGAAGGGCTATGTCGTGCGGCGCGCGCGCATCCAGGCAAACACACCCCGCCAGCCGCAAATGATGATTGCATTGCTGATCAGCGTGACAATCGCGAACGACAGAGGAATGCTCCGACTCAAGAACAGCGCGCGCAGCGCCAACCCCACTGGCCAGGCCGCCAGCCACGCCAGCGCGGTACGCTTGAGCATCGGGCCTGGGGCTAACGTATGCTCGCGGCGATAGGCGCCAACGAACGGCGCGGTCAGCAGCCAGCCCGCGATAAACGGCGCGGCGGTCCAGGCGACCTCCAAGAGCGCCCCGAGACCAGCAGCCGCGCCGTGGCTGCGCCGGCCAATCGCCGCGAAGACTAGGAATGCGATGAGATCGCCAACCACGAGCCAGACGACTCGCCAATCACGTCCGCCCTGTGTTTGGGGAGCGGGTACGCTGGATTGCAAATGTTCCATGCTAAGTACTCCATGACTACTCTTTCCAGAAGTGTTCGTTCTCCGCTAGTGTACCATCAATTCCCGCTTGTGAACACCAATGCTTTTCGTGAACCGAGGACCAACACCTTGCGGATAGGTGTGATGGAAGACCTTTCAGTCTTGGGGAAGGCTTCTTAACGCATCTGTTCAAAACCTGAAAGGTCTTCTTTGAATGGTATTGAACCAAGGGCTATGTTAACGTGGAAGATCAGATGCGGATTGTTGTGAGGCGGAAGTTATCTATGGCGAATCCGCATTT
>JAKSDJ010000941.1 GCA_022360155.1 Chloroflexales bacterium | reverse complement strand
GTTCGATGTTTCGGGCCTGGCTGCCGGCGAGACCAACACGGTCAATGTTCCAGTCACTCATGTGGCGTCTGTTCTTCCTCAGCAATTTCGGAACGGTGCTGGTGATTGATGACGAAACCGGCGTGCGCGAGATTACGGCTCAACAGTTGCGTCATATGGGCTTTGAGGTGTATATCGCGGCGGATAGCCTATCCGGGTTAGCGATGTTGCAGGCCGGTGTACCAGAACTGACAGCGATTCTGATGGACTTGACGATGCCGGGTCTTTCGAGTAACGTGCTCTTCGAGGAAATTCGCGTACTCGCGCCTGCGATCCCGATTGTTTTGATGAGCGGATATAACCCAGCCGAGGCGCGACAGCAGTGCGATGCGCTGGATATCGCCGGGTTCCTCCAAAAGCCGTTTCAGCTACACACCCTGCGCACTGTGTTGGCAGTCGCGTTGGTGTCGCAGGAACGGAGCTAAGAGCAGCCAACACCTCAATAACCGATTGTCCACAGATTTCACAGATAACGCAGATGGCTCAAATCTACGTTTTCAGAGCTTGTTGGCCAAGAAGTATGGAGTGTGGCAGTCATGCCGCCGTGCGTAAGCATGGCTGCCACACTCCGAAGCACTATAGCCTTGCCTTGATATAATACAAGAAACGTACCTTGACGCAGCCCTAGCACCGATGACATGATGTTGACAGCAACCTCGCTGCTGGCTATCATCCCAACGACACTACTACACGCTCCCGTTCCACTTGCGAAAGGAATGTTTATGCCACTTCTCGCCCGGGCACATAGTCCGGTGAAAACGATTGATGATGAACTGATCGGTGAACCCCTCTACAGCGGCCCGCGTACCATTCAGCCAATCGCCCGTATCACCGCGCGGATCGTTGAAGGCGGCAACCGGCGTTTTCACGGCGGCGGTGTGCTGCTGCGGATCATTCCCGTTGCTGTGCTTGTGTGCGAAAGCGACGGAACCCAGTACCGTATTTCGATTGGCGATAAAACTCGAACCACCCTGCGCAGCATACTGATTGCAGCTGTTACCGTTGCGGCAGTTTGTTGGGTGATCATGCTGATCCGCAATCGGACTAGCCGAAGCACAGAACCAAACTCAGACGAGTACACAACCCCAGATATATAGGAGGAAACACCGCATGTCTCTGATCACAAAGACGACGCCTTCCCTCAAACCGATTGAACAAATGCTGGAGCGGATGGATGTGAAGACGGTCTTTGGGCAGCCGACCCAACAAGACAACGTGACTATCATTCCCGTTGCAGAGGTCAGCTTTCGTTTCGGTTATGGCCATCAGTTCGAGCAAGACGAAGAGGATCACGAGAAGGAGCAGAGTGGCGGCGGCGGCGGCGGTGCAGACGGGCGGGCGACGCCGCGCGGTTATGTCCAGATTACCCCGCGCGATGTGACCTACAAGGAGATCCTTGATCCTGGCCGGATTGCCCTGGCCAGCCTGGCCTTCTCGGCCTGGGCCGTCTACTGGATCGCTCGGACTGTTCGCGCGTTCGCACGGAAGAAGTAGAGTTTCGCCATCGTTCTGCAATCGAACACAGATGACGCGAAGAGACGCCGATTCGCCGCAGATAGTCGCAGATTTGCGACGAATCAGCATCCGATCCGAACTTTACCTCAGGTATGGTATCATCACAACAGACAGCCATCGAAGATCCGCAAAGCGCAATGCAAAACCAACCTGGAGTGGTTTATGTTCACAGATTTGCCACGAACTGCAAACGATATCCTTGACTGGTCCTGGGAGCACGTCAAATCGTACTACACCGAACTCGCTGCACGCCCGCTCGACGCAGCGACTATCGCTTCCTGGCTGCAAGACTGGACCCGCATCGGTGATCTCATGAGCGAGCTTGCATCCCGACTCTACGTCGCGACTACCCGCAATACAGCGGACACAGAAGCTGAGCGGCGCTACCATGCCTATCTCACCAATCTCTATCCGGCGATTATGGCGGCAGAACAGAATCTGCGCCAGAAACTCCTCGAGAGCGGTCTGGAGCCGGCAGGACTTGCTATCCCGTTGCGGACGATTCGGGCTGAGGCGGCGCTCTATTGCGAAGATAACCTATCGCTGCTTGCGGAGGAGCAGCGACTCTGCAACGAGTACAACAAGGTTGTCGGCGCGCAAACGATCGAGTGGAAAGACCGTGAGTTGACGATACAGCAGTTACAGCCGGTTTACCAGCAAGCCGATCGTCCGACCCGTGAACGAGCCTGGCGCTTGGTCGCCCAACGTCAGCAGGCCGACCGTGCGGCGATCAATGAACTCTGGGGTAAATTTATGCATCTGCGCCGCCAGATCGCCGCCAACACCGGTCTGCCCGACTATCGGGCCTACATGTGGCAGTGGTTGGGACGTTTCGACTATAACCCGGAAAACTGCTTCGAATTTCAGCAAGCCATCGAAGATATTGTCGTGCCTGCGGCGCAGCGCATCTACGAAAAGCGGCGTCAATGGCTCGGTCTCGACCGCTTGCGCCCCTGGGACGTAGACGCGCAACCCCCCGAAACCCAACCGCTGCGCCCCTTCGCCGATGTGATTGAGCTGGAGACGAAGGCTGAGTCAATGCTCCAGCGGGTTGACCCGGAGTTAGGCGGCTATTTCGCAATCATGCGTCGCGAGCGCCTGCTCGACCTCGACAACCGCAAGAACAAAGGGCCAGGCGGCTATTGTACGGTCTTCGACGCCGAGCAACGCCCTTTTATCTTTATGAATGCGGTTGGCGTCGCTGACAATGTGCGTACCATTCTGCACGAGGCCGGTCACGCTTTTCAAGTTTTCGAGGGCATCCACCTGCCTTATCGCCAGCAGCGCGAAGTGCCGATGGAGTTTTCCGAAGTGGCTTCGATGGCGATGGAACTGCTAGCCTCGCCGTACTTAACGACTGACGAAGGCGGATTTTATACGGCGGAAGAGGCGGCTCGCGCTCGGATCAATCATATGGAACATATCATTCTCTTCTGGCCCTATATGGCCGTTGTCGATGCGTTCCAACACTGGGTTTACACCAATCACAGCGCTGCGACCGATCCGGCGAACTGCGACGCGCAGTGGGAAAAGCAGTGGCGACGATTTATGCGCGGTATCGACTGGAGCGGCTTGGAAACCGAGATGAGCACCGGCTGGCAACGCAAGCAACACATTCATCGCTATCCGTTTTACTATATCGAATATGGACTGGCCCAACTTGGCGCGATCCAGGTTTGGCGTAACGCGCTGCGCGACCAGGCCAACGCCGTGAGCAACTATCGCAAGGCGCTGGCTCTGGGCGGTACGGTCGCCTTGCCCGACCTCTACGATACCGCTGGGGCGCGCTTCGCTTTCGACCATCAAACCATCCAGACCGCTGTCGATCTGCTGGAAGAAACAATCGCCGAATTGGGCGGGTGACATCTCATTTACAGGACTTACGCGGTTGCTTTCTCGCGAACTGTGAAATCACGCGTGACCCGTTGTGTTAGGTGTGAGAGCGCGATGCCAACCAGGCTTGTTGTATCGCGTGCGCGGCTCTGCCGTGTACGTGATACAACAAAAAAGGTTCTGCCACCCTGCCGGAGGCAAAGCAGGTCTTATTGGCAGGTGCGGCGTATGGCGCCGCGTACGTCCTGTCATTTACTCGACCAATGTTGTAATCGAGGGGGGAATGATGTCTGCCGTCGCTGAGGGAACGCTCCTGTGGGAGCCATCCGAGTCGGTCAAAGAACAGAGCAACCTGAGCGCATACATGCGCTGGCTGAAGGAGCGCAAAGGCTTGGACTTCGACGACTATGTGCCGCTCTGGCAGTGGTCGGTCGACAACATCGGCGCTTTCTGGGTGAGCATCTGGGAATACTTCGCGGTCCAGGCAACGCAGCCCTACAGCGAGGCGCTCGCCAGCCGCACGATGCCGGGCGCGCGTTGGTTCGCCGGCGCGCACCTCAACTACGCCGAACACTTCTTCCGAAAAGCTACCAGCGATCAACCCGCGCTGTTGTTCCAGTCGGAACGCCAGCCGCTGACCGCGATCACGTGGGACGAACTCCGGCGCAAGGTCGGCGCGGTTGCCGCTGCGCTGCGCTCCATGGGCGTTGCGCCAGGCGACCGGGTCGTGGCCTATATGCCCAATATTCCCGACACGCTGGTTGCGTTCCTGGCCTGCGCCAGTCTCGGCGCGATCTGGTCCAGTTGCTCGCCCGACTTTGGCAGTCCTAGCGTGATCGACCGTTTCAAGCAGATCGAGCCGAAGGTGCTCTTCGCCATAGACGGCTACCAGTACGGCGGCAAAGCCTTCGACCGCTCCGCCGTTGTCGCCGAGCTCCAGGCCGCGTTGCCGACCCTGGAAAAGACCGTCCTCGTGCCCTACCTCAACCCTGCCGCTCGCGCCGACGCTTTGACGAACGGACTGAATTGGGCCGACCTGCTGGTCCAGGAGGCCGAACTGACGTTTGAGCACGTGCCCTTCGAGCACCCGCTCTGGGTGCTCTACTCCTCGGGGACAACTGGCCTGCCGAAGCCCATCGTTCACAGCCAGGGCGGCATCTTGCTCGAACACCTCAAGTCGCTGCATCTGCACTTCGACCTCAAGCCGGGCGACCGCTTCTTCTGGTTTACTACAACCGGCTGGATGATGTGGAACTTTCTGATTGGCGCGCCGCTGGTGGGGGCGACTCCGCTGATCTACGACGGCAGCCCGGCCTGGCCAGATATCGACGTTATTTGGAAGTTCGCGCAAGATAGCGGTATGACCTTCTTCGGCACCAGCGCCAGCTACATTACCTCCTGTATGAAAGCTGGCGTCGAGCCTGCTCGAACCTATGATCTCAGCAAGCTGTGCGGCATAGGCTCGACCGGATCGCCGCTCCCACCGGAGGGCTTCCAGTGGGTCTACGAGCGCGTCAAGTCCGATATCTGGCTGGCCTCCTACAGTGGCGGCACCGACATCTGTAGCGGCTTCGTCGGCGGATGTGTGTTGCTGCCGGTGCATGCCGGCGAACTCCAAGGTTGCTGCCTGGGGGTCAAAGCTGTGGCGTTCGATGAGACCGGGCAGCCGGTGATCGGGCAAATGGGCGAGTTGGTAGTTACCGAGCCGATGCCCTCGATGCCGATCTACTTCTGGAACGATCCTGACAATCAGCGCTACAAGTCCAGCTATTTCGAGGTCTATCCCGGCGTGTGGCGGCACGGCGACTGGGTGGTGTTTAAGCCGAACGGCAGCCTGGTGATCTATGGGCGTTCCGACTCGACGATCAATCGTATGGGCGTCCGTATGGGTACCAGCGAGATCTACAGCGCGGTCGAGAGCATCCCCGAAGTGCTGGATAGTCTGGTGATCGATCTCGAAGGGCTGGGCGGCGCGTCGTACATGCCGCTCTTCGTCGTGCTGCGCGAAAGCGTCGCCCTTGACGACGAGTTGAAGGTGCGGATCAAGGGGGCCATTCGTGGTGCGCTCTCGCCACGCCACGTTCCCGACGAGATCTTCGCGATTCCCGATGTGCCGCGGACTCTCAGCGGGAAGAAGCTGGAGGTGCCGATCAAGAAGGTGCTGCGCGGTATGCCGGTCGAGCAGGCAGCCAACCCCGACTCGCTGAAGAACCCCGAGATGATGCAGTATTTTGCCGACCTGGCCGAAAAGATGCCGCGCTAGATCGGAGAGGCGACGGAGGGGCGCACCACCATGTGCGCCCAGGATGCGCGGAGGTCGACGGAGGGGCGCTTCTTGAAGCGCCGCCTTGCAGCCGCCGAATACTGCCGCGCGGCTACAAGCCGCGCCTACCCTGCGCCAGCCAATCGCCTCTCACGTAGCGTCGGCTACAAGCCGCCGAATAACCATCGATGGGCGACCGTCCGGTCGCCCATCCAGACACCAACTGTGCGTCGATGAGCCATTTTCGTGCTTGTGTGTACGCACACCATAGGCATGAACAAACCGATCACGTGCTAACCGGCGCCCCGGATCCTGCGCGCCGCCGACAGATGCCAACGGCTCTTTTCATGCCAGAATCGCACCTCTCTCCCTTGTCGACATGCCGAAAATTCTGTACAATACCCTCACCGAAGCACATCTATCAGGAACACGACTACATGTGACTGATCGCGTGCATTGTGACCAGAACTTTACCACAAAGGTACGTCTGTGACCCGCTCGTTACCGTCACTCATCACGCATACATTGGGTTGAGCTATGCCAATCAATGATTACTTTCAGGAATATGGCCCGATGCACCGGCGCCGCCTCGAAGGAGAGATACAGGTTGACGATCCCGCCTACCAGCGACCGCCGCGCCGCCTCGAAGGAGAGATACAGGTTGACGATCCCGCCTGCCAGCGACCGCTGCGGCGGCGCCGCCGCTCGGTCAGACGGCGGACTTCGCCGCTGCAACTAGGGCTGGGGCTGTTGGTGTTCTTTGTCGCCGCCACGTTGATCCTGCCATATGGATTGAGTCTCTTCTTCGTTGGCCAGGCCATGCCTGGTGTCAGCGTGCAGGGCTTACCGATAGCTGGACAAAACCAGGAGGCGATCAACATCGCCCTGGAGTCTCGCTACTCCGACTTCCTGCGCCAACCGTTGACCTTGAGCTATGCCGGACAGACCTGGGCGCCAACGCTAGAGCAGCTCGGCGTGCAACTCGACACCGCACAAACCACCGCAGCAGCGCTCGAACTTGGTCGTTACGGCAATCCAATCACCCGTCTCCAGGATCTGTGGTATCTCTGGCGCGATGGGATAGACCTGGCGCCCCGGCTGGTGATCGATCAGCGTCAGATGCAAAACTACTTGGTCAGTCTCGCGCCAACTGTAGAAAAACCGCCGCGGGGTGCGGCGCTAAGTTTGGCTGCGGGCAAGATTATTGGCACGCCCAGCGCTACCGGACGCCAGTTGCTGATCGATGATAATACGGCTGAGATCACTTTCGCACTCCGCACCCTAACCCCCCAGCAAGTGACCTTGCGCACCCGCCTGCTTGAACCGACGGTGGACGACAAGGCGCTCCAGGTTGCCGAAGCGCGCGCGCGCGAATTACTCAGCAGCCCGCTCAAGCTTACTCACGGCGAGCGGGACTGGATATGGGACCAGGAACGCTTGGCCGAACTGCTCTCGGTCGAACCCGTCGGCGAACAGTTGGTTGTGCAGGTTGATGACGAACGACTCACCAAGGCGATTGAGCGTCTGGCGCAATTCGTGGACAGCGGCAGCGCCGAGCCGCGTCTCCGCTTTACCAATGGCGCAGCCCAGATCGTGCAGCCGGGGCAGATCGGCTGGCAACTTCGGCAGGCGGAAGCGACCCAGCTTATTAGCACGACCATCAGTCAACGACAAAGCGTCGCCCGAACGATAGCGCTGCCGGTCGATGACATTCAACCGCAGATCAGCGCCGCCAACCTGGGCGAACTGAGGATCCAAGAGCTGGTCGGCGAGGGCAAGAGCAGCTTTGCCGGGTCAGCGCAGTACCGCATCACCAACATCAAGGCTGGTGCAGCGCGGATGGACGGCGTTCTGATCGCGCCTGACGAGGAGTTCTCCTTCAACACGCAACTCGGGGACGTCAATGCCGAAAATGGCTTTGTCGAGGGCTACGCGGTCATCGGCAACCGCACTCGCTTGGAGTGGGGCGGCGGCGTCTGCCAAGACTCGACGACGGTCTTCCGCGCGGCTTTCTGGGCCGGCCTGCCTATCACCGAGCGCTATGCACACCCCTTCTACATTAGCTGGTATGATCAGTTTGGCTTTGGCGATTACGGCAACGGCGCGGGACTGGATGCGGCGATCTTCACCGGCGTGAGCGATCTCAAGTTTGTCAACGATACTGGGAACTGGCTGCTGATGCATGCTGAGGTGGATGAGGCCAACCAAGTCTTAACCGTGCGACTCTATGGCACAAAACCCAACCGTACGGTGACCATGCAAGGCCCCCGCATCAGCAACGAGGTTGCCGCGCCTGCCACGCCGGTCTACGTCGACGACCCCGCCCGCGCGGCAGGAACGATCTACCAGAGCGATGTTGCGCGCAATGGGCGCGACATTCTGGTCGAACGGGTGATACTGGAAGATGGGTTCGAGGTGCGGCGCGACTCCTTCTTCACCCGCTTTAAAGCCTGGCCAAACGTCTTCGTGCGCGGGACTGGCTAAACTTTCGCTCGGCTGATAGATGCTGCAAGAGCGCAAAAGGGCGAGCAGTCGCTTCGCCTTTGCGCTCTTTGCGCTTTTGGGGAGCGATGCGTAAGAACGTGTAGAGAGGAACTCAGGTTGGAATTCAGCGCAGAACTGTTCATTGGAACGCTGGCCCTGACCGGTGCGGTGATTATCGTCTCAGCATTGCTTTCCGGATTGATCGACAACACAGGAATACCGCCGGTTGCGGTTTTCCTGGCGATTGGCGCGTCGCTCGGCACGTTCGGCATGAATATCATCGAGATCTCGCTCGACTCGCCGATCTTGCGGATCGTCGCCACCCTCAGTCTGGCGCTCGTGTTGTTTACCGACGCGCTCACGCTCGACATTAATGAAGTGCGCCGTCACGGATGGCTTGCGCTGCTGGTGTTAGGGCCAGGAACGTTACTCTCGGCGGCGCTGATTGGCTTGGCGGCGTGGTGGCTGCTCGATCTGAGTCCGCCCCAGGCGGCGATCCTTGGCGCGGCGTTGGCCTCGACCGATGCGGTGCTGCTACGCGGCTTACTGCGGCGTCGCGATATTCCCGGTGCGGTGCGTCAGGCGTTGCGCCTCGAAGGAGGCTTGAACGACGTTGTTCTGCTGCCGATTGTTCTCGTCGCGATGCTCTTTCTTGATCCTGCCGGCCAGCCCGACAAATCCAGCTTGGGCAACCTGGGCATCGATCTCCTCTTGTTAGGGCCAGGCGCCGGTATCGCGGCGGGCCTGATTGCGGTCGCCACGCTCGACATGGTACGGCGGCGGGTGGGCATGCGCCGCGACTACGAGTCGCTCTACTCGCTGGGCGTCGCCTTCAGCGCCTTTGCCGCCGCTGAGGCGATGGGCGGCAGCGGCTTCCTGGCCGCCTTTGCCGCCGGGCTGATCATTTCCGCCATCGATGTTGAGTTGTGCGACTGTTTCTTCGAATACGGCGAGGCGACTGCCGAGATGTTCATGTTATTTACCTTCGTGCTCTTCGGCAGTTCGCTGATCTGGAGCGGCTTTAACGTGATCAACGGCATGACCTTGCTCTTCGCGGCGATTGTGTTGTTGGGTCGTCTACCCATCTTCTTGATTTCGCTGGCCGGATCTTCGCTGCACTGGCGCGAGCGGCTGATGATCGCCTGGTTTGGACCGCGTGGCCTCAGCTCGTTGCTCGTCGTGCTGCTGCCAATCTTCGCCGGGTTACCCGGCAGCACCGAGCTCTTCGCCATTTGCAGCTTGGTTGTGCTGCTGTCAGTGGTTTTGCATGGCGGGTCGCCGCTATTGTTCGACTTGCTGCCTCGCCCGCCCGCCCACCGCGCCACCGAGGCGTCTTCTGGTGATCAGGAGGGTGGCACGCCGGTCGTGATCCCTCTGCTAGAGACAGCCGAGCACGCTACGCCAAGCAATGATCAGGAACAGGCGATGCAGAAGCGCTGTCGCTCGCCATACCACGACGGCGTTGATACAATGCCGGCAGAGGAGGAAACAGCGACCAGACCCGATGGCGAACCGGAAGCTGAGCCTGAGCCGGCTGATAGTGATCGTATTTCGATCCAGGAACTACGCCAACTCCAGGAGAGCGGCCAACCGGTGCTCCTTCTCGATGTGCGCAGCGAACGATCGTTTGCGCGTAGCGACCGGCAGGCACAAGGGGCGATTCGCTTCTTCCCCGACCATATTGCCGAGCGGGCCGCCGAGCTTGATCTGCCGCGCAATGCCTGGCTGATCGCCTACTGTGCTTGAAGCGATGAAGCGACGAGCACCCGTGTGGTGCAAGAACTACAACGTGCCGGTTGGTCCCTGGCCCGCGCCCTGATTGGCGGTTGGGCCGACTGGCAACGCGTAGGGCTGCCGGTCGAGCCGCGGCTGGAGGAAGTGTGGTGAGGAACGAGGAACGAGAAATGAGGGAGGAAAGAAGCTTATACATGCAACGCGAAACAATAACATTTCCCAATCTCCAGGCGCGGAACCTGGAGCGTCGCAATTTCAACCTGCCGCAGGATTTCGAGGGCGAGCGCAATATTGTGCTTATGGCTTTCCAACGATGGCATCAGTCCCTGGTCGATTCGTGGATACCCCCGCTCAAAGCGTTGCAGGAGCGACAACCAGAGCTGTATATCTATGAACTGCCGATCCTCTCTAGCATCTATGTGTTGGGGCGATCCTTCATCGACGGCGGGATGGCTTTTGCGATACCCGACAAGCGGGTGCGCGAAACGACGCTGACGGTTTACACCGACGTGAAGCAGGTCTTGCGAGCGCTCCAGATTCCCAACACTGAAACGATCAATATCTTCCTGGTTGATCGTGCCGGTCAGATTTTCTGGCGGGGCGAGGGTGGACACGATCCCGAGCGGATGGCGGATTTGGAACGGGTAGTGGATGCCTAGCGCCCCAAGCGAGGCAGCAGCCTTGGCAGGGTTACGTCAATGTCCTGCAATCGAACGCAGATAACGCCAATGCACGCAGATCAACGCGGATGTTTGTTGATCTGCGCCCTCTCATCTCATCGTCTCTCAGTCTCCTATCCTCGCGTCCTCAGTTCCTTAGCGTAGGCGCGGCTACAAGCCGCGCTGCGGCGGTTGGCAGCTACAAGCCGCTGCTACGCCGGTTGCTCCAGGAATGTCACCAGTTCATTCCATCCGCACCTCATCATCACCGCGCGGCCCCTCCTGGGCGCACACGCTGGTCTGCCCCTACGGCTTGCTTCGTCGCCTCTCCACCTTGTCCCATCCACGCATCTTCGCCTTATCATTCCGCCTGACAGATTCGACAGCATAGTACTACACTCTGTTATATATCTGACTGCCAATATACAGATATCTCCTGCTAAGTTAGGGTATGCTGTAAGTAGGTAAATCCCGCATCGGAATTAAGCAAAACTAACACAGTAATGCGGGATCGAAATAGTCACACCAGGAAGGGAGGATCACGATGGGCTCGATCATTTTGTACGGACTGCTCTTCACCGTTGGTTTCACGTTGCTTCGGATGCTCGTAACGCCATCAAAGGCGTCTCAACCGGTTGTTTATGTTCGACAAGAACCAACGCAATCTCAATCACGCGGCTCTGGGAGCCTGTTGCTGTTCCTGATCGGCATTGCGCTGATTATCTTTGTCGCCATTGCTTAGTAACGGAGTCGTTATCCGTACATAGTTCTGCGACGGCTCATGCTTTGTTCGTGTCGTCGCTCGCTTGAGCGACTTGCATTGGCCCGGTGTGACGCCGCTTTCAGACGGTCAGCAGGAACCGCCTGAAGGCGGCGCTGCCATATCTCGGAAGCGCGCCATGAAGCAGCTACCCACTACCCTCGCCGAGCGGCAAGACCACCTCCGCGCGCTGCTCGAACAGTTGATCGCGGCTGCGCCCAGCGAGAGCGGGCAACCAGGCCAGGCGCTTAGGCTCGACGCGGATGCTGACCCTGACACCCTAGCCTACATCACGGCGTTGCTTGATCTGCTGCGCGGGCTAGGGGTAATAACCAGCGGAGACGGGGGCGGGTGGAGGGTAGCGTCGATCGCGGCGGGCTACTTCCTACGCATGCTGTATGCCTTGCTCGACAGCGCTGAGCCGCTGGTCGCCGACTGGAACAAGGAAGGGTTGAGTACACCAAGCCCGGCGCATCCCTTCGGCAGCGGGGTGAATCTGCTGGCTGCATTGGAACGACGCCGGCTCGAATTGCATCCCGCTGCGCAACCTCTGCGCGAGGTGCATGCCGTGGTTGGGTTGATCGGTAAGCGCCTGCCGAGCGGCGAACGCGCTTTTCTGCTGCACTGGGACATCCACGCTCAGCAATGGCAACTCATCGGCGGGCGTCGTGAGCACAGCGATGTGTCGCCGCGCGCGACGCTGCTCCGCGAGATCGCTGAGGAGCTAGGCTGCCCGCCGGTCGTCGAGGGCCGCCACGTACTCCTGCGCGAGCTGGGCGAGCCCTTCGCCGAAGAGCACCTGTCGTCCACGTTTGGCTTGCTCAGCCGAATTACCTTCCAAGCCTACGCCGTGCGTTTTCTCAGCGATCTGCCGTCGCTCAGCCCCGATCTCCGCTGGATCAGCGAGGCCGAGTTGCTGGCGGGGCGCAACAGTGCGGGTCAGACCATCGCCGTACGCCCATTCCGGCGAGTAGCGGAGCTGATCGAGGAAGGGGATGTGTTCGGGGAATGAGGTCGAGTCGCGTTGAAGATGGGTATGACCATTGCGCCCTGAACTCAAGTTTGGGCTCAGAGCTGAAGTCGGCTTCAGCCGACTCGGTGCAGGGCGCTGCAGCGCCCGTTGGTTCTCAGCCGGAACTTGAGTGCAAGGCGGTGCAGTCGCCAGCCCCCTTAATCCCGCACGCGTGAGCCGAGCCTGTCGAGGCTCGTTGCGAGGGATACATGGATGCCGAGTGAGGAGAGCATATGCTCAGCGCATGTCTACTTGTTCGGCATCGTCATCTCTTCGCCTCATCCCCGCCAGCCTGCCCCCGCGATGATCCCCGCGTACGCGGGTTTAAGGGCGGACAGAACATCAGGGCGAAGATATGGTTTGGGGCATTGAGAAGCGCCGTTTCCCCTCTCCCCCTAACCCCCTCTCCCACAAGGAGAGAAGGGGAACCGGTCGCACCAGGATGCGGCAAACCTCGCCCCGAACATGGGTGCTGTCCGCCCCTGAACGTACGCGGGGCGGGGCGGGGACCATCGCCTCTTCGCCTCTTCGCTTCCTCGCCTCATCTACACTTTTGATGCGATGGTATGATCTGCGAATGGAGGTGCTGCCAGGCCCATGTGAGGATCGGGAATACCAGGGATCGCACTATACGATAACCCATCAATGCAGTGATGCAGAGGAGAAAGGTCGCGGTCAGGAACGGCGGGTCATCGACAGCCAGCAGCGACGGCGCATACAACAGATCGCAGGCCGCTCTGCTGATGACCGAAGGATAGTGGATCGCCTCGCCCCACAAGCGCAGGGACAGAATCCAGATGAAATAGCCCCAGAAGGCAAAACTCAGCACACTATAAAGTGCGAGAAGGGTTGTTATGCTCGTGGGCCAAGGCAATCGCGCGACCGGACGACCCCGCAAGCGATCCCATACGTGGCGCATCACGCGTATGGTCTGCTGCCCCAGACTGGTCACGCCGAGCGCGTCGGCAACGATCCAGTAGCATCGAATCGCAGGATCGGGTTGAGCGCGAAGAGGCAGTTCGCCAGGATCATCGTCCAGGCAATTTGTAGCGGCTCCCAGCCGGTGATCAGGTAGGCGAACACAAAACTCACCCCAACCACGAGCTGGAAAAAAACACCGCCAATATCTACGATCACCCGCTGCCACCGCTTGAGTTGCCAGGCAGCGGTGTCATCACTGTAGAAGACGGGGAAGACCCAATAGATCGCGAAGCCGATGTCGCCAGGTCGCACGCCATAGCGCGCACAAGCGCTCGCCTGGCCGAACTCATGCATCAGCAGGGAGGCTACAAATAAGCCGTATCCTAACCAAAACCCTCCCTGACTGAAATATAATGCTAGGCCATGCTGTGTCAATGAAGCAACGCTGCCAACGATGATCAATGTGACCAGGCTCAGAAACAACACCGGATGAGAGCCTACCGCCAAACGTTGCGCAATCAGAGGCACAACCCTCGCTGGAATAAAGCGAACCTTCATCAAGAAGCCTTGCGTAACGTTCTGCTCCTGGGCTTCGATCTGCTCGATCCGCGTTATCACATGCTGATAGGCGGCTTCGACCTCAGCATGTGTTACGTCATGCTGCTGGCGTTGCCGCAATGTTGCGGCTATCGCTTCGAATGAAGCGCCCGAGCGCACGCTGGAGAGCAAGTGATAGGCGCTCGCCGAGAGCTTGATATGTTTGCCATTCTGACCAACGAACAGATAGGAGGGCGTTCTTCGGTTGTGTCGATGACGATGCGCTGCTCCAACTGCTCTCCATAGAGCGATGACTGCATATTGGCCTTACATGAGCATATGGACCAATACTTTTCAAATAAGACTTGACAGGTCTGAAGCGACGCCTATTTGAAAGGTATTGATCGATAGCCCGCGTCGATACTATGTTCCGAACTGACTCGGCAGCGCATCTGCACAGCAAAAAATAGTTTTGTCTGCAGGGGTGACAGAATATCCCCGCTCGCTCTGCCGCATAGAGCGATTTCAATGCGCTAAGATACGGTTTTGACAGGATTGGAACGACGCAATGCAAGCTGTGAGCGTCATCCTGTCAATCCTGTACATCCTGTCTGAAACCTAAGACTACAACGAGACTTCCAAACACAGCGTGTTGGAACCTGTCGAGGATGTCACCCTGAGCGCAGCGAAGGGTCTCACATCTGTTGACAAGGAGATTCTGCACTGCGTTCAGAATGACATATATCGTTGTAGTACTAAATAGAACATGTGCAATGACTTGTATCGTTGCTCAAGAAACGATCACTCAAATAGCCTCCATCATATAGGGATGTTTGGGATTGAAGGAGTCGCAGGGATGATTTTCATAGCAACCGCAGCAGAAATATGGTTCGCAACCGTATGAAGGACAACAATTTTGGTCGCAACAAGCATAGTCGTTACAACTGAGTGCGGCGCAACAATTTGTTCCGCAATCTCCGGTGCAGTTACTGCCGCAGGTATCAAAGCCAACCCAAGCTGTCGCCATTTCCAGGCGACGTTCCAACTCTTCGACATCCAGATCGGCCAGGTTCAGACTGACAATCTCACTGAGCGCAAGCTCATTGTCAAGGTCCGATTGCACAATGCGTCTCCTTGCTAGATAAAACAATCGATGTTCTGCGACTACCGATCACAGCCGCGATCCGGTGAAGCGGCGACTGCTACTCCAGCTACATGATCGAGGTATGCCTCGGCGACGCTTGTGCGGAAGCGTGCCGCAAAACCATCACAGAATTTAGCGAAGAACTTGCCCCGGCGTTTCTCAGCTTGGGATGCGCATCCACCGCCACAGTAAAGCCCATAACGGCATCGACGACAGATCGTGTTCATAGTCACATCACGGCTGCGCCATACATTCTGCAGCGATTCGTTGAACACGAACTCCCCTAATTCGGTCACGGCGCCGATGCGGATATGCGGGTCGCCGGTACGCTTCCAACAGGCATAGACATCACCAAAGAGGTCGAAAATATACATGCTTGTATGCGCGCCGCAAAAGGTCGAACGGAGCAATGGCCCGGCGCGGCGGCTGAAGAGCATGCAGGCCTGGTTTTTGAGCCGATCATCCGGTCGATCAATAACGTGCGTATCGGGATATGCTATGCGCATTTGGTTCAATGCGCGGTCCAGCTCCCAGGAGCTAAACGTCGTCTTCGTATCAGTCTGACCATTCGTCGCTTGAACCGGCGCAGTATACACGTTGAAGGTCGGATAGTTTTTCCAGCCGCGAGCGCTGATCTCGTCAGCGAGAGCAGGCAGGAAATGAATGTTATGGCGATCAATATTCAACCGCACATTGATCCGGACACCAAGATCGAGCGCCATTGTTATATTGTCCGCAATCCGCGCGAAGGAGCCTTGTCCGTCGGCATATGTGCGCCGTTGGTCATGCTCGTGAGGCGGCCCGTCCAGGGTGATTTGGCGTATGGTGATCAGATCGGGGTCTAACAAATCACGGTAGGCATGCAAATCTGTTCCATTCGTGACCGCCGAGAGCTTGGCGCCGCCAACTTCATACGCCTTCTGGATGATGTATTCGATAATCGGTCGATTGTGTTCCAGCAATGGTTCACCGCCGAACAAGCCGATGGAGCGCCGGTGCGCTGCTTACGCCGGTAAGCCGTGATGCGCCTCGATCTGCGGCATGGCAGCGAAGATGTGATCAACGAGTTGCTGCGATATAGTGTAGCGTAAATGCCGACACGCGGGGTCGGTGCGCATATGATTCTGAAAACAGTAGGGGCAACGCAGGTTATAATCATAGGTCGGCATGAAGACATAGTTCGGGCGACACTGCTGCTTATGCAGCAATGCCGCGATCTTATGAAAGAGGCGCTCTTCGTCGGCTTGACTTAACTCGGTGAGATAACCGCGCTTTTTCAGCACCGCGATGGTTTGTTCGGAAGGAAGCGGAACACACCCATCAAGGGCTTGTTCAGCGCTCCAGGCGCCGTATAAAGGTTGAGGGGGACGACCAACCTCGAGCGAGCGAATATAGGTGGCGACTCGCCGCGAAACTTTATCGTATGCGCCGGTAAAGCCATGAACGAGCAGCATCTCGTCGCTGTTATCCGGCCAATCGACGTAGATAGTGTAGCTACTTGCCCGCAGCATTGCTTCCTCCCTTTCATCTCGACGACGGTTCCCCTTTATGTCTTTACTTCGGTAGTGGTCACATACTCATCATTCGGGTTGAAGAAACTGCGCCATTCAACGCTCTCATCATCCCGCTAGCTATGTGCGCTCTTGAGTACAGCGTTCCCGATGCTTGGCTGCTTGTTGCTTGTGCGGGGGTGTTTGGATGGATGTAGGTCCAGTATACTTTTGTAGCGGGGAACTATTATGAGGTCAAAGTCAGGTTGTGGACCGTGACTTTGGGTCTAGGGAGAAGCCGATCAGCTCGGCTCGTCGGGCAGCGGAGTGGTAGGCGTATGCTTCCAAAACCAGAAAACCGCCTCGGCGCGGGCATGCACGAATGACCACACGATTTATTCCCGCGCTTTGTCGCCAAGACTCAGTATCAGCGTCGCTATGAACGCGATGACCGTCAACGGCAGCTGCCAGATGAGCAACCCTTCCCACCCGTACTGCCGGTATGCCAGCCCCGGAACGGACGAGCCCAGAACGCCGCCGCCATAAAAGACGGCCACATAGACGCCGTTGGCCGCGCCTTTATGGCGCTCGATCCTGTGGTTTAACAGCCCTGAAACGAGGGCATGCACCAAAAACATTGCTCCGCTGAAAACGAACATGTTGATGAACAGAAGATGGGTGTTGTCGAAGCTCCAGCCGAACAACGATACAACAAGTACAATCACGGCGACCGCAATAGCCGGCCCTTCACCCCCGATCAACCTCGCAATATCCATGGCTAACAATGCGGTCACAACCCCAGCCACATAGCCAATATAAATCGTGCCAATACGAAACTCGGAGAAGGACTCATTCAGCTCCACTAGGCGGAATGGCAAAAAGTTCAGTACTGCTGAAAAGACAAAAAAGCAACAAAAAATGATGGTATACATGCTTGCATAGCTTCTCTTGCTCAACACCGAGAAGATCTCCCGCAACGCTGGTTGCGCCACCTTGAGGGTTTGATCCGTCTTCATGGATCCTAGCCAGATAAGACAGATCGCCAACCCAAGTGCGAGAAACAGAAAACTTACCGCCATCCCAACCATGTTGCAATCGCTCCGGACAAGACTCGCCCCAGCAACCCGCCAACGATCGTCGCGGCGATATACCAGGACATCAGCCGCTGGACACGATGGGGTTGCGCTGTTGTCGAAATATGCGTCGTCAGCGAGGTAAGGACTGCGGGCAGCACGACCCCCTGGAGCATCCGCAGAATAAACAATACAGGAAACGAATTGGCCCCAAACATTCCCAGGCTGGTGAGCATAAGCACCGCCAACGATACCCGCAGTATACGTTTCGTGTTGAGCGACTCGATGATCCATCCGTAGACGAGCGGCAAGACACTGAGCGGAAGAAATACGGCAGTGGTAAGCAGCGCCGCCTGCGAGTTCGCAATTGCTAGCTCTTGCGCAATGGATGGCAGGAGCGGCTGCGGGACATATATCGCCGCGATGGTGAGCATGGTTAGACAGATGAGTAAAGGGAGGCTCATACAGGTCACCCAAGGTTCATCGTTCGAAGACTGCCTGATATTCTAGCAGTAATACCAATTCAACGTACACACGACGCATGTCATGCTGAGTACACAATGGCCCATTGGCCAATGGCCCAGCGAGAAACAGACGTTCTCATACAGGACGAGTTTCTGAGGAGCGAAGCGAAGCATCTCGGCTTACTGCTGCTGAGACCCTTTGCGGAGCCGGTCCTGAGCGCAGCCGAAGGGCTCATGGTGACAGGATGCGGAAGAGCTACGTCGAATTGGTATAACAGAACTTACGCGGTTGCTTTCCAGCGCACTGCAGATG
>JAKSDJ010000449.1 GCA_022360155.1 Chloroflexales bacterium | reverse complement strand
GTTTGGAAGATGACGCGCCCCGCCTTGAAGCTTGTGCAGAGCCAGGTGCTTCAAAACGTCTGTGTTCGGGTGGATCGCGCGTACCAAGCCTTCTTTCGTCGCGTGCGGGAGAGAGCCGAAGAGGTCGGCTATCCCAGGTTTAAGGGCGTTGGTCGTTACGACAGCATGACCTTTCCCCAGTACGGCAACGGCGTGCGGCTGGACGGCGACCGGCTGATCCTCGCGAAAGTGGGAGCCGTGCATGTGGTCTTGCACCGGCCGATGGAGGGGACACTCAAGACGGTGACGCTCACCCGCTCGCGTACCGGGAAGTGGTATGCCTGCTTCTCGTGCGAGGTAGTGGCTGAACCACTTTCCCCGACCGAGTATATGGTGGGCGTCGATGTCGGACTTGCGTCGTTCGCCACCCTCTCGAATGGTGATGAAATCGAGAACCCGCGCTTCTACCGGCGCGATGAGGCTGACCTGAAACGGGTCCAGAAGCTCAAGGACGCGGCCAAAAACGCACAGCGCTGGAATGAGAACCGGCGCCACACGAAGGCGCTGGCCCACATCCACGAGCGGATCGCCAATCGGCGTAGCGACTTCGCCCACCAGCGGAGCCGTGCGCTGGTGGATGCTTATCAGGTGATCGTGTTCGAGGATCTGGTCCCGATGGAGATGGGGCGAAGCCGTGGGATGCGCAAAAGCATCGTGGACGCGGCGTGGACCCAGTTCGTGCAGATGACCGTTGCCAAAGCGGAAGAGGCTGGGCGGCGTGTGATTCTCGTGAACCCCCGCAACACGACCAAGATGTGTTCGTCCTGTGGCGCGATGGTCCCCAAGACGTTGCGTGAGCGTGTCCATACCTGCCCGCACTGCGGGTTGGTATTGGGTCGTGATCATAACGCGGCGCGCAACATTCTGCATCGGGGTCTCCAAGCCCTTCGGTTGTAGTCAAACGAGTGTGGGGCGGCACACTCAGAAGCCCAGGAGCTTGAGCCCTGGGAGCCGTCACATGAGCCTGAAGAAGACTGGGTAGCGACATGGCCCGTCGTCGCTCGGCGGTGTCTTGTTATAGCTCGCTGCATTCGTCGTGGTCGGCGATACCCGAGAATCAGCGCCGATAAGCTACGTCAAAGGCCTGCAATAGCACGCAGATGACGCGAACATGCAACGATCAACGCAGATGTTTTGCTTCGGCTTAGCATGACGTGAACATAGCCTATAGTAACGGGAGACAATCATCGTGAGACGCCATAATGAAGCATAATCGTATTGACGGCGCAACAGAAGACCCAATCGGCGTGTATCGGCGTACACGGCGGTTCCTTCTAAGCTTGTCAGAGCCAAGTGATCAGGTTCATACCCGTTGGGTGAGTGTTGTCTATGGAGCCTTGCATCGCTGGTGCGCCGATTGACAGAAAAGAACACAAGTTCTATAATTCGTGCCATATAATTACTGGTGTGGAGGAGAAACCATGACAACACACATTCAAACCGAACATTTCACCAACGCACTTTACCGTCTGCTCGATGAAGCTTTTGACAACGTGCAGGGCTATTTTCTCGACAAAGGCGCATCCATGTTCGAAACCCTGGCGACGATTTCGGCGGAGGAAGCATCGATACCGGTGGGCGGCAAATGCGCCACACTAGCCGCGCAGGTCAATCACGTGGCGTTTTATCTCGATGTGTTAGATCAGGCGGTGCGAACCCAACGGTTCGAACAACAGGATTGGGGCAAGATCTGGCGCGAGACCAACGCGGTTACGCCGGAAGAATGGGAGGCGCTGAAGGCGGGGCTGCGCGAGAGCTATAACCGCATCAAGACGCTGATCAACGATACGCCTGCGTGGTCGAGCGAGCAACATATCGGCGGCGCCATCGCCACCATCGCGCATACCGCCTATCACCTGGGCGAGATTCGGCAGGCGCTGTGTACATTGAAGTAGGAGGCGACGTGTTACGGCTTTCAGTCAACGAAGGTGAAACATGCAACAAATTACCGCCTTCCTCATGTTCGAAGGCAAGGCCGAGGCAGCGATGAATTTGTACGTATCGCTGTTCCAACAATCAGAAGTCCTCAGCATCACCCGTTACGGGCCAGACGAAGACGGCGCTGAGGGAACAGTCAAGCAGGCGCTCTTCACGCTGAATGGACAGGAATTTATGTGTATCGACAGCAGTGTGCAGCATGCGTTTACGTTTACGCCGTCGATATCGCTGTATGTTCGCTGCAACACCGAGCAGGAAATCGACAGGTTGTTCGCTACACTAGCTCAGGACGGTCAGGTTTTGATGCCGTTGGACCAGTATCCGTTTAGCAAGAAATTCGGCTGGGTAGAGGATAGGTTCGGCGTCTCCTGGCAGTTGAGTCTGGAAGGCAGCTTGTAGAAGCGTTGCGTGCGCAGCGTAATGCCTGCCATCAGCATTTGCCGGAGACCCGGTTGCGCATAAATACAACCAATGGCGGGGCATCTTTGCTGCAGGGGTGTTTGGCGTATGTGTGCAACAAACAGTTTTAGGATGGGGCACATATGACCTGTCAGACGATCTTTTGGCGCGGACTCTACCATGTGGGGTATGAGTATGCGCGTATCGACCGTCAAGACGCGGGGTGGCGACTCGATGGCGTAGCGGTTTTCACTCACGAATCCACGCCGTGCAGACTTGACTATCATATCCAATGCACAGAGCGCTGGATCACGACAAACGGCCAGGTATCGGGATGGATCGGCGCCCAGCCGGTCCAAGTGACGCTTGCGGTTTCCGAGGATAGGCGGTGGCGGCTCAATGACATCGAGTGTCCGGCGGTCGAGGGATGTATCGATCTCGATCTCAACTTCAGCCCGTCAACCAATACCCTGCCTATCCGCCGCCTGTCGCTCGCGGTTGGTGCAGCGCAAGCCGTGCGCGCGGCGTGGTTGCGCTTCCCCTCGCTCGAACTGGAGCCGCTCGAACAAAGCTATGCCCGCCTCGCCGCGGATCAGTATCGCTACGAGAGCGCTGGCGGGCAATTCACGGCGGAACTCAACGTCGACAGCGTCGGGTTCGTACGCAATTATCCAGGTCTCTGGGTAGCCGAATAGGCAGCCGAACGAGAAGCGCCTAACCATTGTATAGGAGACAATCCTCATGACTCAGCCGTTGGTTTTGCAGCTCCGCTTTACGCGCAGCGAGTTCAAACGCGGTTTGGAAGGACTCAGCGGCGCCGACGCCTGTAGGCGCATCGAACCAATGAACTGCATCAGTTGGAATATTGGCCATCTCGCTTGGCAGGAGCAGCGTTACTGGCTGCAACGTTTGCAAGACAAAACCCTATTGCCGGAAATCGCCGCCTCGTTCGCCTACGGCTGCTCGCCATCCACACCGCCGCTCGATGAAGCATTACAAGCCTGGTACACGATTATTGCAGCGGTCGATCCATTTTTGGACACGCTCAGCGCGGACGATCTGCTCCGGGAGCGAACCTTTACGAGCGGCGGCGGCTCTCTCACGACGACGGTCGGCACGATGATGCTGCGGATGATCTATCACTACTGGTATCACAACGGCGAGAACCAGGCAATCCGCCAAATACTGCGCCATGAGGGATTGCAAGACTTCGTCGGCGACATCAGCACGGCAGCCCCCTATCGCGGCTGAGGCGCCGGTTGAAGACCCAATATCTTTCGAATAGGCGCTGCTTCAGACCTTGTAAATCAGGGCGCGCCGTTTTCAGGTCTCTGTAACGGTTTGTTCGCAACGAAAGACCCTTGTTGTATCATGCGCACCGAATCGGTGACAGACCTCTGTTCCATGCGCTTGTTCTGTGTGGTCGTGTCGGATCACGGTGTGATCGAGCGTGTTTTCACGATGAACACTATCAGCGACGTGCGGCAGGTATGATCTGCACGAAGATTTGTCAGGGTGGACGCTCGACGAACGTATGTTTGTTATGACACGTTATAAATCCGACAACACCCCAGTAACGTCCTTGTTCATCGACCAGCGAGATGTGGGACGTTCCTGTTGGCGGGCAACCGCCTGAACGACGAGACGACCAGCCACGCCGACGCCGCGCTGCACCGCGTGACTAGCAGCGGTGGCGTCAGTTCAACATACAATGGCGACGGCATGCTGGTCCAGCGCGGCGTGACCGCCTCCATCCAGAACCTGGCCGCCCCGCTGAACCAGGTGCTCGACGAGGTATCGGATGGATGGCGTAGCATCAATTAGGAAGGCGTATCAATGGACCCAGAACCACGATCCAGTTCGCACGCCATGTTGAGGGACACGGCGGCTTCAACCCCTTCTCCCCTGGCCCTGAGTGACTTGCTGGACAGCGCCTTTCGTATCTAACACGGCCTATGTCCTTCATTCATCCGCCCCGTTGCCCTGCTCTTCATGCCCGTGCTGGCCCTGCAGGCCGGCAGCGCCGTCGCTTCTCGTCGCCATGCTGGGCTGGATCGTTACCGTGCGCTTGAGCGCGGTTCCACTTATTCCCCTGAGTGCGCGCTGCTGGCACCATCAAACGATCCTCCCAATCGCTCCACCGCTGTGGCAAACGTCCAAATCCCTTCGTTTGATCGGCGCACAACTCATTGAGGCGCTGATTGTGAGTACACCAATAGTATTTTTGCACCTTTATGTGCGGTGGGGTCTACCGGACATCACTGATGTTGCATCAGAGAATCGAGTGATTACGCTTGCTGGTATCGCGATTGTGCTCACCTGCCTGATCATGATCTGGCTCAGCGTTTACCTCCAACTCGCCCCCCAGCTGATCGTGTTGGAAGCGTGTGGACCGCTCCACAGGGCGAGACGGAGTTGGGCGCTGGTGTGTGGGGCATGGTGGCGCAGTTTCAGCATTGGGTTGATCATCGGTCTGTTTTACGGCATCGCCCAGAGCATCATCAACCTCACGCTGGACGCTCTGGCATATTTAAGCCGACAGTGCGCAGGACACCCAACACGCATCACGCGCTTCTTGCTGCAGGTTGGCTTGCTGCCGTTGATCCCTGTGCAGCATATCATCACGACTCTCCTATATCTTGATCTGCGGAAACAACGCGACGCTATCCAAGCGATCGCACCCTCAGCGCTAGGAGGCGTGAGCGGCTTTTGTGTAAGGCGTCATCACCAAGGCATACGCGACATCTAGCGCAACGCGACCGCCTCCACCCAAGACCTCACCGCCTTCTCAGCTTCGCGCTTCTTCCCTCCCGCCGCTTATTTTCATAAACCCACAGGTATGGTAAGATAAACTTCACCCTAATAATGCAACCGCTGCGAGCTGTTATACCAATTCGACATAGCTCCTCCGCATGCTGTCACCCTGAGCGTAGCGAAGGGTCTCAGCAGCAGAAAGCCGAGATGCTTCGCTTCGCTCAGCATGACATGCGACATGTGTACGTTGAATTGGTATTATGTAACTGTTTCAGTTGAGAGGTACACGTGTCCCGTACACTGCGCATCGGGATACATATCTGGCCCGAAGATCCGTTCTGGGTCCAGGTGCGGGAGGCTATTCGGCAACGCGCCCAGCAACGCGCCGTCGATTTCGTCTCGATCACGGTTAACACCATTGACGCCCATTCGGATGAGGAACAGATCAGCTTTGCAGAAGAGGTGCTGGCCCAGAACCTGGATTGCCTGATCAGTTGGCGTCTGTTTGAGCGAACAGCTTCTCGCATCCTTGAGGCGGATCTGCCAGTTGTACATCTGAGCGAAACAACATTACGTCACCCGCGGTCTGTTGCGCCGCTTGGCTTGTACAATGTTGCGGTGATGCTCGGCGAGTACCTCGTCGAACGACTCAAAGGGCCTGGCACGGTGCTGGCAGTCGGCGGGCCGGCAGGTGTCGGCGAAGACGGACGTAGCCGTTTCGAGGGTATTCGCGATGTGCTTCAGCGCTATCCAGACATACGCCTCTGCCATATCGTCAGCCCATGGCGCTATGATCAGGCCTATCCGCACATCGCTGCAGCAATGCGCAAGCTAGAGACCCCAATTGACGCTATCTTCGGCTTTTCCGACTCGGTGGCCCTTGCCGCCCGTGATGCCGGTCACGAACTCGGCGTGATCGACGCCCAAACCCTGGTTGTCGGTGTAAACGGCGATCCATTGGCTCTCGCCGCCATCGCGGCGGGGAGTATGGCGGCAACTGTACAAACCTCAGCTGCCGACTTTGGCACCCAAGCGCTGGATTTAGCAGTGCGCGGCGCGCAAGGCCTGCCGCTGCCAAACCACTTCAGCTATCAGCCGCGCCTGGTGACAGCGCAGAATGTGGCCGAGGTCGCCGTCCAGCAGTTAATAGCCATGGCCGACCTGCCCAACCGTCTGGTTGGCTACAGCCGGCAGCAAGAGCAGCGGCGGCTCATGCAGCTTGAGACCAGCCTCGAGATCAACCGTCGCACCGGTCTCATCCTCGATCGCGATCATCTTTCTCACGCCATTGCCGATCTTATTCGGGCCAACTACGGCTATGACGAAGTGCAGATCTTCCGCTGGAACAACCAAGAGCAGGCGCTTTTTCTCGAGCAGCCGGACAAGTCGGTGGAGCGCTGGACGCCAATCCGCGCCGCGATATCGCCTGTGTTGCGCGCCGCGATCGAGCGCAATGCGCCGATCTTCATCCCCGATACGCGCCACAGCCACCGGTTTGCGCCAGACCCGCACTATCCCGAGACATGCTCGCGCGTGGCGGTGCCGATTCGCCTGGGCGGGCAGATTATGGGGCTCCTCGATCTCCACAGCTACCGCTCTACGCATCATAGCCGCCACGAACTTGTGGGGCTCCAGACACTTGCCGATCAGCTTGGCATTGCGATACGTAACGCCGAACTCTACAGCGAAGCAGTGAAAGCGCGAGCGCAAGCCGAGAAGGCCGATCAGCTGAAGACCCGGCTGCTGGCCAATGTAAGCCATGAGCTGCGCACGCCGTTGAATATCATCTTGGGCTACAGTCAGACAGCGCTCGAAACGACGAGCCTCTCCAGCCAAGCGGCGCCGCCGACGCTCTACAGCGATCTACAGCATATCTACCGCAGTGGTGAGCATCTCATCCGGCTGATCAATGACTTGCTGGATCTTTCGCGCGCAGAGATCGGTGAACTCGACCTGTTTCCGGAAACTATTGCCACCCGCACGTTTTTGGAAGAGGTTTTTCGTTCCATCACCGACAGCCTGAGCGCACAAGCGCCGGTAATGTGGCGCCTTGAGGCGCCGGCGCGGCTGCCGGTCATCCAGGCTGACCCGGTGCGGCTGCGCCAGATCTTGCTGAACCTGCTGCACAATGCCCGCAAATTCACCACTCGCGGCCAGATCGTTCTGGGCGCTGAGGTAATGGTGCCGCATCTGCATATCTGGGTTTCAGATACTGGCTGTGGCATCCCAATTGAACTGCAGGAGCGCATCTTCGAGCCGTTTGTGACTATGGAGGATGATGTTCGGCGCGAGGGAGTCGGGTTGGGGTTGTCCATCACCCGCCGGCTGGTGGCGTTGCATCGCGGTTCGATGACGTTGGAAAGCCAGCTTGGGCAGGGCAGTACATTCCATGTGTACCTGCCGCTGCCAAATCTCAGTGGCCGGTCAGACGCCTTCAACATCACGGCGAGTCGCCCATCGCTGCTGTTGATCGCCGACGACGATCGCGCGGACGATGTGATCGTCGATATTTGCCGGCTGCAAGGTTTGGCGCTGCGCCGGCTCGGGCCAAGCATCGATTTTAGCGCGCTATCGGGCGAAGAGCAGCCGGTTGTACTAGCCTGGAATCTGGCCCAAAGCGGCGCCGATGATTGGGCCGCCTTTCAACAGATCCGCAGCCAGCCGCAACTGTGTCAGCTTCCGATTATCCTCTATCACCAAGAGCCGAGTGACGCTACAACGCCGAACACCGGGATGACGAGCATTGTGCTCAAGCCGCTGGGCAATACCCAGTTGCTCGATGCGATGAACCGGCTGTGGCCTAAGAACGCCGCCGGCCCGATCCTGGTTGTGGATGATGACCCTCAATCACACGAGCTGTACCGACGTTTGATCGGTGAACATCTGCCCCACTATCCGCTTCGGAGCGCTTATGGCGGGCATGAAGCCCTGGCCATTATCGCACAAGAGACGCCCAGCTTGATTATCCTAGACCTGGTTATGCCGAATATGGATGGCTTTGCCGTGCTGGAACAGCTCCGTAGCGCCCCAGCGACCCGGCAAGTTCCGGTCTTGGTGATAAGCGGCCATATGCTCTCGTTAGAAGACATCCAGCGGCTCGATCAGGCGCGGGTCATTGTCCATAGTAAGGACGTGCTCAGCGATGCGGAGACGATGAGCGCCGTCCGGCAGGCGCTCGCCCCAGACCACGCGCTGCCGCAGCCTACCAGTGCGCTTGTCAAGCACGCCGTCGCGTATCTTCAGCAGAATCACGCCTGCTCGCTCTCGCGTCAGGAGATTGCAGATGCGGTCGGTGTGAACAAGGATTATCTCACCCGCATTTTTCACCGCGAGATGGGACTCTCGCCCTGGGAGTATCTCAACCGCTATCGGATCAAGCGTGCGCGCGAGTTGCTGCGTTCTACTCACACAAGCATCACCGCGATAGCGACGCAGGTTGGCTTCACCGACTCGGCCTACTTCAGCCGGGTGTTCCACAAAGCAGTCGGCTGTTCCCCCCGTGAGTACCGCGAGCGCTCCTAAAGTGCGCACGTGCGCGGTCAACTCGACTCAGCAAGTCGTTATTGTCCAAAAGTATTTCGCTATTCTCCAAGACAACGTAATTGCAGTGTGATACCCTCTCAATACAACACCCTAACTTAAATCATCATAATCATATCAAGCAGGCGGGCGGGCGCATCGTCTTGCCGCCTCGCGTACGAGGAAGCCGCTTAGGCTGCTTGACATAGAGGGCTGCTATGCGAGAAGGCGCTCATGCGATTCTGCTTATTGAACCTGATCCGCCAACGGCTGAGTTGTATCAGCGTGAACTGAGCCGGGAGTATCAGGTTTTTACCTGTACCAATGGGAGTGCGGCGCTCGATCTGCTTCGCGAGCGTCCAATCAGCGCAGTCGTACTCGATCCGGCGCTGAACAATGTGCAGGGCTGGGAGCTACTGTCTGAGATTAAGGCAGTAGACTGCTCAATCCCAGTTATATTGTGCAGCACCCTTGATGAGCGCGGGCGGGGAATCGATCTGGGCGCCGCCGCCTACCTGCTCAAACCGGCATTGCCGACAACGCTGCGCGATACGTTACGGCGGGTTATTCAGCAGGAATGAGCATTCGTGGGTTATACGCGCCTGCTGCTATGCAGTATCGGCGCCGTGGGCGAGGGTTGCCTTCGTACCCGCCGGCGGTGTTATGTGCAGTCAATACAAAGCAACGGCAGTGACGCTATGCGCCATGTGGCGTTTGAAACGCAAAGGAGCTCCTTCTATGGAACAGAGTACAGATGTGATTCGCGCTCGACGCGTGCAGCGCCAGCCTGCCTGGTTGAAACGTTGGTTCAACAGTGAAACCTTGGTCGCTTGGCTCTTTATCCTGCCCAGCTTGATTGGCTTCACCGTTTTCTATGCTGTGCCGGCGGTGCGTGGTCTGTTGATCAGTTTCACCGACTGGGATCTCCTCAGCGAGGCGCGCTTTGTGGGCCTCGACAATTATCAGCGGCTGGTCCAAGACCCGCAATTCTGGCAGTCGCTCAGAGTCACCGTCTACTATGTGCTACTGAATATCCCGCTCCAGACCATCCTAGCGGTCGTTCTCGCCGTGCTCATGGATCGATTGACCCAGTCGCTTTTCGTGCGCGGTGTTCTGGTCTTGCCCTGGCTTATCCCCAATGTAGTAGTTGCGCTGCTATGGCTGTGGTTGCTCGACCCGAGCCTGGGACTGATCAATCAGATCCTTGGCTTCTTCGGCATTCCGCGCCAGCCATTCCTCGGCTCGGTCGAGCAGTCGATGCCGGCAATCGCTGGGATCAATATCTGGCGACACGTTGGCTACACCGCACTACTGATCTTCGCCGGTCTCCAAACGGTTCCCAAAGATGTCTACGAGGCCGCCGCGATCGACGGCGCCACCGAGCGGCGGATATTCTGGTCGATTACCATCCCGCTGCTGCGCCCGGTACTGGTCTTCGTGCTGGTGACGACGGTGATCGGCTCGTTCCAGATTTTCGACACAATCGCCATCACAACCCAGGGCGGGCCGGTGAATGCAACCAGGGTGATTTACTGGTATATCTATGAACAAGCTTTCAGCCGCTTCAATATGGGCTATGCCGCTACGATTGCCGTCGCGCTGTTCGTAATCCTTATCACGGTGACCATCATGCAGCTACGCTACTTGCGGGCTGGCGAGTCGGACCTCGCCTAGAGCCGATGGGGAAGCGAAGCGAACGCGCTGTTGTTCCGCCGGTCTGCATAGCCGGCGCCAAAATGGGCCAGGCGCAATGCCGGCAATTATGAATGGAGTACGATTATGGCAACACAGGCACTGGGAAAAGTCGAGGGCCGAACACAACGCCTATCAGCGGGTCGCATCTTGGCCTGGGCTGCCCTGATCCTCGCGATTCTCGCGGTCTTGGGGCCATTCTGGTGGATGATCCGCACCGCGCTCTCGACCAACCGTGCGTTGCTCGCAGACCCGACAACGCTGCTGCCGGTTGGCTTTACCTTCGACAGCTTCGCGCGGGTCTTGGGTCAGGTAGACACCAGCGAGGCCGTTGCGGCGGGCGGGGCGGGTCAAACGCTGAACTTCTGGCTGTATCTGCGCAACTCGATGATCGTGACGATCCTGATCGTCGCCGGGCAATTGTTTTTCAGCTCCCTGGCCGCGTACGCTTTTGCGCGCCTAAACTTCCCGTTGCGTGACAAAATCTTCTTTCTCTACATCGCCGCGCTTATGGTCCCAGCGATTGTCACGCTAATCCCGAATTTCATTCTGGTGCGTAATCTGGGCTGGCTGAACACATTCCAGGGCATTATCGCGCCTTATTTTTTGATGTCGCCGTTTGCTGTATTTTTTCTGCGCCAGTTCTTCCTGGGTATCAACCGTGAAGTCGAGGAGGCGGCAAAAATTGACGGCGCTTCTCTCTTCAGGGTCTTCTGGGGCATTATCGTGCCGATGAGCGGCCCGCCGCTGGCGACGCTTGGGATCATTACCTTTATTGCAACCTGGAACGAGTATCTGTGGCCACTGCTAGTTGGCCAGGGCGAGAACGTGCGCGTGCTAACGGTGGCGCTTGGCGTCTTCCGCTCGCAGACGCCGCAGGGTGCACCAGACTGGAGCGGATTAATGGCCGGTGCATTGTTGAGCATCTTGCCCAGCATCATTCTCTTCATCATGTTTGGCCGCAAGGCGATTAACTCGATCCAGTTCAGCGGTTATAAGTAGCACTGAAGAACGGATTATGCCGGGAGACGGCACATCGCTTGCGCCGCCGGGCGCAATGTACATACGCCACCCTCACTTTCATTGAAGGTGTAGACAAATTTTCTTAACGAGGAGGATAAACGCAATGCAGTACCGAATCCACAAGATCCTGGGCTCCATCACTGTGATGGCCAGCCTGCTCCTGGCGGCATGTGGCGGCGGCGCGACAGCGCCTGACAACGGCGGCGCAGCGGCGCCACCCGAGCCAGGCAGCACAGACGGCGGTGTCACGATACGTTATGCGCTGTGGGACGCCAACCAGCAGCCAGCGTACGAAGCCTGCGCCGCTTCATTCCACGAGCAAAATCCCAACATTACGGTCAAGATCGAACAGGTTGGATGGGATGATTACTGGAGCAATATTCAGACTGGTATGGTTGGCGGTACAGCGCCAGACGTCTTCACCAACCACCTGGCCAAATACCCAGAGTTCGCCTCCAAAGGCCAGCTTGTCGACATCCAAACGCTGGTCGAGCGCGATGGGGTTGACACTAGCCAATACATCGGCAGGTTAGCCGACTTGTGGCAGCGCGAAGACAAGCGCTACGGTCTGCCGAAGGATTGGGACACAATTGCCATCGTCTACAACAAAGATATGTTTCAGCAGGCCGGGATCGACGAAGCCAGCCTGAACGATCTGACCTGGAACCCGCAGGATGGCGGCTCGTTCGGCGAATTGATCAAGAAGCTGACACTCGATGCGAATGGAAATAACGCGCTCAGCTCAGATTTCGACAAGAGCAATGTTGTACAGTACGGTTTTATTCCGCAGGGCGCGGGAGATGCTTACGGCCAAACCGAATGGAGCATGTTCGCGGTCAGTAACGGCTGGCAGTTCAACGAAGGCCCCTGGGCGACTAGCTATAACTATGGCGATCCGAAGTTCGTTGAGACGATCCAATGGTACGCCAATCTGAATCTGGAAGAGGGCATCGCGCCGCCGCTGGCAGATATCGAGAGCCTTGAGGCGAACACCCTGTTCAGCTCCGGCAAGGGTGCGATGACCACGGACGGTTCGTGGATGATCGGCCAATATATCAAGGATGCAATTTTCCCGATCGGCTTTGCGTTGCTGCCGCAAGGACCAGAGGGGCGCAAGAGCATGTTCAATGGCCTGGCCGACTCGATCTGGACGGGCAGCTCACAGCAGGAGGAGGCCTGGCAGTGGGTCCAGTTCGCCGCCTCGCCAGAGTGCCAGAACATCGTCGGCTCGTTTGGCGTGGTCTTCCCGGCCATCCAGACCGGTGTTGATGCTGCGCTGCAAGCATATCAAGAGCGGGGAGTCGACGTGACCGCGTTCACGGAGCAAGCGCTCGACCCCGACGTTACATTCCTGTTCCCGATCGCCGATCATGCCTCCGAAATCGTCGCTATTATGGAGCCAGTCATGGATAGCATTATGCTGGGTCAGGCCACAGCCGCCGATGCCTTGCCGCTGGCTAACCAAGAGGTCAATACACTGTTCCAATAGCGCAGAAGCTTCTTGTTCCGACGCTGCTTGCCCTGAGGTAATGCGGGTTACGCCGTATTACCTTGGGCATTCGGTTGTGTATTGCAGGTTCTCTTTTGGAGACGCTAACCTCCAGAACGCTTGCGATTAGTATTCGTCTTCACGCTTGTGAGTAATTAAGGATGATATGATGCCCAAGATCACGTTTATCGGCGCTGGCAGCACGGTCTTCACCCGCAATCTGCTTGGCGACATCCTCAGCTTCCCAGAGTTAGCCGATTCCACAATCAGCTTGTTCGATATCGATGAGCAGCGCCTAGCCGACTCCGCAATTGTAGCCCGCAAATTGGCGGAACGCTCTGGTACACATCCCACGATCGAAGCGACCGCCGACCGGCGGCGGGCGCTCGACGGCACTGACTACTCCATCTGCATGATCCAAGTCGGCGGGTACAAGCCCAGCACCGTCATCGACTTCGATATCCCCAAGAAGTATGGGCTCCAGCAGACGATCGGCGACACACTGGGGATCGGCGGGATTATGCGCGGGCTGCGAACGATTCCGGTTCTGCTCGATATATCCCGCGACATGGAAGAACTCTGTCCCGACGCCATCTTGCTCAATTATGCAAATCCAATGGCAATGAACTGCTGGGCGCTCAACCGCGCGAGCCGGATCAAGACGGTAGGGCTTTGCCACAGCATCTTCCACACTGCCACAGAACTCGCGCATGATATTGGCGTGCCAATCACGGACATCAATTACCTGTGCGCAGGGATTAACCATATGGCGTTCTTTTTACGCTTCGAGCGTGATGGCCAGGATCTCTATCCGCTTATCCAGAAGGTCATCGAGGAAAAGCGCGTGCCGAACTGGAATCGAGTGCGCTACGAACTATTCAAGCGCCTTGGCTATTTTGTGACCGAGTCGAGCGAGCACTTCAGCGAATACGTGCCGTGGTTCATCAAACGCGATCGATCCGACCTGATACGCGATTACAACATTCCATTGGATGAATACCTCCGCCGTTGTGAGACCCAGATCGCTGAATGGGAAGACCTGCGAACGGCGCTGCTCGCTGCCGATCCAGACGCATTGTCTCGATACGAACAGCAGCGAATGGAGCAGCGGATCGAACGCATCGCCGAGCATGATCCGCTGCAAGCGCAATCGCTCCGCGAGGCGTGGGAATCCAAACAGCAGCGCGGGGATACACAGCACTCTGGCGAATATGGATCGCTGATCATCCACTCAATGGAGACAGGTCAGCCGCGTGTGGTGTACGGCAACGTGGCGAATCACGGCCTGATCGATAATCTACCGGAGGGCTGCTGTGTCGAGACGCCTTGCCTGGTAGACCAGAACGGCGTGCAGCCGACCCGTATCGGTTCAATCCCGCCGCACCTGGCGGCGTTGATGCGGACCAACATCAACGTTCAGGAACTCACCGTAGAAGCCGCATTGACCCGCAAGCGCGACCACATTTACCATGCCGCGATGCTCGACCCGCACACCGCTGCGGAACTAGATTTGGATCAGATTGGGGATTTGGTGGACGAGCTGATTGCAGCGCATGGGGAATGGCTGCCGACTTACGAGTAGTTTGCTGAAAATAGAGGGTTGTGTCATAACCGATTGCCACGCGTTCTAAATTTCTAGCATGGCCGACCCGGCGCTGATTTGCAATCTCGTCGTCTTCGCTCCTCGGCGCGCTCTGAAGTGCAGCTTACCTGGCGCTGGCGGCGTTCATAGCGTCGCGTGGCAGGGCGCCTGTGATCTGTTTCGTGTGAGTGGTTATGGTATGGCTTGGTTCCAGATCGTTGGAACCAAGCCGGAGCGTTGGATCGCTCCATCGCGGGTAATCAACGGTAACCCAAGTGCCAGGGCGGTTGCCGTGATGATGCGGTCCGGCATTTCAGGAACCAGTGCGCGCGGCACACGCCAGAGCGCACTGGCAATATCAGCATCGAGCGGGGAAATGGCATAGCTGCCGCCAGGTGTGGCAAGCAGGGTAGAGAGTTGGTCCACGCGGGCGCGGTCCAGCCGCCCCTTCTCTGCGAGATAGATGAACTCGACAAGCACAATCGCAGGAATAATGATCTGATGTGTACCAGCGTCAGCGGCATGGAAGATCTGTCGGGTAGTCGTCGAGAGCTTCGGGTTACCTGCTAGATGCCAGTGGATGGCGTGGGTGTCACTCACATAGCGGCTCATTGCGCACGCTCTCCAAACCCGTGCCACATTTCTGTGCGAGCTTCGGCGATATCCTGGTCGCTGATTAATATATCAGCCCACAAGCCGCCAAGCTTAATCGGGGCATATGCTTTCTGGCGAGGCGTATGCTTCATACGGAGAAACTCCACGAAGTCTGCCACCTCCTCAAGCTGCTCTGGTGGAAGCGCGTCGAGCAATGCGATAATCTGTCGCTTTGTCTGTTCTTGGTTCGTCATTTCTCTTCCCTTTTTCCTTAACCCCCATCGCCTCTAGCATAGCCGACCCGGCGCTGATTTGCAATCTCGTCGTCTTCGCTCCTCGGCGCGCTCTGAAGTACAGCTTACCCGGCGCTGGCGGCGGCGGTTAGTCGGTGGTGTTTCATACAACTTTGCGGTATCGTAGACCATTCTGGTGATAGCTATACCTACGGCAGCGTCAAGCGCTCAAGCATAGAAACCGACGCCACGTCGCCAAAATAGATTACGAACAGAGCCAACGATGAGGATGTGGACCATAACAAAAGGGAAAAAATAATTCTCGATCACCAAGGTTGCGCAGCGCGCGTGACCGAGAATTGCCTCTTGGTACCCCCAGCGGGATTCGAACCCGCGATCTCCACCTTGAAAGGGTGGCGTCCTGGGCCGCTAGACTATGGGGGCCTGCTTGTTATTTCCGTCATTATAGCAGCGAACCCCTTTTCTTGGCAAATCCAGCCTGACAACGATGACCTCCCAATAAACGCAGCCGCTTTTCAGACCGCGTCCTGGAACGGCAGCGGCGACTCCTCTAACCCAAACATAGCCGATAGTCCGATAGCCCCGCGTACATGGGGATAGCCGATACTCTGTTTTCATCCCTGCGACGTGCGCGCCACGCCTGGAGCCTAATGAGAAAAGAGCCGTTGGAACGTTAGCATATGAACACGTTGACACGTTAGCGCGTTACCGCCTCACACGCTCCATTCTCCATCCTCAAACCTAGCGCCTGATTGAATAACGCTGCCGATGTACGAAACCCTTCTGAAACTGCTCTTCTTACAAGCATAGCCTTTTAGAACGTTGCAACGTTGACACGTTCGAATATTGAAACGTTAGCTTATGTTCAGGGAATAAGGCCCGGCGCAACCTTAAGAATATCTCATTGCGGGAAGCATCTGCGCGGATCTGTTGCCTCAGCATTCCATTCGTAGCTGATACGTAACGCATATTCGCACCACGAGACAGGCGCTTGCGCAACGCCGCTAGGCTATACTCAGAAGCTGTCTGAAAAGGCCCATCTTGAGTGGCAGGCGTAGCTCTTAGTGTTTGTTCGCAGAACGCAGAGAGTTGCGGGCGCTCGCACCTGTCAGGCCTTGTCGGGGGCTTTTTAGGCGATCGCTCAGGTCTATGCCTGACTACAAAGCCTAAGAAAGCCATAATATACAATATGAGATTATCTTTATATTCTTGTGTTATATGTTACACAGCTTCTGATATCAAACCCAAGGTTTTATTAGGATTATGTCAATATTTGGCAATAAGCATAAGATCTCACAGATATTGTACCGCTAGGCACGGCTTGGTAACAAGATCTGCAGCGCTGTGGCGGCAACGATGGGCGCCAAGCTGCTGTTACAGCTACAGCTCAAAGCTAGTACTACAACGAGACATGTCATTCTGAACGCAGTGAAGAATCTCCTTGCCAATAGTCGTGAGACCCTTCACTTCGCTCAGGGTGACATCGACAAACAGCGTTCCAATGCGGTACAGCAAGAAGTCTTGTTGTAGTACTAGCTGGAGGAACAGGGCGATTCACCAATCGAACCAACGAAAAAACAGTTGATATGATGCTCTGTAATGCCCCATGTCAAGATTATTTTGCACGATAATACTACATCAACCAATTGTTAACTGGCAGTCTCGCATGAATATCATTATAATAAGGGGGCACTCAATCCGCCTGCATCGCAGAACACAACATGTCATTGCCGAAATCCGACGAATCAGACCCATAACTATGCTACATTGAAGCAAGGGATGTCGAGGCTAATGATATCGAAACATGCGAATCTCGCCCAGCCTGCCCTCGACGCACGAGCAATCAATGCGAACAGCGTGTTGGCAGACAGCGTTGTAAGCAATTACGCAGACAACGCCGGTACGGATTGGACGGCAAACATCAACGACAGAGCATTAGAGCAAGTTTACGCCCAAACGCTACAACGCAGCGCGCCCCAATTGCATCAGGCGCAGCGAATCCCATCCGGTTTGCGGAAAACACTCGCCGCGAACCGATTGCTCCGACAGTTCGCTCATTCCCGCCTCCCTGTTGAGCGCCTGACCAGTACAGAATCCATCGACGCGGTACAGCGCATCGTTGTGAACAATCTTGGATAGACGCAATGACCGATCCGCGCACACAACTCGCTACGTTGCGCGCCATGCGTGAAGCGGTAACGGATACGACTCAACGCGCGGCCCTCGATGCTGCGATTACCGCCCTGGAGGCGACCATTCCTACCCAGAGCTATGCAGTGGCTATCAGCGAGAGCGTTCCAACCAGCGCTGTGGTTGCAAATGAGGGATACCGAAATAACCGCTGTTATGGTCAGCGCCAAAAGAACGATGCGCGGCTCCTCACCGACTATTTGTGTCATCTCTACGACCGCTGTGATCGGTTGCCGCTTCCGGGC
This sequence comes from Chloroflexales bacterium, assembly GCA_022360155.1. Classification (GTDB taxonomy): domain Bacteria; phylum Chloroflexota; class Chloroflexia; order Chloroflexales; family Chloroflexaceae; genus JAKSDJ01. The sequence continues at coordinate 10,552 of JAKSDJ010000449.1, read as the reverse complement.
GTTCGGAAGCGAAAGGCCGCCGACAGTGCCGTCACGATCAGCCTAGAGCGGGTCTACACGCAGCTTGCGACGACCGACTTGGTTGTACGCGAGGTATATGCGGGCGCAGCATTGCAGCAATTCGATGCGCGGGCGTATATGGAACAGCACGTCTGGGCGCGGGTATTACCCGGACAGCAGCGCTTGGAGTTGCGCCTATCGCCAGAAGCGCAGATGAGCGATATATTCTGGAAACATCGTGCGCGTTCCGTTGATGCCTTAAATGCGCCACCGAATCGGAGGCCCCAGGAACGGCGGAGCTTGGATGCATTGTCGTCCGCCGATCTCAGCCAACTTGCGCGAAACCGCCAGCAACTAACCTTCTTAGGCCCTCAACTTGTGACTGAAGCGATTGTCCAGCACCCTCGCCTCGTTCTTCTCGGTGAGCCGGGCAGCGGAAAGAGTACAACGTTGCGCTACCTTGCCCTAACCTTGGCTAAGGCGGGCCTGGATTCTAACGTGGATCTAGACGAGCGGCTGTTTGGTTGGACGGCGCTTGGTGCGGCGCGGCGCTTGCTGCCGATGGTTTTGCCATTACAGCTTTTTGCCCGTTGGCTTGCAGTACAGCCTGAGCGTCCCATCAGCGCGGCTGATCTGTGGGGCTTTATTGGCGATCACCTGGAGGACAGCGGTCGGCGCGAGGGTTTGGCGGCAGCCGTCTATACGGAACTGGAGGCGGGGCGCGTGTTACTGCTGCTCGATGGGCTTGACGCAGCGCTCAGCGTTGACATACGCCGTCGGGTGTTACAGGCCATCCAGGCATTTGCTCGTGAATATCCGCAGTGTCGCTGTGTTGTCACGTGCCAGACGCAAGCATACGCAGGCGAGCAAAATCGCGAATGGCAGCTATCCAACTGGTCGACGGCGACCTTGGCGAACTGGACGCTTGGCCAAATGAAGCATTTTGTGCAATCTTGGTATGCTGCTGTTGCCGAAAGCAACAGGATTCCTCTGGCGCAGCGTGATACGTGGACGGCAACCTTGCAGCAAGCAATTGAAACGCATGCGGATTGGCAACGCCTAGGAACTCGACCGTTACTCCTAACGATGATGGCGCAGGTACAGATGAATGACAGCCATTTGCCAGAAGAACAGGTTCAGCTCTACAGCCGCTGTGTGGACCTGCTGCTGGATCAATGGGAATTGACGGCGGAAGATAGCGTTGTCTCCGGTACATTGATGGACTACATCGGGATGTCAAACACCGATATCAGAGTGCTGCATCCGCTGCTGCAAACGGCAGCGTTCGCAGCCCACGAGTCCGGCAGCCTCGAACGGAACACGCTGTACAAGCTGATCGCCAACGAACTGGAACAGCAGGGACATACCAACCCGCGCTATGGCGCAAAACAATTTCTCGCCTACATCGATGTACGGGCTGGCTTGTTACAGGCCGGCGCCACAAACGACACGTATATCTTTCCCTATCCTGCCATTCAGGAGTACCTGGCCGGGCTAGAATTGGTACGCGACATCGACTTTATGCAGCGCATGATGCAGCGCCGCATCGATGATCGCTGGCGCGTACCGATTATTCTGGGCATGGGGCATCTGGTCAACAAGGGTTCGTTGGCGATGCCCTACCAACTACTCAATGAACTATTGCTGTCGGCGGGGCGCACCCCGGAGCGCTATCAGCGCGACCTGCTCTTCGCCGCAGAGATCGCAGAGCACGTAGGCTGGAGTCGGTTGGAACGCGGCAGGGCCACATTCGCGAAGCTGCGCCGCGACCTGGCCGACGCCCTGGCCCATGTGGCGACGGGGACGGTGCTGCCCGCATCCGAACGAGTCCGGGCTGGCGATTATCTTTGCACGCTTGGCGAGCCGCGCCCGGTTATCACCGAGCTGCCGCCGCCCATGGCGCGGATTGAGGGTGACGCTTTTCAGATGGGGGATGGCCAAGAACAGCATACCGTAACCGTCGCAACCTTCGAGCTCGCCCGCTACCCGATAACCAATGCCCAATACGCACTGTTCATCGCCGATGATGGCTACAATCCCGCCGCGCCGTGGTGGGACAAGGCAGGGACGGTTTGGCAGCGCTGCGCAACCAAACGCCTGCCGAAATGGTGGAACCACGCGCGCTTTGGACAGGCGCGTCCGAACCACCCCGTAGTCGGGATCTCCTGGTACGAAGCGCTCGCCTTCTGCCGCTGGCTGACCCAGCACCCGGACTATAACCCCGAGGGCGCCATCTATCGGCTACCCACCGAGGCCGAGTGGGAATTTGCCGCGCGGGACAAAGCAGGCCGCACGTATCCGTGGGGCGATGCCGCGCCGGACGACGAACACGCCAATTTCGGGCAACGCTACCGTGGGACAACGCGCGTGGGGTGTTTCCTCCGCGGCGCGACGCCGGAAGGCGTTTACGACATGGCGGGGAGTGTCTGGGAGTGGACTTGCAGCGAGTACCGCGAGTACCCCTACGATCCCGATGATGGACGCGAGGATTTAGACGACCTGACAGAAAAATACTTTACGGTTCGCGGGGGCAGTTGGTACAACCATTCGGGTATCCTGCGCGCCGCCATCCGCCTCTACTATCCGCCCGATTTCCGCTATTACTTCATTGGATTTCGACTTGTGCGACACCGGGCTGTGCAGTAGCGGCGCCTACACTCTAGCGGAGCTACGCACCCGCGGGCGCGGCGCCCCCGTGCCCCCCGCATGTGAGGCCCGTGGCATTACGAATGCGCCGCGGCCCATGCCTCCGCCCATAGCGCACGCGCATTGCTTGATGCGAGGCCGTCGGGTGATGCCGCGTGGGCGCCACAACAACGGCCCTGCGCTGCCCACCGCCGGTTCGCATCCCGCATCCGTGCAAACCTCGCAGCGGAGGCATCCGCTACTGAGCATACGCACGCTGGCCACGCCACTTCCCCCGCGTGCGGGGGACCAAGGGGGGCTGCGGCGGGGTCGAGCCTCGACAGGCTCGGCTCACTGGTGCGCACCGAACCGTCAGGGCTCCCCGCGGGGAGCGTGCGGGGCAGCGCCCCTCTGATCTGCAAGACACCATGCATCATGCATCAGGGAGGCGCAATCCTATCCACTATCTGCAGTGGTTTCAGCCCCAGGCCGTGACATCCCATCGCCTGCGCGGAGCTACGCGCCCCGCACCCGCGAACGGGGCCCGCCCCAGACCTGGTAGGTGCGGCATCCGCAGCTCGCGGCATCCCCCAAGCAGGTTCAAACGCTGCACCTGCCAGGTCTTAATGAAGGCCTTCAGATAGGCTCTAATGAATTTTGACAATCCACCGTGCTCCGTTTGACGTAGTGCCGCCTTTAGGCGGTTTTACGGCAGTGCAACCGCCTGAAAGCGGCACTACGAGAGCCTTTTCTATGACCGAATTTTGATCGTCAAAATTCGTCAGAGGCGAAGAAGCAGAGGCTAAGAAGTGGAGGCGCGCGGTATGACTAGGTCCGCCAGAATGCTACACAAACAGCCCCACGCAGTGCAAACGCAACAGCCGCCTATTCGCGCTCCTGCAAGACTAATCGCATTGCTGCAGTGCGCCCAGATACACCAAGCTTCTGATAGCAACGGTACAGATGACACTGCACCGTCCTCACACTGATAATTAACTTGTCCGCAATTGCTTTGTCACCCAGTCCTTGCACTGCAAGTTCCAGCACTTCACGCTCGCGGGGCGTGAGCACAGAGGCGAACCCTATTGGCGCATACCCGTCAATGCCGCCATCACAGTTGTCGGATGGATTCTTGCCGGATGCAGTGACCCATGACGCAAGTGAGGTTTGCAGCAGCCACACTGCATACGGCGCTTCGATCTTTCGCTCAATCGCCCACATACAGAGCTTGACGAAGCGCGCTGGTTGCCACAGCAGCGTTGTGCCATACCCGCCGAGACGCATAGCCTTTAGCGCTAGCCGTAGCTGCTCTTCGGCAGTGCATGCATCTTCCTCTGCCCAAGCCAGCAACGCCTTATGCCAGTAGATACCGATCACAGAAGCCTGGTCGGCGCGATCGTGCAGCGGCGCCAGCGCTTCGCCCAACAGCGCCGCAGAACTGGATAGATCGCCAGTCTCACGCGCCAGCACGCCAAGCGTGGCCACAGCGGGGTAGTAAACGATCGGGTGTTGGTTGCGCGCCATGCGGGACAGTCCTTGCTGGCAGGTGGTGTATGCATCGGCAGCGTCACCTCGCACGAGGGTAACCCAGGTTCGCGCATAGCTGAGCAGTAGTGACGTGTAATAGTGATCGCCCGGCATGGTTGCTGCGGCCTGACCGAGCGTATGCTGGGCTTCCGCATGCCGTCCAAGATTACTCAGGGTCGCCGCGCGGTTGAGGGCGATCCAGCTTACAAACTTACCCGCTGCAAGCGGCTGTGCGGCGGCAAACAACGTAAGCGCTTCGTCGAGCTGACCCTGGAACGCGGCAATCGTCGCAGCAATATTGAGCATCCGCGCGTGCTGTGGCTGATCTTCCGCGTCGATACGCTCCAATGCCCACGCAATCAGCATCTGCGCGCGGCCCAAGTCGCCGGCACGTTGCAGTAATGCCGCAAGATCGGCGGCGGTCACCGCTTCACCGTAGTTGTCTTCAGCCAGCCGAAAACCACTGAGCGCCTGTTCCATCAACGATACGCCGCCTGCAAAACTCGACAGTTGCGCGGTCAGATCGGCGAGCAGGCGCAACAGTTCAGGGGGCGGATCGGCGCCAGCTTGGCTCTGCGCGGCGTGCAGATAGCTCCGCGCCGCGTCGTAGTCACCAGCGTCGATTCGTTCACGGGCCAAGGAACAGAGATGGATCATGCGCTTGGATGGAACATTTGCCATTGCTTAGCTCCTTGCGTGTGCAATGCAAAGCCACGAGCGCGGTGGCTCTCTGATATATATAGACGACACCCCGACTACGTAGTTGGCAGTGTCTTCAGTCCTATTGGCAGCAAAACACGGACGATTGGCAAGGCAGCGACGTGGAAATACGTTCTCTTAACCAGAGTATAGCACAACTTATCATGAACCAGGGCTCTCAAGAAAGTGGGCGCCGGAGAATGCCTCCTCTCTTTGAAGCGCTCTCGCTACACAATACAAGGCAAAGGAGCCTTGCATCAGTAAAATTACTGATCTAGCGCCCAGTGGCTGGAGTTCAAAATATAGCGATTTATCAGTAATTTTACTGACGACAAACGGGCGTGAAGACGTTACGATGATGTTATCCCATCTCCCATTGAAGCAATTGTCCACCTTAAATCATGGCTGTAACGAGTTGGCGCCATGATCCAATCCTGTGTTAAGGAGTTGGAACCGAATCAGCGGTTGCGGTGTATAACCAGTAATTGCATCTGACACATTTCCGCCAACACCGGGCAGGGTCGCGTCGCGAACTGGGCAGTAATGTGAACACTTTAATTATGATGGATGTTTTGACTTGGCCCCAACACTCGTATACTGTGACGCTGGCGCGCTGGGTGCTAGCTGCTGTTTTTCTAGCTGCAGCCGTGAGTAAGCTGGGCGATCAACAGCGCTTTGTCCAAGTCGTCCTGGCTTACAACGTTTTACCAAAGCGTCTGGCGCGTTTGTTTGCCACCCTCGTGCCCTGGATTGAGGCTGTCATCAGTGTGTTGTTAGTGGTCGGATTGGCTACAAGAGCGGCAGCCATCGTATGCGGGTTACTGTTAGCGAGCTTCATTGTCGCGATTGGCATCAACCTGGCGCGTGGACGTACGGAGTTGGACTGTGGGTGTTTTGGACCGACGCATCGCCAAAAGATCAGCGGAGGGCTCGTTGTTCGTAATATTGCTTTGGTGCTCTTATCAGTTCAAGTGGCGCTCTTTGCCGACGGCTATTTTGCACTTGACGGACTAATTTTTAGCACACAGCACACAGGGGAGGCATCACCTCCAATCGTAGGACTTTTCTTCATCACCCTGATCTGTGTTGGGTTGCTGGTTTTCTACCTGGTTGGCCGACAGATTACTGCGCTTCATACCAGGCGCCGTTTGTAAATCACAGTATTCTGTTCGCGAGGAGAATAAAGATGACAGGAATCGCACTGGTAAGCTACCTCATCTTGTGGGTCATTGTGCTGGGACAAATGCTCATTCTTTTAGCGCTTGCCCGCCAGATCGGCATTCTTCATAAACGTCTCGCTCCCAATGGAGCACGTATGACAAATGTTGGTTTGGCGTTGGGTCAGGAAGCACCAAAGTTTCAGGAGTTGGACATTCATCAACGACAAACTACACTTGGCAATGAGCGCAGCAAATCGACTCTACTAGTGTTTGTCTCACCGGGATGTTCTGCTTGTAGTGATCTCATGCCTGCTATTCGTACAATCGCTCGGATGGAGCAACAGGTTGAGGTTGTAATTATTAGTTTATTGCAAGATGAAGAGATTAATCAAGACTTTGTTATCAGATATAAGTTACACAACCTTTCCTATATAATTGCCCCGCATCTTGCACAAACCTATCAGGTAACGACTTCTCCATATGCCATCCTCGTTGACTCTAAAGGCAAGGTGTACACAAAAGGATTAGTAAATCATCTTGAACATCTGGAAAGTCTTCTAAATGCCCTAGATGAGGGAGTAGAAAGTTTTGACGAGAAGATGAACACCTTGATGTTGACCCAAAATAGCGGTACAGATTAGGAGGTAGTTCAATAGTTTTAGCAATAATGGAATCAACATAAGGAGGCTTAGGAAAATATGGGAAGTGGCGATATGAAAAACAATGATCAGAATATACAGGCGCAGGATCAACCGTCTCTTGATCGCATTACCTCTCAATTAACAGCTAAATGGGGGCAACGAGGTTCGCGTAGAGGTTTTCTTACCCAACTGGGAAAAATGGTATTGGTCGCAGTAGGAGGATCTTTTGGTGCGGCTTTGCCTTCAGATCGACGTATCGCTGAAGCCAGTTTCGGTAATAACAATTGTGATCAATGGTACTGGTGTGGTATGAATGGTCGGCCTTGCGCTAGTTGTGGAGGAACAGACACAACATGTCCTCATAGTGGTTGTAATACTGCGGGCCATGCGTGGGTCGCATGCTGTAATGGTCCAAGTGGCTGTGACAAAATCGTCTACTATGATTGTTGTGCGACTGGCAGTGGTCATTGCCCAGCAGTGAATTGTTCGAAGTCTTGCCATCGAAAAGATTTAGCTGGGTGGTGGTGTAATGGCGGCAATTCTTCTAATTACCGATGTACTCTGGCTGTAATAAGCGGTACATGTGGTGGTCCTTGCTGAAGAAAGCATGGTATTCAATGGTGTTCCCATATAGAAAAAGTCTACAGCTTGCCTCCATAACTTTGTTGTATCGCCAATTACAAATGCATGAAATCCTTGCTATCAAATCATGGCGGAAATACTGCAAGCTATGAAGTGGTTAAGAAAATGGTTATGCTAATCTTGGGGGCAATACATCATTGACTTAGGCTGTATAACGCCATCAGTGTGCTTGGCTACTGCCTGTTCAATAGGCTTGAAGTATGATTAACAGCTTATAGAATTTCGGAGTTTTACCTCAACCGTGTTGATAGCTTCGACGGTGGTTGTGGTTTATGATGGCGTTCTGATGCCTTCGCGCCTAGGGCAAAATGTCTCGATCACGCGATCAACACGGTGCAGGTAGACTGCCAGAATTTCGCCTTTTCGAAAATTATATCTTGAGTTCTGTTGAGGATAGGTATAATGATCGCATGGTCTCTCCAATACCCTGATGCATGGTGGCTGACACTATTCGTGTTTTTACCGTTTTTGGCAATAGTTGTTGGTATTGCAAGTACCTGGTCACCCTGAGGATTCTCGATGGTAGGAACCATCCGCCCTGTCGTGTATAGGGAGAAACAGTTCTTCAACTGGATTATTGCAGCAGGTCTTCATGTTCTTGGCAATTTAGCAGCAGCCGGAGTTATGGGATATATACTTGGACTTGTTGGTCATTTGTTGTCATCAGTAATCAACAGCGATCGTACATTTACATTTATAGGCCTCGGTGTCACTAGTCTTGCCTATGCTTTGCATGAATTACATTTCTTGCAAATGCCGTATCCTCAAATCCTTGCCCAGGTGCCAGCTTCTTGGCGAAGAAGATTTCATCCATATCTGACTTCCTTGTTGTATGGTTTGGGTCTGGGAGTAGGAATTACAACCAGAATTGCCACTGGAGGGATATACATAGTTTTATTAGGCGCTTTTCTTTCAGCGTCGCCATTCTATGGGGCAGTAATTTTTAGTGGCTTCGGATTGGGAAGGGGAATCAGCGCTATGCTTGCAGGATGGATCATTCGTGAAGCTCAATCAGGCGAGGCTCTTCACAACGCACTAGAAGTACTAATGGCGAGGGAAAGCCTTGTTCATAAAATTATAGGTGTGATTCTCATGATATTTTCTGGTTACTGGCTGTTAGCAGGCTTGCAGTATTTCCTGTAGAACTTTAATCAACGAAATCCATATCACCAAGGAGAAACTAATGAGTAATATACCGAGAACTCGTCGGCGGCGTTTAATTGTAGAGCCTCGTTCTGTTCAATCTCAACGATGGATATCCCAGTTCGTCTTTTTAATTGTTGCTGGAATTTTGATAGCATTCGGAATGCTTCTGTGGGTGATGCCAACGTTTCTGCAAGGGCAACCACAACTAATGGAAGGTAGTGGACATACAAGCGCCACGTCGTTTGCTGACTTAAGGAAAGTATATATTGTAAGTCATATCCCTCGTTCAGTCGAGGATATCACGATGGGTGCTCTTTCGGGGCGTGTTACGATTCTTGACAGCTCTACTCAACAAGAATTATATTCCTTCCCTACCGGAGTTGATGTAGACGCTATACCTTCACCTAATGGCAAACATTTTTACATTGCGTCTGTCAAAGCGCCGCCTGAAGGCGGTATTGGAGTAGATTATCTTACAGCTATCGACTTGGAGACAGGAAAAGAGCTTTGGCAAACAGAGCTGCGAGATCGTGCCAAAGGAGAGACTGGATCCTCGGGCATGGTTATTTCTCCAGACGGACAGTGGCTCTATTATTACAGCTACCCCTGGCTTGAGCTTAATAAGCACATACTAGGAACTTACTGGTTAAGCATAGTAAATGCCACTACCGGAGACGTTCTACCTGAAACTGTTCCTTTACCGAACTGCTACAATGCAAAATTATTACTTTCTCCAGATGGAACCATGCTCTATACAACCTGTTTCGGGACTGATGACGTACGTGCGGTAAATTTATCACAACAGCGAGTAATATATCAAATACCTCTACCGGATTCCTCGGGAAAACCTGAACTTGCATGGAAGCCAGGTGGAGTTTTCGAGACGTTTACCTCACCGGATGGAAGTATTCTATATCTCGTAACCGACCAAGGAGAAATCCATGTTATCAACACTGAGCAGCAGCGCATACTAAGGAGCATCGATCTTGGATTGATAAGCGACTCATCAACTGAGATTGACTCTGCTTCACTATCGCATGATGGCAAGCGATTGGCAATTAGTCTTAGCCCTATTAATGCATCACAACAGAAGGTGAGCAAGGTGGCGCTCCTTGATGTCGACTCGTGGCAATTACTCGGACAGGAGTCTCTGTCAAAAACGGTTCATGGTGTAAGTCCTCTCTTAGAGGATGATACTGTGCTCCTCTATGGTATACAGACACCATCTTTTCCGCGAGCTGCTGACACTGTAGTTAGACTCAATTTGCTTACCGACGACTTCTCTGCCCTGCAATTCAAGCGTCCTGGTGAGAATATTATACGGATCGCATTCGAACCGTAAAGCCTCTTAGACAAGGTTTCAGAACTGGCAACCTTGCTTTAGTTTTACAGTCTTGACAAACTGAGATGACACACGAGTTCATTATGATGCTATCGTAGGAATCAAATTGCCAAGACTGTAAAGTGATTGCGAACCATGTCAAAGCCGGGCAGACACACCAATAGCGTTGGCTAAATTGTGCAATAAAATGCTTGCTATAAAAGGGCTACAACAGTGTCATGCCTTCTGCTGGTCTGTCAGTTCATTCTCGCTGTCATCCTTCTGGTTGCAGCTACAGGCAAGCTGCTCATCTTCGAGCCATTCGCGGACGCACTCCACTTGAGCCATCTGCCCAAGTCCCTTATTCGGTGCGATTGCAAACTACATATTGAGGCTCTTTCCGCAATAGACAACCAGCGCGGCGCCAATCCGCGTCTACAAACGCCCCAACTATAACATCACGTTGGTTGTCCTGAAATCTTGTCTAAGTCCATTGCTCACACGTTAAGGTTTTGGTTCGTTTGTCAAGGACAAAATCGGGCTTTTTTAGACGAGTTTTGGGCCAATTTTCGGTCATCCATCCGCTGAAGCGACCGACAGGTACGACGGTGGATCAGGTACGATGCCGCCATTTCCAACTGCTACCGTGTAAAAACGTGGCTATTTGACGAGCGATTCGACAATATCACAACATGCGTAACTTGTGACCAATAGTCTTAGGAGAGAAAACCAAAAGATGGAAATCTGGTTGATAAGTTTTATCGTGTTATGGCTGCTTGTGCTCTTTCAGT
>JAKSDJ010000652.1 GCA_022360155.1 Chloroflexales bacterium | reverse complement strand
GCTGATGGGTTGCCTGCGCCGCGAGAAGAAACACGATGAGGCGTACACCTGGCTCGCCATGCTGCTCGACTCGGTTATCGGCAGAGCGGAGAAAACGCCGATCCAGCGCCAGCACGATGCGGTGCTGGCGGCAGCCTGCTATGCCGACTTGGGCGGTCGCCGCTATCTGCTGAACCGTCAACACCAGACCAAGGTGGAGCAGTTGGAAGCTCGGCTGCGGGCGGCGCTGGTCGAAGCGCTGGCGCAACCCGCCCCCGAGAGCCAAACGCCGTTCCGTATCGAGGTCGGCTCCGCCCTAGGCGAGCTGGGCGATCCGCGCTTTCCGGTCGAAATGGTACAGTGGCAAGTCGAACTGGACCGACGTAACTGCACGTTTGGCGCGTCTGAAGGCTACTTCTGCTCTGTACCGGCAGGAACCTATCGAATTGGCGGGTGGGAAGAGGACGACGAGGCCGCTGAAATTGCGATCCCGCCCTTCTGGATCGCGAGCTTCCCGGTCACGGTGGCCCAGTACGCGCCCTTTGTCGCGGCGGGTTATGGGCCGGATGCCGAGCGTTGGTGGACGCCAAACGGCTGGCGCTGGAAGCAGGAGCGGGAACGCACCCAGCCGTGGGGCTGGGACGATCCGCGGTATCATAGGCCGAACCAGCCAGTCATTGGGGTAAGCTGGTACGAGGCGACCGCATTTTGCGCCTGGCTGAACGAGCAGGTTGGGGCCGGATTGCCGCCAGGCTATGTGCTGCGCCTGCCGACCGAAGCCGAGTGGGAAGCGGCGGCGGCGTATGCGACGGACGGGACGCGGCGTCCCTATCCGTGGGGCGATGAAGAGCCGACCGGCGAGCGGGCGATCTATGACGCGGCGCAGTTGGATGCCGCTGCGCCAGTGGGCTGTTGCCCGGCCGGGGCGGCGGCCTGTGGCGCGCTCGACATGGTTGGGAATGTGTGGGAATGGACGACGAGTCACCTCAATACGTACCCGCAAGGAAGTGCGGCGCCGGTTGCGGATTTCACGCAACCGAAAGACTTTACACTAGAGGAGATGGTTGTGCCGCTTCGCGGCGGCAGTTATTACAATAAAAGTACGTATGTTCGCTGCGGGGCGCGGGACAGGCTCTCCACTGTCGGCTACCTCCAAGGAGGGTGTCGAGTGGTCGCAGCCCCTAACGATCGCACATTTGTCCTAAATACTGATTTCTGAGTCCTGTTTGCTGCATTGCGATGTTGGGGGTGCTGTAAAGCGTTTTAGGGGCGCGACCGCGGCGGGAGGGGGCTGGGGCGGGTTTACCCGCCCCAGCGCGTCCCTGCGATGCCGCAGGGCAAGCGCCGGCGCGAATCGCGGAGTGGCGGAATAGGCGCCTGGCGTTGGGGCGCAGGCGTATCCGGCGGGTTCGTCCGCCATGCAATCGACATCGTGAAGCAAAGCAAAGGAGCGACACCATGGCAGATCCTGTGACTATCACGGCGATCATCACCGGGTTGGTCGGCGCGTTCACGGCCTACACCGAGTACAAGGCGGCGGTCGCAACCGCCGCGGCGAAGCAGGAGCCGCCGCCAACCAAGAGCGCCGCGGCGGCGCAGGGCGAGCAGGCCGCGCCGATCATCCAGGATGGCATCGCCCGGCATGGCGATGCGAAGGAGCAGACCACGCTCCAGCTCTTTGTCGACGATCCCGCGACTTATCAGGAAGCCTTCGAGAAAGTGCTGGCCCGCGTCGCTGAACGCGCGCAGCCCTTTGCGCAACAACTCCAGACCCTGGCGCAGCAAGCCAATATCCAGATCGGCGGGGTGCAGGGCACGGTCAACGTCGCGGGGCAGGGCAAGATCTAATGTAGCAGCTATCATGGCATGGTCTATCATGGCATGGTCTACAATGCATCACGATGGTGTTAAAGGCAACGGGCCGCATCTATGAAATCAGCGCCTCCAACTTCGCCCGGACTTTCCCGATCTGATCGCGCGGGCCGGACTCTCGCAGCGCGCCTTTGCGCGCCGCGCTGGGGTGAGCTTCTCGACGATTATGGGCCTGGTGCATCCGGGGATCCATCTCGGCCGGCGCGGCGGGATGCAGCGGCGGATCGCCTGGCTCCTCGCCAACGCCTACGCGGATGTGGCGGGGAGCGATGCTGAGCTGGCCTTTCGTACCTTGATTGTTGAGGAGTGCCAGACAGCAGTGGCCGAACATGCCCAGACCGCAGGGACGCACCATGACACGCCTTGAAGATCTGACCCGTGGCGTGTCCCTGCGCGGCATCCTGCCCGATAGCCTGGTGACGGCGGTCGCCGTGCAGTGGTATGGCAGCGATGCGCTGGAGCTGACCTACAAGGATGCCGGCGGGCGTCCCGGCACGCGCCTGCTCTACCGTGACGATGAGCCGACCCTGGCGATCGTCAGCGCCGGCCGCCCCTGGAGCTTCGATGGCGATGGCCGACTCTTCCGGCTGGTTGCCGAGGCCCACCGCATCCGCCTCGCGCATCTCTTCGACCCGGTTTTGGCGGTGCATACCTCGCTGGTCGAGCCGCTGCCTCACCAGATCACGGCAGTCTATGAGACCATGCTCTCCCGCCAGCCGCTGCGCTTCTTGCTCGCCGACGACCCCGGCGCGGGCAAGACGATCATGGCCGGCTTGCTGATCAAGGAGCTGATTGCCCGCGGTGATCTCCAGCGCTGCCTGGTCGTCTGCCTCGGCAGTCTGGCCGAGCAGTGGCAGGATGAGCTCTATCGCCGCTTCCACCTGCCCTTTGAGATCCTCACCAACGATAAACTGGAGGCGGCCCGCACCGGCAACTGGTTCCTCGAAAACCACCTGGTGATCGCCCGGCTCGACAAGCTGGCCCGCGACGAGTCGGTACAGCAGAAACTTCAGGCTGCTGATGGCCGTTGGGATCTGGTGGTCTGCGATGAGGCCCACAAGCTCTCGGCGACCTTCTTCGG
>JAKSDJ010000808.1 GCA_022360155.1 Chloroflexales bacterium | reverse complement strand
GGCTGACTGCAGCAGAAACGATGACCCTCACCGCTCTGCTCGACGCCTTACCGGCCAGTGAACAATCTGTTGATCCTCTTCCTGCGCGTATGTCAGGGTATCAGAGCTTTACGGTTCATCTGCCGGATCGGTCGGTGCAGGTCTATCACGGTGTGGTGCGCGAGCAGTCGGAACATGGCATGCGCTACTTTACCGACACCGACCAACAGGTGGAACTCTGGTTGTATGCGACAGCTCAGCCGCATCTTGTTCCTGACTTGTATCGCCGACTCCGCGTCATGATCGATGACCCGCAATCCTCCATCGTTGTGCTGGACATCTTTTCAGGCCGACCAAACCCGGTCTGGATGCTAGCCGCAGCGGAAACAATAACCCTGACCGCCATGCTCGATGCTTTACCAGCTAGCAGCAAAACGATCGATCCGCCTGAAGGGTTGGGGTATCGGAGTTTTATTGTTCATTTGCCGGATCGCTCAGTGGAGGTTTATGGCGGCTTCGTGAGCGAGACATCGGGCCGCGGTCTGCTGTATTTTATCGACACGGACCAGCGGGTAGAGCGCTGGCTATACGCAACATCCCAGCCCCATCTTGATCCGCCTGACTTATATCAACAGCTCGACAGAATGATTACGGAAAGAGCACAGCAGTGAATCGACGAACGTTTCTCAAGCATACCGGCGTTGTATGTGGAACGTTGGCCGCGGGCGCACTCGCTGGGCCGATGAGTGCAGCTGCATACAACGCAGCGCCGAGCGAGCAGCCTGATGATCCACGTCAGCGCCTTGAGCTAGAAACCTGGTTGTTGGCAACGGGCGTCCCCTATCTCGATGCGCAGATCGCTGATGTTGCAACCCAAGAACTGGTAAAGATCCAGACTCAGTAGGAAATACTTGGGGTGGTTTTGTCCCACTGGCTGTAAGCTGACCCGTAGGTGACGCATGTGACTGGGAGGAGTGCGCAAGCATGGCTTGCGCACTCCACATCAAGGTGTCAAATCTGCTTTGGAAGGGAGATGCTTGGCGCGCCAAAGCCCCGCAAGAGCACGCGGATGACGTCGACGAGTACGGATTCGCCGCAGATCTCAGGTAATCTTAGGGGTGATCGGCAGTTCACAGGCGACTGTTTCCACAGGCTCATTGCACTGCTTTCTGAACGCCTTGCAGTGAGTTTGACTGTACGGCCTATAGCTGATTTCTCCATATTTCTATTACTTTCATATCATACAATTAAAATTGTGAAGAAACAGCTATCATCATATTATGAAATGTAATGCTTGACTACGATGTTTGTGGCTATTCCAAGCAAAAGTTGTATAATCATGCACCCCAATCGCCTATCTGCTATGTGCTGATACTATTTAGCATTGTTCGTTGTCCGGTCTTTCACGCGTTATACGAATTCAGCGTACATACAACGCATGTCATGCTGAGCGCAGCGAAGCATCTCGGCTTGCTGCTGCTGAGACCCTTCGCGTGCGCTCAAGAGGACAGTATGTGGAAGAGCTACGTCGAATTGGTATTATTTACAGGAGAACCAGGTTATGCATTCTGCAAGCTACTTCGTCCTTGCTTGCCTCATCATGGGAATAGTGTTGAGCGGTTGTCAGTCGAACGCCATAACGCCATCCGATCTTGCGGCTTCATCCGCTCAAGGAACAACACCTTCCGCATCGAGTCTTACCCCTCCCCCTGAAACGCCGCCAACGGCAGAAGCTTCTCAGGAGCAAGAACGTGATCTTGTTGATCCTTCAATACCATTGGCTGTTGCGGGCCAAGATGGCTATGAGTACCAAGAGGCGGCGTCTGTCGATCTGGATCGCGACGGTGACAAGGAAAATGTGTTCTTGATAGCCAACGCCGTGATTGTTGACGGTGTGCCGTGGTGGGATGACGGGCACACCTGGCAAGTCTATGTCGAGGAGGCCACAGGGGAACGCACCTATCTCTTCGCCCAATTTGTGCAATTAGGCCGCGTTGACGCTTTGATAGCACACGATGAGTCAAGTCAAGCGTCACAGGTAATCCTGATTTTACACGCGCCGGGTCTCTGGAGAGTATATGAGATTGATTATCGTGGTGTTGCTGATGTGCAGGCTCAAACGCTTATCGAACGAACTCTGAATACAAGAGAAGGAGAAGGCTTTTCTTTAAATATCGGCGAGTAACATAACTCTTCTCCGGTCGGCTCTTGTAGGTGCGCTTTTGCCTTATCTCAGCATCGACCCCTCCCCGTGCCACTTTGTGTTGGAAGCGAGTACTGGGGGGAGTGCGACAGCTATGCTTGCGCGCGCAAGCATGCTGTCGCACCCCGCATGCCGACACGCTTGTTCTCCTCTTCAGGCTCAGCCTCGCGACCGATGACGACCTGGGTCGTCCTTGCTACACTGAGCCTATGGATACACAGCGCCACAACCTGCTCCTGCTCCGCCTCCAGCTCCTCCAGGCGAGGGGTATGTTGGCATGGGGAGAACCAGGTTTGTAGCGCATCCGCATTCATACACAAACCAGGCAACGCGCCTCTCCATGCGAGAGGCGCGTTTTGATTCGGTTCGAAAGGAGCACGCCATGGCTTGCCTTCTCGCGCCCGCGCGCCGCCTGCGGAAGTGATGAGTGATGAGTGATGAGCACACGACACAGCCATTCGCTATGGCCTGCCTTCTCGCGTCCGCGC
>JAKSDJ010000247.1 GCA_022360155.1 Chloroflexales bacterium | reverse complement strand
CCGGTTCCATCAGCTGTCCAATATTACCGTCCAACAGGATTGTGACAATCGTTCGGTATTGTTCGGCCAAATCAAAGGCCAGGGCGGTAAGATCAATCGCTTCTTGCACGGTCGCTGGCGCAAGAACGATGGGATGGAAATCACCATGACCAGCCGAACGAACTATTTGGAAATAGTCGCTCTGACTGGGTGAAATATTGCCCAACCCTGGGCCGCCGCGCATCACGTCGATCAGTACGATAGGCACTTCAGAGCCGGCGATATAACTCAGCCCCTCTTGCATGAGGCTAATGCCGGGGCTTGAGGAAGAGGTCATCGCCCGTTTGCCTGAACATGCTGCGCCATACACCATATGAATCGCCGCAATCTCGCTTTCCGCCTGAACGAAAACCCGACTCAATTCAAACATACGCGAGGACATGTATTCGAGCAATTCCGTCTGAGGAGTAATGGGGTAGCCGAAAAAAGCATCCAGCCCGGCGCGAACCGCAGCTTCGGCAATTGCTTCATTGCCTTTGAGTAATTGTCTCTCCATGGCACCCTCCTACCTTGGAACACGAGCGACACGGGGCGTAACGTCGCGGTATACGGTAATTGCCGCATCAGGGCAAATCACAGCGCAAACCGCACAGCCGGTGCATCGACCAAGCGGGTCGACCAATTGCGTCGGATGGTACCCCCGCGCGTTAAATGTTGTCGCCATAGAGATCACAGCCTGCGGGCATACATCGGTGCAAAGCCCACAACCTTTGCAGCGATCGGCGTCGATAATGATACATCCTTGTGTCATTTCGATCTCTCGCTCTATTACAGATAGCTTTGGGATTACATTACTACCAGCGTAGCACAGCCGCGATGCCCAGTGAGAGAAGAGATCATTACGAAAAGTAGAGGAATGCTCTCAGAAGGAAGAGGACCATTATTAGTACTACAACGAGCCATGTCATTCTGAACGACGTGAAGAATCTCGTTGCCAAAGGTTGCAAGACCCTTCGCGGAGCCGGTCCTGAGCGCAGCCGAAGGGCTCAGGGTGACATCGACAGATCCCGTTCCGATGCGGTGCAGGATGAAGTCTCGTTGTAGTATTAGGAAGGTTATGGCGACTCTTGTCACACAACGCTTGTCACGATAACCTAAAGTGTCGTGAGAGAAGGCTCCCACGACACAAAAGGCAGAGAAATGCTGGTGGTCTTTTAGGCGAACTCGTCCATCACTACCGCTAATGCCTCCCGCGACGGGCGCAGTTGGTCCGCGCCGAGTTGGGCCAGCGGCGTAGCGCAGAGCTGTAACGCCTCGGCCAGCACCGGGCGTCCCTCGTTGATATAGAGCAAGCCAGTGATAAACTCCTGCTTGATCCGCGCCTCTTCCAGGAGCGCCAGCGCAGCCATGCGATTGGTTGGGTCGTAGTCGGGGCCGAGCTTGCGCAACTGGATCACCGGTCCGTCGTGCAGCCGCACCTGGCGCACCGTCCCCGGCTCGTAGTCCACCGCGACCTCATCGTAAGCGGGGATGAAGGTTAGGTCGTGGATCGGGTCTTGGTGCGTCTTGCCATAACCATAGCTTTTGGTCGACTCGTGGTGGTTGTTGAAGGTCACACAGGGGCTGATGATATCGAGCACCACCGTGCCGCGGAAGCTAAACGCCGCCTTAATCAACTCGCGCACCTGTTTGGCATCGCCAGCAAACGAGCGGGCCACAAAGCCGCAGTTGGCAACCAGCGCCTCCATGCATAAATCCACCGGCGGGAATTCGTTGGTGCCCGCGTATTTGAGCTGCTGGCCCTTATCGGCAGTCGCCGAAAACTGGCCTTTGGTCAGGCCATACACGCCGTTATTCTCGATGATATAGACCATCGGCACGTTGCGGCGCAGCAGGTGTTTGAACTGGCCCAACCCGATGCTGCCGCTGTCGCCGTCGCCGCTGACTGCGAGCGGCAGCAAATCGCGGTTCGCCACGTGCGCGCCGGTCGTCACCGAGGGCATCCGCCCGTGGATCGAGTTGAAGCCGTGTGAGCGCCCCAGAAAATAGGCCGCCGACTTGCTCGAACAGCCGATCCCGCTCATGCGGATGACCTGGTGGGGCGCCAGCGAGAGATCAAAGACCGACTGAATGATCTGGCTGGTGATCGAATCGTGACCGCAACCCGCACAGAGCGTTGAGTTGCCGCCCTTATAATCGGCGCGGGTTAGGCCGATTTTATTCGTTGCTTGAGTTTTCGTAGTCATATGTATAGTATCCCTTTTAGGAGCCATCGATTCTCATAGTTTATGCAATGGAACGCTGATGCCGCCCTTATAAGTAGTATTCCTTTTATGCATCATTCAAACGTGCAGTTTATGCAATGGAATGCTGATGCTGCAGATGAACGTCAATCAACGCAGATCGAGCATTTCCATGTGTCAACGTGCCAACCCTTGTCCTGCGCGCCGCCGAAGGATGCTAACGTTCTAACGTCAAAGTGTTGTATCCGGTGAACCTGCAAAAAACGGAGCGATTGCCGTGCGGATCGGCAGCGTCGGCGAAATCAGTTCGCCATCGGGCGGTACCAGATAGGTATGTGCATAGTCGCCGAGCTTGGGATCGGGCTGGCTACAGACCAGCACATCGCGCTCGGACGGACGAATAATCCAGTACTCAGGCACGGCAGCCTGTGCGTATGCCCCGCGTTTGACCCGCAAATCTTGTTCCGGGTTCGAAGGCGAGAGCACCTCGACCAACAGCGCAGGAACGCCATTGATACGCCGGTCGTGGATGACATGAAGGTTTTCCCGCAGCACAACGACAATATCTGGCTGGACAGGATCGCATCCTGGCATAAACAAACCGATAGGCGCCCAAGCTGTCAGCCCAATATTGGCCCGGTCGATCTGCTCGATGAGCATAAGCGCCGTTTGCCGAACAATCCATTGGTGAAAATAACTTGGCGCCGTACTCATGTAAAGTACTCCATCGATCACTTCATAGCGGTTGCCGTCGTTAGGAAGCTGCTCCCAGCGGCTCCGATCCCAGTCAGCATCGGGCGACCGCAGCAAAAGCTCAGGCAAGTTTGTGGTAACTGTCATACATTCTCCTCCCAGGCTAACGGTCCAATCCCTGTCCTGAGCACAGCGAAGGATGCCAATCTGCTAACATTCTACCCTGCCAACTGCTTCAGCGTTGTGGCCACGAACGGTGCGGTCAGCGGCAATCCGTCCGAATGCGCGATGCTGTGAATGCGGGTGGCGTACGCCGGGCAGTGCAGGCGGACGAGTTGCGCCATCTGCCCATCCTGGTTAAGCTCGATCACATAGACATGCTCGTGCTGCGCCACGAAATCGTGCGTGGCCGTTTCGAGGGGCAGGGCGCGCAGGCGCAGGTAGCTGGTCGTGAGGCTCTGGGCGCTTAAGATGTCGCGCGCCTCGCGAACCGCCGGGTCGGACGAGCCGTAGGCGATAATGCCGATCGACGCCTCGGGAATAAGCTCCGCGACCGGCGGCGGCACGAGGGTGCGGGCCGTTTCGTGTTTGCGGGTCAGCCGGTCCATATTCGCCTTCCAGTCCTCCGGCTTCTCGCTATAGATGTTCGCCGCATTATGCCCAGATCCCCGGCTCAGTGTCGCCGCGAGCGGGTGCGGGTTCCCCGGCAAGGTGCGGTAGCCAATCCCGTCGCCATCGCGATCTTCAAAGCGGACGAACCGCCCGAGTTGCTCCAGATCCTCGGCGCTCAAGACTTTGCCGCGGTCCATCGCCTGGCCTGGATACGCGAAGGGATGCGTCATCCAGGTATTCATCCCCAGATCCAGGTCGCTCAAAACAAAGACCGGCGTCTGGAGTCGTTCGGCGAGGTCGAAGGCGCGATAGCCAAACTCGAAACACTCGGCGACCGAACCGGGCAGCAAACAGATCTGGCGGGTATCGCCGTGGCCCAGGAAATAGGTCGACAGGATGTCACCCTGGGAGGTGCGGGTGGGCAAGCCGGTGCTCGGCCCGATCCGCTGGATGTCCCAGATCACCGCGGGAATCTCGGCGAAATAGCCCAGCCCGGCAAACTCAGTCATCAGCGAGATCCCTGGCCCGGAGGTCGAAGTCATGGCTCGCGCGCCGGCCCAGCCGGCGCCGATCACCATACCTAGGGCGGCGATTTCGTCCTCAGCCTGGACGATGGCATAGGTCGCGCGGCCAGCCTCTGCTTCGGTACGCAGGCGCGGCAAGTAAGTGATCAGGCCATCGGCTAGGCTGGTGGCAGGGGTTATTGGATACCAGGCGACCACGCTCACCCCGCCGAAGATCGATCCCAAGGCGGCGGCGGTGTTGCCGTCGATCAGGATTTGACCCTCGGTCTGGTCCATCCGTTCGAGCCGGTAACGCTCCACGCTTGGCGCGGCTGAGCCATTGCTTGGCGCAGATCTGAGGGGCGTATCCGCGCCATCGCCGTGCTGTCGCTGG
>JAKSDJ010000749.1 GCA_022360155.1 Chloroflexales bacterium | reverse complement strand
GTGCTCCCGTTCTTGCCGGGTCAAACGGCTTTTCAGACAGCTTCTCAGAGCCATCGCCTATCAACGCCACACGTGAGCTAGCACGACGCGGACTGTGGCTCGTTAGCAAGAAAAAGGCGCCTCGACCGACAAAGCCGCGAGCGACGCAAAAACAGGGCTCCATTCTGGTGAGCACGTGATACAATCAGAACAAATATCGCACCTACCCAAGTACATTATTTCTAGTCGCACCAGAGAAACACACTGTGTCTCTCAGGCCAGGATTGGATCAGAGCCACGACCATCCTTCGAGCCGACGGTTTCAGCCGAAGGCGAGGCCAAAAGAACCAGCAAGGCGAAGACTCGGGTCTGCCTGTGAGAGACGCGGACTTCGCTGGCAGCGTTGCTGCCGGGTACGATGCATGCGAGTCATCAAAGGCGAGCGCCGGTTCATCCGCGCATCACCGGCGATGGCGCGCCGATACGCCATCACCCTCGCCGCCCTCTGCTGGTGCTCGTCGAGCGCACTTCCTCCAATGATCCAGAACTCGTTCGCAACGCGGGGCCATTTCGGAGCAACAATTGAGTTGCGAGAAAATCCGGCGGATTCGCCTTGTTTTGGCGCATCAGGACGCCACGTTTTCGATGGTTGCAGCGGTCACGGCACGGATCTGCGCGGTGCGACGTTGTTAGTATGCTCACGGTGCAGGTTCTTTTTGTTGCAGCGGTCACAGCACGGATCTGCGCGGTGCGACTTGGTGCGTTGCTCGTCGAGTTGGACGCCTGGTTCGGTTGCAGCGGTCACGGCACGAATTTGTGCGGTGTGACCGTGTGGGGCAGGCACGGTCGCCATCCCGCTGGCGTGCGTTGGAGCAAGTACGGCACAAAGGTGCATCTGCAGCGTGGCAACGCGATGTTTTTTCGACTGCAAGGAAGGAAACGAGCGCGATCGCGTGCGGAAGGAGTGGCCGTCGCTCGTGTCGTACGAGGCGTATGCATGCGACAGAACCGCGTTCCGTCGGGAGTGCGTGGTGCGATTGGTCTTCAAAACCAGTGGGTGATCGTATCGGTGCTCACGGAGCCTCGTTTGCCACAAGAGCGGCCCATTCCACAAGACCATCCCGGTTGCTCTAACCGGGACAAGGCGAGAAACGGAGATGGGATGCTCTTGTGGAAAGGAAAACGGTTTCCATCGATCATTTGGCAGTATCTGTACGAAGCGTCATGCACGTCACATGGGGATGTGGAAACCCTACCCGAGAAGCCTGCGCAACGCGCACCCAAACCTCCACGCGAACTTCAAGAAATTCAGGGAACTTCAAAAAATTCAGGTAAATTTATAACATTTGGCGAGAGCGCGTGGGGGTCGAACCCACCGACGAAGCTCGTCACTCCGCCCACTGGTTTTGAAGACCAGGACAGCCACCGGGCCACATCCGCTCTCGGGATCGATTGTAGCCCCTGATCTGGGGCGTGTCAAGCTTGCACATATTGCTGGTCTGCTTGGCGTTGGGTTGTGCGGCGCTGAGCGGATGATGCGATGGTCGCGTTGCTGTGTCGTCTCGTTAGTAGGGCGAGAAACAAGAACCCGGCAACCATATTGCTGGCGCCAGGTCTTGTTGCTTGATTTGTTTGGCGAGTTTCCTGTCGCGAGGGGTGGCAGCGCCGCTGATGCGGTGCAGGCTGGCTGCGTGTGCTACGAACGGAAGAAGTCAACGACTTGACTCCTTTCCTCTTCGCTAGGCATAATTTCGATAAAGGTGATGCGGTGCCAGGGAAAAATCACCCATTGGACCCCAGGGGCAAGGTAGGAAACGTCTTTTCCATCGCGCTTGCGCATATTCGTAACCTTGACGAAGGCATCGCCCTGTTGAGGTTCTTGATCTAAGTCTGCTAATACCGGATCTTCACCCATAATATGCAGAATAACGGTTTTTGCCACGGTGGTTCTCCTCACCTCAAGTTAGTTGAGTTCGATACGTAGAATCAGTGTTCCCAATTTCAGTTCATCGCCGTGATGAAGCGGCGTATGCACATGGGGTTGTAGCTGGTCACCGTTGATGAAAGTGCCATTGGCGCTTTCGAGATCCTCAACGACAAATACGCCATTTTGGAACGAAATAATAGCATGCCGCCGTGAAACTCCCGCATCGTATCCTCCATCCAGCCCCATGTCGATATCGGGAAAGATGCCTTTGGCATTGTCCTTGCGCCCGATCAGCAATTCTTCACTAGCATCGAAAGCCATACGCCGCCCACTGTTCAAAACCACCAGATGGATATTCCGAACAGCGGGTCGGGGCGGTGGCGACGGATGAGTTATATCCTGCTGTATGCGCTCTTGTGAGAGAAGCTCCGCCGAATCCAAGATCGATACTGTGTTCAGCGCTGCCGTTGCCTCTCTGGGCAGCGGCGTCGCAACGAGGCTTGCTCCACATTCTGAACAGAAGATCGTTCCATCAAACTGTTGTGCATTACAATGACTACACCTCTGCACAATGCAACTCCCACCTTACTTGTTAGATTGTAGACGAGTGATAGGGTTTCAGAAGATATTATGGTTTGGAGAAAAGGGAGGAGTAACGAAAGAGCGCTCCTGCTTTTAAGCTTTCCAGCCAAACTGTACAATGCGCAAGAACCGTGTCTAGGCTTCTCGTTCCTGGCTGATATTGCCACGCCCCACCAACCCGCGTGTGCCATATTTGATGCGCTTGCGGCCCTCTGCCGATGTGCCGCCCGAACGAAGCAACCGAGTGGCTTCTTCCTGAACAGTGTGGGCTAAATCCACTTCGCCGGCTTCGAACAGGCGCGTTCCGGCCATCTGCAAGCGCCGGGTCGCCTCCTCGATGCGTCCAGCGTCGACATCCTGCCAAGCGCTTGCCTGGAGGCGATAGGCTACCAACCGTTCGAGCCAGTATTTAACGGTGGCATCAACGTCGTGCGTAGATGTTGCATCCGAACGTACAGCAATACGCAAAACCGCGTTGTTCGTCTGTTTCAGCAAACTCGCTCCCGGCAGGCTATAATTGAGGGCCAAACGTAGGAGTGGGTGCTCACCGGCGTTGATTGGCGGCACGACGACTTCAAGCAGGAAAGCCTGGGCATCATTGTCGGGCCAATCGCTCAACCCGCCAACCCAACACAACTCACGCTCTTCGACGATCTGCACAGGCGCAATGAAGGGTCGAACTCGATCTAGCGAGCGAAGAAGTGCGCCAGGGCGCACCTCGATACTGAGTTGTACATCCTGGGCAAAGATGGAGTGCATCCGCTTGAGCTCATCGGCGAAGATCTGCGCAATCTCTTGGGCTGATGTGATGTAGTGGGTGCGGCTATTTTCCCGTGCTGCTATTGTTTCTAACAGATCTTCGTTCCACTCATTCCCAATTCCCAATGCTGTCAAGCCAATCCCGCGTCCCTGCGCGCGGCGTGCAATCTCGACACAACGTCCTTCATCGCCATAAGTCCGACCATCAGTCAGCAACATGATCCGGCTCACGCTCCGCGCCAGCATTACCCGCTGAATTTCCTGGAGCGCTAGGGCCATCCCGGTTGCCATTTCGGTGCCGCCCGCTGCCTCAACTTTCCCGATCATCCGTTTGAGTTCAGCCTTGTTGCGCACGCGCTGTCCCGTCACAACGACATCAGCACGATCGTTGAAGGTGACCATAGAAAAGTGGTCCTCCGGCCCCATCTGATCGACAATCTTTTGGGCTGCTTCTTTGACCTGTATGAGCCGCTCGCCCCGCATCGAAGAGCTACGGTCTACTACCAGACAAAGGTTCAGCGGCAGTTTGGGCAGTGAGGTTGGGAGCCCCTGAGCAATTGCCTCGACCAAAACATAGATCAGTTGCGGTTCACCGCTCTCGGCGAGAGTGTTTCGGCTGAGGGTCCAGTATAGCTGTATCCCTGGATTCATCACGGGAGCCTTTCTGCAACGGGCAACGTTACTACGATGGCAGAGATATTATCTTCACCGCCAGCAAGGTTGGCAAGTGCAATCAATTCCTGGCAGACATCCTGGGGCCAGGGGCTATGTTGGAGCGCCTGCTGTAGGTGATCTTCATCGATCATGCCCCACAACCCATCGCTGCAGAGCAGTATATGCGTACTGTTGCCAAGAGGTTGATAGACGAAATCCACTTGGATCTGAGACTGCTGGCCAACAGTGCGATAGAGTTGGTTGCGCAGCGGGTGCTCGCGTGCTTCTTCAGGAGCGAGTTGGCCAAGCTGGATCAAGCGCCCAACGGCGGAATGATCGGTGGTCAACAAACGCAGCCCGCCTGCTTCGCATAAGTAGGCGCGCGTGTCTCCGACATGGGCGATATAGAGCGCCTGGCCAAGCATCAATACTGCGGTGCAGGTGGTGCCCATATCCGAGTGGATCTGTTGCGCATGATTGTGGATCACGCTGTTGGCTTCTTGCACTGCAGAGACGATCAATGGCTGGAGCGCTTCGGTGAAATTATCATCGAGGGCGGGCAGAACAAGCTGGGCGATGACCTGGTGGACCACTGTCTGTATGGCCAGTCGACTCGCGACTTCGCCGCCTTCGTGACCGCCCATCCCATCGGCGACAATGAAGAGACCGAGGGGTATATCGGCGTTCTCGCGCGGCAGTGTGATGAGCATGGCAAAGACGCTATCCTGGTTGACTTTACGCACCCTGCCAATGTCGCGGCACGCTGCGACGGCAAGCCCCTGCATCGAACGTTGCACACTGATACTCGGCGCATTCTGGCTGGAGAGTTGGCGCGTTCCATCACTTGCATCATCTTCGTCAAGTGCGTCACTCACTTCTCCTTCGGTTAATTCTGTCGTAAGCGCTTGTGCGGTGTCTTCTTCATCAGGAGAATCAACCGTTGAGGCGAGCTCTGGTGCATCACGCTGATACAGCGGAGCAGTTTTTATCTTTGATTGGTCCAGTTCTGGATTATGGTCGACAGGCAAGTCATCTGATGGGGCTTGCTGGGAGGAATCGGCTGAAGCTTGTTCGATAGGAGGGAACTCACTGGTAGGGCGTTCTGGAATGACTGTCTCTCCTGGAGCCGGCTCATTTGTAGGCGGTGAGGAGTGCAGGGCATCGGGTTCTGGCGCCGGGTTCTGGTTGCTGTTCATATCCGTTGCCGGTTGTGTGGAGGATACTTGCTGTTTCGACTCGTTGCCGCCCAAGAGTTTACGCAAAAAATCCATATGTTTATCTGGGATAGTTATGCAACAATGTTCAGCCTCCTGTATACTTTTCAGGCTCAGGCTTTCAAAGCATAGATATTATGATCCATCGAACCGATATAGACCACTCCATCCTGTATTGTCGGCGAAGAAACAATTGCTGCATTCGTCTGATATTTCCAGACCATGGCGCCGGAGCTCGTATCGAGGCAATAGACATACCCGTCAACAGCGCCAAAATAGACACGCCCGCCTTCTGCGCATGGTGAAGAGGTAATCTGGCTGCCGGTCTCGTATTTCCACACGAGCCGTCCGCTTTTTGCCTCTAGCGCATACAGGTTGCCGTCGATGCCTCCAATGAAGACGCGCGTTCCAACGACGCATGGTGAAGAGTTGACATAATGTCCGGTTCGAAAGCGCCATACTGGCCAACCACCCTCGCTATCGAGCGCATAGATATTGTTGTCCTGGGAACCAACAAATACTAGACCTTCGCTAAATGCTGGGGTAGAGAAAATCGGTTGTTGAGTCTTTTGCTTCCACTTGATATTGCCGGTACGGGTGTCCAAACTGTAGATGTGTCCATCGTTCCCGCCGATATACAGCGTATCGCCGTTGAGGCGGGCCGATGAGCGAATAGGCATCCAAGTGCGATATTTCCAGATCAATGTGCCGCGTAGTCCGTCAATTGCATATAAGTGCTGGTCGTCGGAGCCAATAAAGATGATGCGGTCGTCGACTTGGGGTGAGGAGCGCACCGCCCGCGCTGTGCGAAAGGTCCAAAGCAAAGAACCGCGCCGCATATTGATGCCATAAACAGCCCCATCTTCCGACCCGACAACGACAATGTCTTGCCATGTGGTTGGTGATGAGCTAATGCCCCCTTCGGTCGCATATTTCCAGCGAAACTCGCCACGAGCTATGTCGATCGCGTAGAGGTTGGTGTCGTAGCACCCAACAAATAGGAGTCCGCTACTAACGCAGGGCGACGAGCGCACCTCATCTTCGCACGTAAAATTCCAGAGTAGTTCGGTTGTCTCTGCTCGACTACGCGCGACCGCAGGAGCTTGGTTGGAATGTGTGTGGACTGATTGAGCGCTCCCGTCGCCAATGCCGGGAATGTTGAGCAGCGCTTCTTTGAATTCGATGGCTGTTGACCAACGCGCGCTCATGTCGTACTCTAGAGCGCGGGCGATAATCGCATCCATCTCAGGCGAGACAGATAGATTCAGTTGGCGTATAGGCCGGTCTTGGAAGGTAAACGGGGTCTCCAAACGTGGGTCGCTGCCAGTGAGAAGGTGATGGAGCGTCGCGCCGAGGGCATAGAGGTCGCTCTGTGGTTCGGCGACCCCGCGATACTGTTCAGGCGGTGAGTAGCCTTCAGTTCCGATCATGGTCCCTTTGCGATCACTTCGGTTGAGCATACGCGCAATGCCGAAGTCAATCAGGACAATGCGATCATCGGTCGTAACCATGACGTTGGAAGGCTTCATGTCACGGAAGACAATCGACTCCGGCTGATGGTTGTGCAGATAGTGCAATACATCACAGATCTGGACGGCCCATCGTCCAACTCGTACCTCATCGAAAGGGCTGCCCACTTCGTCAAGGACCGTTTCGAGATCTTTCCCGGGGACAAGTTCAAGAATCAGGTAAATACGACTATTTTCTTCAAAAAAGTCATATACGCGGGGGATTGCTGGATGGTGCAGTGTCGCTAAGAGGCTGGCCTCACGCTCGAAGTTTTTGAGGTTGAGCAGGCGAGTATTCGAGTCGGGGGCGCTCTGGTACATTTCCTTGATGGCGCAGGGACGAACGACGTCTTTAAAGCGTAGGTCGCGCCCCAGGTAGACAACACTCATTCCACCGACGCCCAGAGCGCCTTCAACCGCATAACGATTCTGCAAGATGCTCCCAGAGGTCAGGGTTTGTACTGAGCTGATGCCTTGTTTTGTTCCTGGCGCAGCAGTGCCGATTTGATTCGTCAGACCGCTCTCTGCAGCAGCAGATGCGCCTCCATTGCCTTTGGTCGTTCCCGCCTTCTTGATCAAGGCCATGCATCACCTCTTCTGCCAATCTGTGTTTATTGCGATAACAAGATACTCCGTGTGTTCCAACGCGTCATTGGACTGTTGCAGAGATATCAGAAAGCATGCACAAGATGGCACGCACAATGGCTCTTATTATAGTGCTGATGGTAGAGCAAGGCAACACCCTTTTAGTCCTGACCAGTATAACACGCTAGTGATGACAGACTTGTCATTACTACTGCGTACTATCTAGGTATAATAGACTCACCGTTGCTCCTTTCGGCGGAAGCCGCGGGGCTTCCGCCCCTGCGGAGGAGACGAAAGCGCGCCGCATGAAGGAATCGCACGATACGATTGGGCGGCGCGGCTACCGATGGGTACGGCTTGAAAGGTTCGCTCTTTTGTGCTAGAATTCAATATATGAAACTGACGGCGCATATCACATTGCACCCCACCCCCAACCAGGCCAACGCGCTGACACGCACGCTTAAGGCAGCCAACGCGGCATGCAACCACATCAGCGCTGTTGCATGGGCTACGCGCACGTTTGGGAAGTTCGCCCTCCAAACACTGTGCTATCAGGACGTGCGGACCCAATTCGGGTTGTCGGCGCAGATGACGGTACGGGCGCTGGCCAAAGTAGGCGATGCCTACAAACGGGACCAAAAGACCAAGCGCACGTTTCGCCCGCGGGCGAGCATCGCCTACGATGACCGCATCCTCTCGTTTGCATTGCCCGACTCGTCTATCTCGATCTGGACCCTCGACGGGCGGCAGCGCATCCCGTTCGGGTGTGGCGAGCGCCAGCGGCAGATGCTCCAAACCC
>JAKSDJ010001003.1 GCA_022360155.1 Chloroflexales bacterium | reverse complement strand
TGCCGGGTCAAACGGCTTTTCAGACAGCTTCTTAACATTCGATCGGGGCGCGGATGGCTACGTCCTGGTCATAGTCGCTGAAGGTGAGGGTCCAGGTCGAAGGATCAACCGGGTCGGTGGCGGTATCGACGAGTTGCAACTTGGTCGCGCGCAAGGTTTCGGCATCGGCCCAGAGATCGAGGGTGACGGGACCGGCGCCCAGTTTGCCGTCGCTGATTGCCTGTAACCGCAGTCCGGCGATGCTGCCGCGCAAATGGTAATTCCGTCGTCCGTCAAAATCCTCCATTCCGACGAGGGAAACCTCCTCGAAGTCGCTCTGTAGCAGGCTTTCAATGCCCTGCGCCGGATCGAACAAGACGGCTGGATCGAACAATGCATCTGGGGCAAGGCATTGCCACTGGCGAGTAATCGGGTTGGTCACGTAGAACTGCGTAGTGAGCGAAACGACGCGGATCTCAGCCACGCCGGCGATGCTGCTGACGGTCAAGATTGCCAGCATGCCGGTGGATCGCTGCAGATCGCCGCTGATGCTGTTGATGACGAAGAGACCGGACGAGTCGCTGTAGACGGGTTTGCCGCTCAGTTCGATTGAGAAGCTGACGCTTTGGCTGGTTTGGGTGGTTCTGCCGATGCTAGCGCCGAGTTCGCGGGGTGTTGGCGTGGGTGAAGGCGTAGGCTCAGGCGAGCCAAGGATGCCGCAAGCAGCGAGCGTCGAACTAAGCAGAATGAGCGTGAGCCAGCCGGCCAGGATGGGAATATGCACGGGATTTGCCTTCTTTTAACGCCAGAACCGCGCGATTACATTCAAGACCAGGGTGAGTATCAGGCTCAGCAGGATCATAGTGCCTAACGGGATGAAGATCCGCAGGTTCTCCCGCTCGATCAGAATATCACCGGGCAGACGACCCAGCCAGGGCAAGCGCCCCAACGCGAGGAATACCACACCGATACCCAGCAGCACGATGCCAGCCACAATAAGCCAGCGTCCAATATCGCCAAACATATGACCTCAATGAAACTGTCTGCGAACAAGGCGCACGCTCAAGCCCTTCCACAGCCAGAATCGCGATGAAATGACCAGCCTATACTCTTTATTGTACCAGCCAGTGGCGGCTTAAGCTAATTCAGCCGCGATGTAGTAGTAACGCACTTGGGCGGAGGCTCCTCTTTGTTTTGTTATATTGAGTATTCCATGGTGCATTGGTCAGCGATATCGCAAGAAATATGGAGCTTCTTGAAAAGAGCCAGCTTCTGAGGCGCGTGTGACGCGGAATATTGCTCACACCGATGGCCAGCGCATGATCTTCTTGGCTGTGTTGCCGGTTGAACTTAGTCGCGCAGAATTTTTAGCAGCACCTTGCGGGTGCGCGGGCCATCAAACTCCGCCAGGTACACGGCTTGCCAATGCCCCAAAACCAGACGCCCCTGCTCGATGAATACAAAATGTGAAAATCCCATCGAGCTGGACTGAAGATGCGAGGCTGAGTTGTCTTCGATGTGGCGATAATGCGGATCTTGCCGGGGAACAATCCGCTGCAACATCATCAGCATGTCATGTTGGACGCCCGGATCGGCGTTTTCTTGGATGGTAAGGCCGCAGGTCGTATGAGGAATATAGAGTAGGGCGGTGCCGGTATCAACACCTTGTTCGTAAACAAGCTGCGCAATCTGGCTGGTGATGTCTACCATGCATGCTTGCGCCGTCGTCCGCACGGTGAATTCGTGTAACACAGCGATGGCCTCGTCACTTTCATTTACTTTCAGCGATTCTTGGGTTCGCGACGCGCGATATTGTAGCATCCCTATCGTATACCGGCAAGCGCGGAACTTGGAAAGCAGAACCATGTCAACATCCTGCAATGGTACGCTGATGACGCCAATGCACGCCGATTCACCGCAGATCTCAAGTTACCTGACGTAGCCCTACTTGGAAAATAAGGTCGCGTCACAGTCAGAACCCAGCTTGAAGATTGGCCATGAAAGGCATGCCTATGCCCTTATGATTTCGTGAAAATTTGTGTTATCCGTGGCAAAAAGTGTGCAATGATGCGGCTTTGGCGTAAATCTGCCTTGAAGCGTAACGAGGTTTGCGAAAACAAAAAACGGCGATCAGAAAAGACCGCCGGGAAAAAGGGTTTGGTCCAGCACAGAGATAGCTACTGCAAAGAAAAGTGCGCCGGACATCTGGCATCTATTTAACATTTGCTGTGATGTGGTACTGCGTACAATAGCAAGTATAGCAGGTAAATATTAGATTTACATTAATCTTAAATTAACGAAGCATTAGTTTTTGGATGGGGTTTGTCATATTCCCTTCGCTAGCCTCGGGATGGCGTTGCAAGCGGTGTAAAGCTGCGCTGCGAAGCCGTAGCGCCTGCTGGCTGTTCGTTGCACACCGCACGCTACTGTAGCAAGAGGTAAGATTGAGGGGTTAATTTGCCAGGAAGTTTTGCAAGAGCGTTTTCCCGCTGTCGGTTAGAATCGATTCGGGATGGAATTGTACGCCCTGTACCGGGTATGTGCGATGGCGCATCCCCATAATCAGCCCATCCTCGGTCCAGGCGGTAATGTCCAGTTCAGCGGGGAGGTCGTCGCGGCGGACGATGAGCGAGTGATAGCGCGTGGCGTTGAAGGGCGAGGGTAACCCGGCAAAGACGCCCTGAGCGTTGTGGTGGATGGCAGAGAGTTTACCATGCATCACCTGCGGCGCGCGGACGACTGCGCCGCCATAGGCCGCTCCCAAAGCCTGGTGTCCCAGACAAACGCCCAGGATCGGGATCTGGGGCGCCAGTTCCTGGATCAGCGCCACGCTGATCCCCGCTTCGGCAGGGGTGCATGGGCCGGGACTGATCACGATCCGGTCAGGCCGAGCGGCTGCGACATCGGCGACACTGACCGCATCGTTGCGATGCACCTCGACCGTTGCGCCCAGCTCGCTGAGGTATTGAAACAGATTGTAAGTGAAAGAGTCGTAGTTATCTAGCAGCAACGCACGCATAACTGCATTCCCTTACTCGTCGCTGGCGACCGCATACGCGCGAACCGGAAAAGAGGCGGCGCCGGCGATCTTGACCGGTACAGCGTGGAAGGTAAAGCTTTCCGAGGGCAGGGTGTCCAGGTTGGTCAGATTCTCGACGATCAAGATGTTATTGTGCAGCAGAGTGACATGCACCGGACGGCGCGGATTGTTGATATCGTCGATGGCCAGGCAGTCGATGCCCGCCAGCTTGGCGCCGCCCTCGTGCAGAGCAAGCGCTGTCGCCTCGGTCAGAAATGGGAAGTCATGATAGACTTGTTGTCCCCAATAGCGGCTCCAGCCCGTATGAAACAGTACTGCCTTGCCCTGAATATCTTTCCCGGCCAGCAGCTCCGGTCCAATCGGCTGTTGAGCCTGGATGTCGGTACAGTCGATGAACACGCCCGGCAGCACCAGTTGTTCCAAACTGAGGTGCTCGATACTGACCCCGTCCGGGTTGAAGTGGAAGGGGCTATCGAGATAGGTGCCGATACTGGTCACAAAGTCAATCTCGGTAATCTCGACGGTACAGCCTTCGTAGCGCCCACTAAATGCCGATTTGGCGTGACTCATCCAGGGTTTGATCTGGGGGAGGGGAAGCGCGTGAAACAACGACATTCCCGGTGCAATAGTTTGGCTTAAGTCGATCAGTTGCATGTGCCTGAGTAAGATCAGCGATTGACCGCGATCAACCGCTCATCGCTAGATCAAGAACTTGCCGTCGCGGTACACCAGTTCACCGTCGGCGTAGACCTCGCTGCCGCTGCGCATATCGCAGATCATGTCCCAGTGCAGCGCCGATTGGTTGCGCCCGCCTGTTTCAGGGTAGCTCGCGCCGACAGCCAGGTGAACGGTGCCGCCGATCTTCTCATCGAAGAGAATATTCCGGCTGAAACGATTGATCCCGTAGTTCAGCCCGAAGGCGACCTCGCCCAGGTAGCGCGCCCCAGGGTCCATATCGAGCAGCGAGAGCAACAGATCCTGGCCTTTCGTGGCGGTCGCTTCAACGACTTTGCCCTGCTTGAAGACAAGCCGTACGCCCTCGACCTCGCGCCCGCTGTAGACCGCAGGAAAGCTGTAGGTAATATGACCTTCCGCGCTATCTTCAATCGGTCCGGTGAAGATCTCGCCGTCGGGGAAGTTTCGGTCGCCGGCGGCGTTGATCCAGGTGCGCCCGCCAATACGGTAGGTCAGGTCGGTATCGGCGCTCACCAGCCGGATCGTATCCCGTTTCTGCAGAAAGTCGGCGAGGCGCTGTTGTTCGACGCGCACCTGCTCCCAGGCGGCGATCGGGTCGGGTTCGCTCAGCAACCCGGCGGTGTAGACAAAATCCTCGTAGTCTCTGAGCGACATCTCGGCGTCTTGGGCGTTGGCATTGGTCGGGAAGAGTGTGACGCACCAATTGAGTTTGTTTTCTGCGGCGCGCTGAAACATACGCGTCTGCAAATCACGCCGAGAATTGCGGACCAGCGCGATGCGATTGGGGTCTGCCCCGCTCAAGCTCTTGGTATTCTCGTCACCAATAATATTAATGCTAGCGTCGATGAGCTCGCTCTCCTGGCGCGTCAATTCAGAGAGGAAACTCAATTGCTCAGTGCTGCCATATTTATAGAAGATTTCATCGAGTCCTTCGACGGAGATCCGTGTGAAGGGATGGGCGCCGGCCTGTAGCGCAGCCTGAAAAAACTCGCGCACCAGCGGCGCAGCGACTGCGTTGGCGGTAATACGCACTAGGTTGCCAGGTTTGAGCTTCAGTGAATAGTTAACCAGCACCTGGGCTAGTTTACCAATACGCGGGTCGCTCATGGACGGTCTCCTTTCAAAAAGATGAAGTTTAAAGATTGTACCACAACTAAAATATATTGCCATTCGAGTGCGAGAGATGATGTCATAAACGGTTGCGCCTGCTACAGAGCTGTGTTATGTTGAAAAAGGACTATCAAATAACCGATAATCTGCCAACGTGTAAACGGGCAAACGTATAATCATATGCCAGCCAGAGCTAAACCACTCAAAAATCGTTATGATGTGATTGTGATCGGCGCCGGAATTGGCGGCCTGACCACCGCGAGCCTGCTCGCCGCGCGTGGCCAAGACGTGCTTGTGTTGGAACAACACTACTTGCCTGGCGGTTCGGCCCAGACTTTCCCCTACAAACAGTATCGCTTCGATGTCGGCCCCAAACTGTTCTTCGGGATGGACGCGGCGCGCGGCAATATGCGCTATCACCAAGAGATTTTCGATGAGATCGGCGAATACCCAGAACTCACCCACTACGAGAGCTATTATACCTTCAAGCATCCTGGCGGTGCGCTGCGCGTGGCCGGATCAGTCGCCGAGTATGTCGAGCAATTGGTGGCGGCCTTTCCCGCAGAAGAGCGGGGCATCCGCGAGTTCTACGCTAAACTGGAAGATCTGCACCGCCTGTTCATCAATATGCCCAACTTGCCCCTTGATAACCCCGAGGCAATTCTGCGCCTGATCTGGCGCGTGCCGCTCGACAAACTGCTCAAGATCTCTTACTGGGGCTACATCTCGCTGGGCAGCTTGTTCGACCGCTATATTCGCAGCCGTGAGCTGCGCGCGGTTATCAATGCCGAGTTCGTGTCTTTCTGCTATTCGGATATTGACGACGCCCCGGCGGTACTGGCCGCGCTGGTGCTGATCGAGCGCCACAAAGGCGGCGGCAGTTTTACCAAAGGCGGTAGCGGCGCGCTGGCCCGCCTACTGATCCGTGGCTTGGAGAAGCACGGCGGTCAGATCCACTATCGCGCAGGTGTGCGCCAGATCTGTGTCGAACGCGGGCAGGCCTATGGCGTCGAACTAGATGATGGTCGCGTGATCGGGGCGCGCTATGTCGTCTCGAATGCCGGGGTCGTCAACACCTTTGGGCGCAGCGGCAGCCCGATCGATCCGCTGGTCGATCCGCGCTGGCTCCGCGAAAGCACGCTTGAGAAGATCGACCGCGTGAAGCTGACCGACTCGTTTTTCACTATCTTCGCCGGCATCGACGCGGCAGTTTTTCCGCCCGACACCGATCCGCACGTGCTCTACATCGACGACTACTACCAGAGCACCCGCGACTTGCGCATGATCTGTTTCTGCAACTCGTCGTTCAAAGATCCAAGCCTGGCGCCGCCCGGTAAGCACGCATTGCAGATCGTCTATTTCGACCCGGAGTATTGCAAGTTTACCGATTGGCAGCGTGATGATAACTATGCGGCGCGGAAGCAAGCCGCCTTCGAGCGGGCGATGATGATGGCCGAACAGGTCTTCCCTGGTATCACGGCTGGGCTCGACTATGTCACCTGCGGCACGCCGTTGACCTACGCCGACTACCTGGCGAAGTGGGGCGGCGGCTGGGGCGTTCAAATGACCATCGACCAGTTTGCCTTTCGCCGCTTCCAGCACAAGACGGACGTGCGCAATCTGTTGCTGGTTGGCGCTGACACCCATCCCGGTATCGGCGTGGTCAGCGTCACAATGAGCGGGATCAACTGCGCGTATCACATTGCGCGGCCTAGCTGAGTAATGTTGGTATCCTGCGGCGGCGTTCAGGACCGGGGTTGGCATCCTGCGGCGGCGTTCAGGACCGGGGTTAGCACGTTGGCAGGTTAGAATATTACAGCCTTGCATTCTCAATTCTTAGCTATCGGCTATGTTTGTGTTGGATGTGCGTTGCTGGATTACATGCACCCGACCGACAGATAAAGGGAAGAGGGAGCGTTTATGGATGAACTCATCAATGTGCGTGAAGCGGCGCTCAAGCTTTTTCTGGGCGCGCGGGCGGGTGAAGTGCTCAACACCGAACCCTTTGACGGCAAGACAAAGCCCGGTCCGGCGATCGCCGCCGAACTCAAACGCGCTGTCAATGCCTTTCAAGCCGCAGCGGTTGATGCGCAGGGCAAACATGTAGACTACGCTTGCTTGCGCCAGAGCGAGGCGTATCAGTTGTATCGCGCCACGCTGACGCCTCAGTTGCGTTACATCGACCTGCATACGCTCGCAACCCGTGAGGAGCAGTTGGCGTTCTGGATCAACCTCTACAACGCTTTGGTCATTGACGCGGTCATCGCCTACAGTGTGCAGAAGAGCGTGATCGAGCGGATGGCGGGGCTCGCTTTCTTCAAATGCGCCGCCTACAATATCGGCGGTCTGCGCTTCAGTTGTGAAGACATCGAGCATGGCATTCTGCGCGTCAATCGAGGCAGCCCCTTTGTTCCTGGCGCCCAGTTCAAGGAGGCCGACTCGCGCCGGCGCTGGATGCTTGCTACTCCCGACGCGCGCATCCACTTCGCGCTCAACTGCGCCAGCCGCTCGTGCCCGCCGATTGGCGTCTATACCGCCGAGGCGATCGACGAGCAACTCGATCTGGCGACCCGCAATTTTGTCGCCGTCGATGTCGAGGTCAACCCGGCGCGCGGCGAACTACGGCTCTCACAGGTCTTCAACTGGTACGCGAAAGATTTCAATGGTCCGGCGGGCGTGGTCGACTTCTTGTTGCGCTATCTCCCCGCCGATGAGCGGCGGGCGTGGCTGGCGGCGCAGTCCGATATTCGCTTAGTGCATAAGCCGTATGACTGGGGGCTGAATATCTAGAAGCGGAGTCTTGTTAAGCGCCTGTGAAACAGGGTTACTCCTCATCACCGTGAGATGTCTGAATATTTGTTGGACGTGGCAGACATAGGTGAACCGTTGTTCCCTGGTTCAGGTAGCTGTTCACAGCTAGCGATCCGCCGATCGTGCGCATCGCTGCTTGGTGAAAGTGTAGACCGATTCCATGCTCTCTCACCTCAACCAGTTCGGGCACAAATCCGAACCCTGATGCAAGACATTTGGCAAAAAGTGCGCGATCGTGCTCGCGAGATGAGAAAGGCTCAACAACCATATCTTTGAATGCGTCGGGGCCAATTTCCCGACCGCTCTTTTACAGCGGGAAAGGCGCTCACGCAGATAAGTGAAAAGATTTCCTGCTACGGCCAATGCCTGTACTCTGCGCAGCGAGTTGGAGCATGCGAATACGAAAACGACCATCAGCCATCAGCGCTCAGCTTGGAAAATCAACCTGCCAACCTGCGAACGTACCAACGTGTGAACGTTCTAACCTGCTAACCTGCTATTGTTGCTGCTGCT
>JAKSDJ010000270.1 GCA_022360155.1 Chloroflexales bacterium | reverse complement strand
CGAGGGGTGGCGCGCCGCGCGAGAGATGCACAATTGCACGCGCCACAAAGTCGACCGGAGTCCAGACTTCGGCAATATCAAGCTTAGGCAACATCCCAAGGGGAATACCGGTGCGGAGCAAGCGCCAGAATATATCTTGCTCGTTGACAAAGCCGGTGTCGGAGGCCCCAACGACGCGCCCAAGCCGATAGACCGCAACGGGAAACCCGCGCTCGCCAGCCTGCTGCACCAAGTGCTCAGCCGCCCATTTGCTCTGTCGATAACCGTCTTGCAGCTCGAGGTGCGCCGCTAAAAAAGCTTCGGCCACCTCGGGTTGTGCGGCAGCGGACGGCGCTACCGCAAGGCTGGAAACATAATGGAATGGCTTGATTCGTCCAGTCGCCGCCAAGCTTAACATCTCGCGCGCGCTGATCACGTTGACTGCTCGGACGCTTTGGTATTCACGCATAACGCTAACGGTCGCCGCGTTGTGATAGATTGCGTCGCATTCGGCGGCTAGCTCATGGAACTGTTCGCTGTTGAGCCCGAAGCGGGGTTGGGTCAGATCGGCGGGAATAGCGCGAACCCGCTCCGCGATCGCCGCGTCGGCTAGGCGTTGCTTGGCGCGCGCGCTGCGAATCCGCTCCAGCGCCTGCGCCGCGCTATCCGCCCGCACCAAGCAAACGATCTGTGCGTCGGTTTGCCGCAAGAGCTCGTCAAGCAGGTGTACGCCGACAAAGCCGGTAGCGCCGCTGAGTAAGACGCAGCGCAACCGTTGCGTAGATGCGGCTGGCGGCAATCTGGCAAGAACGATATCGACCGGTAGTTTGGCGTCGGCGAACATGATTGCGGGGAGGCTCAAACTGCTACGATCTAGGCTGGTTTTTTGCTCCAAGGCCTGAGTCAGATCGGCGACGGTCGGGTGGCGAAAGAGCAGCGCCACGGGCACCTCGCGCCCCAACTCGATACCGAGCCGGTTGGCGGTCTGGATGGCCTGCAACGACTGTCCCCCCCGGTCAAAGAAGTCATCCTGCGTCGATAGATCGGCAGCCCCAAGCACCTGCCCCCAAACCCGCAGCACGACATGCTCGAGTTCGCTCATGGGAGCAACCGCCGCTGCAGGTTCATCGATCACGCTATCACGTAGCGCTGTCCGGTCGACTTTGCCCGATGCGGTTTTGGGCAACCGATCGCTGAACACAAAGGCGGAGGGCGTCATTGCGGCGGGCAGTATGGCTTGAGCGTGGCGGCGAAGCTCGGTTGGGTTGGGCGGCGGGGCTGTCGCGACGACGTGCGCGATCAGCCGTTTCGCGCCGCCTGTCAGGGTTTGCCCCACCACTGCGGCTTCGCGCACGCCAGGATAACTGAGCAGTGCGGTTTCGATCTCGGCGGGATTCACCCGATGGCCGCTGATCTTGAACTCGTCGTCAACCCGCCCAACGAAGAGCAACTGGCCATCCTCGCGTACCCGAACCAGATCGCCGGTGCGGTACGCACGGGGACAATCCGGCAATTGAGTGAGCGTCACAAAGCGCTGCGCGTTTAGTTCTGGACGACCGAGGTAGCCGCTGGCCAAGCCCGCGCCCAGCAGGTGCAACTCGCCCACAACGCCCGGCGCGACCAAAACGCCATGCTTGTCGAGCACGACAGCGCGCACGCCAGGGAGCGGGCGTCCGATTGGGATGTCGGTCGAGGTGGCGTCATCGGCGGCGGCGGCGGCGCTCAAGGTGGCGACGGTGGCGACCACGGCGGCTTCGGTGGGGCCGTAGGTGTTCAGCAGCGTTACCGCTGATCCAACGATCTCGCGCCAACGCGCGACCCGCTCGGGCAGCGCGGCCTCGCCGCCAATGATCACCGTCCGCACGGTCGCGGGCAAGGTCGCCGCGCCGGTCGTCACGCTGTAGGCTAATTCGTGCCAAAATGCCGTCGGCAAATCCAGCACGCTGATCTTCTGTTCGGCGCACGCTGCGAGGAAACCGGTTAGCGATTGCAGCATCTCGTCATTGCGCACAACGAGCGTCGCTCCCGCACACAAGGTCAGGAAAATCTCTTCGACACTGGCGTCAAAATGCAGGGGCGCAAACTGCAACACGCGATCATCGCGCCGGAACGCATAGCGCTGCGTCGCCCCGGCTACGAAGTTCGCCAGCGCGCCGTGCTGGATCATAACGCCATTGGGCCGGCCGGTCGAGCCGGAGGTGTAGATCACATACGCCAGGTGCGTAGCCTCAGGTCGCGGCACGAATACCGCTTCCTGTTCGGGTGCGGCAGTATCTTCCGTTGCCAATAGCACAACGCGCGGTGCGGCGGTGCAGTCGACCAAATCGGCGTATTGCGCAGTAGTGAGCAAGAAGGCCGGTTGGGCATCTTCCAGAACCATCTGCATGCGGGAAGGCGGGCCCTGGGAGTCAAGCGGAAGATAGCCCGCGCCGGCGCAGAGCACGCCCAGCATGGACACGATAGCATCGATCCCGCGGGGCAGAGCGATCGCAACGAGCGTGTCCGGTTCCACGCCCAACGCCACAAGACGGAACGCGAGTCGTTGCGCCGCTTGCGTCAACTCTGCGTAGTTCAGGCATCGCGCCCCTTCTTCGACAGCGATAGCGTGTGGAGTCTCGCGCGCGCGCTCC
Source organism: Chloroflexales bacterium (assembly GCA_022360155.1). Taxonomy (GTDB): domain Bacteria; phylum Chloroflexota; class Chloroflexia; order Chloroflexales; family Chloroflexaceae; genus JAKSDJ01. Next base: position 5,397 of record JAKSDJ010000270.1, on the reverse strand, counting down.
AGCACCAGTTCAACGACCGAGCGCGGCGGGACGCCTAGCGCTCCACCATTGAGCATAGCGGCGGGAGTAGCCCCGCCGGCAGCCACTGCGAACTGCTTGACAGACGAGCCGATTGCTTGGTCTGCAGCGCCGATCAGGCGATCGAGCAGTTCCAGAAACCTACGCTGATGCGCTGCCAGTTCCTCGCGGCTGTAGCAGGCCGGGTTGGCGTCGAAATCGATCCGCAGGTCGTTGCCGTCGGACCGGGCGTAGAATCCGATCGACAGATCTTCGACCGGGCCGGCGGAGATGTTATGGGCGACTGCGTGATGTTCGGCGAAGCGTAGGTGATAGTCGAAAGGCATAATGTTGACGACTGGGCCGAACAAGCGCCGCTCACCGCCGACTAACTGCAAGTCGCGCCGCAACTGCTCGTAGCGGTAGCGCTGGTACGGGCGTATCAGGCGCAGCTCCTGCGCAACCTGGCGCGCCAAATCGGCTGGAGTCATCTGCGGTTGGACGCGCACTCGCAACGGCGCGATATTCATAACCATGCTTGGAATCCGTAGCGCGACCGAGCCCAGGCGGCCCATCACCGGCAGGCCAAGGACGACCTCTGTCGCGCCGCTGTGCTGATGCAGATACACGGCAGTCGTCGCGATCACGATATCGGGCCAATTCACGCCGATCTGCCGCGCCGTCGCCTGCAAGCGTTCCCAATCCGCCACACTGAGCATGGAGCTGTGCCGCACGAAGTTGGCGGACATCGGCGCTGTGTGTTTGGCTAGACTCAGCGGTGCAGGTCGGTCAGCGAAACGCTGCATCCAGAATGCGCGGTCACGTTCGTAATCGCGCGACGATTGATACGCGAGGTCTTCGTCCACAACCCGCCGCAGCGAAGGAAAAGGGTTGTGATTACAACCCTTGCCCTGGCTCAGCGCGGTGTAGATTTCCGCCACCCGCTGCGCCACTAGCGAGAAGCCAAACCCGTCCATTGCGATATGGTGGACTCGCTGATACCAGAAGAAGCGATCCGGCGCTGCCTTGAATAAAGCCTCGGCGAAGAGTGGGCCACGACTGAGATCAACCGTGCTTCCCAGGTCATCCCGCATCCAGGTCAATGCAGTCTGCCATGGATCCGCCTCTGCGCTGACATCAAGCATCTGCAAGGCCCAGTCGACCGACGGCGCCAACATTTGGCGCGGCTCGTCATCTTCCATCACAAAGCGCATGCGCAGCGTTTCCGCCTCGCCAATGGCCTGGCGCAGCGCCGCCTCAAAGCGAAGCGGATCGACTGGCCCGCATATTTCGATACATTCACCGGCGTTATAGATAGGGCTCTGGCGATCAAGCTGCTGGCCGAGCCAGATTCCGTATTGGGCTGCAGACAAAGGCCAGCGCTCATCTTGCGCTCGAAGCATGGACAAATCTCCCCCGTTCATAGGCTCAATGGAGCGAACGAAGCTGCATGAAGGCTTTACAACGCTACAACAGTGATGTCGGGCTTCAGCCGGGATGGCCAGGGTTGGTCGCAACACTGCAGGCGCGCGCGGCGATCAACTCCCACCAGCCGGCGATGGTCGGACGCTCGGCCAATTCCACGAAGTTTAGCTCGACGCCTTCGCGCCGCCAGCGCTCCAGCAGGCTCATCAGCCTGATTGAGTCGAGGCCGGTGTAGAGCAGGTTGTCGTCGTCGGCGATAGCGCTAACCGGCTGATCGAGGATGGCGGCAATATCTTCGCGGAGGCGCTGGATCGTGAAGGGTGCAGCGGCTAGCTCGGCTGTTGTCGCGGGGCGACCGGGAGATGGGCGCAGGTGCGCAAGTAGTTGCTGGGTCGATAGCGTAAACGCGCAACGTTGCGCTGCGTAGCTTAGCGCCATCGAGTGATATTCCAGTGAAAAATCCGCAACCGCATCCGCGACGAAGAATGGCTGGATGTCCTGCATAAATGCCTCGCAGGCGGTCATGAGGCAGCCGATATGCGCGTAGATTCCGCAGATAATGAGCTGATCGCGGCCCAGTTGGTGCAGGATATCCAGCAGATCGGTGCGCTGAAACGCGCTGTAACGCCATTTGGTGACGACGATATCTCGATCTCCCGGCGCGATCTCTTCTACGATCCGGGGTTGCTCTGCATCGGCGCCGATGCCCGCACCCCAAAAATCCTGGAGCAGACCGCGCTGCTTGGGCGACTGTCCGCCAGGCTGCGCGGTATAGACCACCGGTATGCCTAATTCGACGCAGCGCCGCCGAATCGACTTGATGTGCGTAAGCAGCTCGACCATGGGCGAGTCCTCAGCAGCAAACGCATCGAGAAAATAGCGCTGCATATCGTGGATCAACAGGGCGGAACGCCGCGAGTCGGGTTTCCACACGACCCGGTTGCGCGGCAAGTCAAGGTCGCCGGGCAGTCTGTATGGTGCAATGGCTGGAATAGCCATAAAATCTTCCCTTTCGTCGCTCAAACGCGATGCTTTTTCACGAAACGTTGGCAGTGGATTGTAGGCGTTGCGCGATCGTTTCGCGCAATGCTTGTTTGCTTACCTTGCCGACGCCGGTTTGCGGGAACGCATCAATAAACTCGAAACGATCCGGAATTTTGTAGATCGCCAGTCCGCGCTCGCGCAGAAATGCGTTCAATTCCGCAGCTTTGGGCGGCGTTCCGCGCGATATGACAAAGGCGCAGGTGCGCTCACCCAGAAACTGATCGGGCATCGAGACGACCGCTACATCGTGGACGGCCGGATGGGCTAGCAACAGATTCTCGACCTCCTCGGCAGCGACTTTATCACCGCCGCGATTGATCTGGTCTTTGATCCGCCCTTCCACGATCACATATCCTTCTGGCGTTAGCCGCACCAAGTCGCCGGTGCAATAAAAGCCATCGGCAGTGAAGGCCTGGGCGTTATGTTCTTCGGCTTTGTAATAGCCGCGAATGGTGTAAGGCCCACGGGTCAAGAGTTGCCCCGTCTGGCCTGGCTCGACCGCACAACCTGCATCGTCCACAACGCGGATTTCATCGTCGGGCGAGATGGGCCGACCTTGGGTATGGAGCACGATCTCGTCTGGATCGTCCAGGCGCGTGTAGTTGACTAAGCCCTCCGCCATGCCGTATACCTGTTGCAGCTTGCAGCCGAGGATCGGGCCGACGCGCTGCGCTGCTTCGGCGCTGAATTTTGCCCCGCCAACTTGCAACACACGCAGACTGGACAGATCGTAGCGGCTGCTTGGCGCCGCTTCCAGCCAGATCATGGCCAAGGGCGGCGCCAGTGCGGTCATGGTGACTTGTTCGCGCTCGATCAGTGGAAATGCGACGTCAGGGCTGGGATACGGCGCGAGAACAACACGACCGCCGGCATACAACGTCCCAAGTGTTCCAGGCGAGCTAAGCGGGAAGTTGTGCGCCGCGGGAAGCGCGCAGAGATACACACTCTGCGCATCAAGACCACAAATCTCGGCGCTAGCGCGCAGGCTGTAGATATAGTCGTCGTGCGTGCGAGGAATCAGTTTGGGCACACCTGTGCTCCCGCCAGATAGCTGGAAGAAGGCGACATCACTGGGGTGTGGTTTTGGTAAGTCAACCGGATCTGCATACAGTGCGTCGAGGGCGGTAAACGCACCAGGATCGCCAACGACCGATACATGGCGTAAGCTGGGCGTCTTGGCTTGAATTTGTTCGGCTAAGTTCCGGTAATCGAACCCGGCAAACCTATCCGGTATGATGTAAGCCACGGCTTCGGCGAATTCGCAGAAATAGCTTATTTCGAGGCTGCGGTGCGCCGGAAGCGCAAAAACCGGTAATGCGCCCAGGCGGAACAGGGCAAAACAGACGGCAAAGAACTCAGCAGTGTTTGGCAACTGCACAACGACGCGGTCCATCGGCTTGACGCCGCAGTGTAGCAAGCCCGCCGCCAGGCTGTCGGCGCGCGCATCGAGTTCGTGGTAGCTCCAACGACGCTCGCCGCAAACAATGGCGATCTCATTCCCGTGCGTTATGGCCCGTTCGCGCAACATAGCGCCAAAGGTTTCGCCCCGCCAATACCCTGCCTGGCGATAGCACGCGGCGAATTCCTCCGGCCACGAAGGACATCCCAACAACATAACTCTCCCTCTTAGATCAAGTGCATATCATTCTGTATCGGCTTCCCAGGCTTGATTCAAGCCAAGCGCGTTCAACATCGTGCGGAATTTGGCTTGGGTCTCGGCTAGTTCGGCCTCTGCCTGTGATCCGGTAACGATGCCAGCGCCCGCGAACAAGCGCAGTAACCGTTCTTCGACCTCGGCGCAACGAATCGTGACTGCCCACTCACCGTCGCCGTTCGCGTCGCACCAGCCAACCATGCCGGTGAAGAATCCGCGATCGAAGGGTTCAATGGCTTTGATCGTTGCGCGCGCCAACTCGGTTGGAAATCCGCAAACGGCCGGGGTTGGATGCAGCGCATTCGCCAAGGTCAAGACCGAAATTGCGGGATCGAGCAACTCGCCGCTGATCCGGCTCGACAGGTGCCACATGGTCTCAGTTCGGCTCAACGTTGGTTCAGCCGGAACCTGCAAACAACGACAATATGGCCCCAACGCCGATGCGACCATATCCACTACGACCGCATGTTCATAGTGATCCTTGGCTGAGGTGAGCAATGCCGCCGCGCGGCGGCGATCCTCGATCGGATCGGCGCTGCGCGCAGCGGAACCCGCAAGCGGATTGGACACAACCCGCATGCCGGCGCGCGCGACGAGTAACTCGGGGCTTGCGCCGATGAGTGTGCGCAGGCGTGGAGCGCCAGGGCTGGCGTTGCGCTGAGGCAGATCAACGGCAAAGGTATAGCCAAGCGGATTATGCCGCACCAGGTTGCGGAGCAGTTGGGTGATAGCTATCGGTGTCGCGGCGCTTAGCTCCAAGGTTCGCGATAAGACGATCTTGCTGAGGCGTCCGCTGCGCAGTTGGGTGAGCGCATCTTCCACGCCGCGCATATACGCTTCCGGCGTTGGCGCAAAGCGGATGGCGTACGGTGGCAACACCGCCGACCGTTCGCGCGGAATCGTATCGCAATGCAGTGAGCCCGCGCGCTGAACGGTCATTGGAACAATCAGTTGCGGCGCCGTATTGTCAAACGGCGCCGCGCCAACGACCAGCGCTTGGGTCTGGCCGGCATCAACGCTAGCGGCCAGCGTCTTGGCGACCAGATCGGACAAACTTGTATGTGCATCCGGTTCGCCCCCGCACGGCGCCATGGCATAGACGCCCCGTGTGAGCAGCGTGTGTTGGGGCGTCGCAAAAAAGAAAGACGAACCGGCCACATAGTCATCCAGAAGTTGATGCGGCGCCAATGCGGGCATAGCATCGTGTTGACTAATCAACGTCGTTCTCCCCAAAACTGCATTTGGAAGGCATACAAAAAGACGGTGCGAGTCTTTGG
>JAKSDJ010000001.1 GCA_022360155.1 Chloroflexales bacterium | reverse complement strand
GGCCTTTGATGACTTCGCGGGCCAAGTAGATGGCGTGCCCCTGGCCGCGCAACTCGGTTTGTTCGATGAATCGGGTGGGAAAACTATAGTTTTCCGTGACGAATTTTTCAACACGATGCCCAAGGTAGCCAGTCACGCAGATGACTTCATCGATAGCCAACGGTTGCAGCGTATCGAGAATATGGGCCAGCATCGGTTTGCCTGCAACATTCACCAGGGGTTTGGGTTTGCTAAAGGTGTGAGGACGCAGCCGAGTACCTAACCCGGCTGTCAAAATAACCACTTTCATATTAATTCCTTGAAGCGCATCCGCATGCGCCGCCGCTGCAACAACCACCGCTCTTGGCCTGCATGGTTGGAGTCGAACCGCTGCTCTCCTTGGTGAAAGCGGCGAACACCGAAATTTGCCGCTGAATATGCCGACTACCGCACTGCGGGCATTGAATATCCGCGTCGTCCTGATCGATACGGCGCAGGAGGTCAAAATGCGATGCGCACGCTGCACAACCATACTCATACATTGGCATAACACTACCTCATATGCTCTTGTAAGGATTACTCATAGTCGCTCTCAACACTGTAGCGTGATTATACCATGCAGTGCGCCGTTGGAAACGATTAAAATAATGAAATGATTAAACCTTCAACATTGGTGCGTTGGCATGTTATCTCCGCTTCCATTCTCTATTCTTTGCTATTGGCGGCATCTGCGATCCATTGCAGGGTTATAACGCGGCCTTTGTCAGATGGGTTTGCTTGGTCGTGACTCTAGCATAGCCAGGTAATTGTCCTGTTTATCAGGCGCTTATTGTCTCTGTTCGTACTAGATTGTCCTGGTATAATCACTCTGGTGAGCATAGTAAATGGGGAGAAAGCCGATGCAGATCGAACTCGACCGAACACGCCGCGAACCGCTCTATCAACAGCTAGCCCGTCACATCCAGCAGCGCATTCGCAACGGTGCGCTTCCCTCGGGCACGCGCCTGCCCACTGTGCGCCAGTTAGCGCAACAGTTGGGCGTGACTCGGTTGACGGTCCACAGCGCCTATGCCGAATTGCAGTCGGGGGGGTGGATCGAGGCGACTGTGGGGCGAGGCACTTTTGTGGCCGAACGGATTGATGCACTTGTTGCCCCGCCGGAAGCCACATTGGGCCGCGAAGTGACACCTGCCGGGGTGATTACGGACATTCTGCACATGACTCAGTTCCCTGGCCTGGTTGGGCTCGCCAAAGCCGACCCGGCGGCTGAGTTCTTCCCCGCGCGCAATTGGCAACGCGCCAGCGAGCAGGCCCTGGCCGGCGGCGGTACGTTGCTGTTGGGCTATACCACCGCCCAGGGCGATCTGCCGCTGCGCGCAGCCGTGGCCGAACTGGTACGCGAGCGGGGGGTGAGCGCTGGGCCAGACGAGATCATCGTAACTGCTGGCGTGACCCAGGGTATGGCTCTGGCCACCGACATATTGGCTTGGCCTGGCGCTACCGTTCTGGTCGAACAGCCGACCTACCTGGGATTGCTCAATATTCTGGCAGCCCGCGGCATTCGTGCGGTAGGTCTGCCCATCGACGAAGAAGGATTGGTCGTTGATACTGTTGCGCAAGCCGTCCAGATCCACCAACCGGTGTTTCTCTATACTGTGCCGTCGTTTCATAATCCCTGTGGCGTTTGTATGAGTCCGCGCCGGCGTGAGGCGCTGTTGGAACTGGCCGAGCGACATAATCTGTGGATCATCGAGGATGATATCTATGGGCATATGTGTTACGAAGGGGCGTCGCCACCCGCGCTCAAGTCCAATGATCGCTCGGGGCGCGTTATCTATCTAAGCAGCTTTTCCAAATGTCTGATGCCCGGGTTGCGCATCGGCTACGCTATTGCCGCACCAGATTTTGTGCGGCGTATGGCATTGGTTCGCCAGGCCAGCGACCTCTGCTCGCCGCCGCTGACCCAGCGCGCGCTGGCAATCTTCCTTGAAGAAGGCTGGCTACATAGCCATATCAAGCGGATGCTCCCCCGCTATCACGAGCGACGCGATGCGTTGTTGCACGCGATGAAGCGTTTCTTCCCTTCGGATGTCGCTTGGACCTGGCCACGCGGCGGCTTTGCCTGTTGGGTGAAATTACCCAGTGGCAGCTCAGTCACCGATCTGTACCTGCGTGCTATTGCCCGCGGCGTTGCGTTCGCTCCTGGTGAGGTGTTCAAAGCTGAAGCAAGCAACCAATCCCATCTGCGGCTCTGCTTTGGTGCGGAACCTCCAGAACGGATTGCCGAAGCAATCGCCGTACTTGGTTCGCTTTTGCGTGAACACCAGGCACATCAGCCTCACCCCCCGACAAAATTGCACGAATATGTTCCACTGGTCTAGAAGATTAGGAGGAGCTTGTGAACAGACATTACTTTGAGCGGCTCATACTGAAGAAGCTGGTCGCGCCGAGTGGGCGATGCTCGATGCAGCGCTGGCTGAACGCAGCACATATGTCATGCCCCACCCGTTGCGGGTTGCCGTAGGCCGCTGGATGATAGCAATAGGGGCGCGTTTGGCCGGCGAACCGGTGACGCCGCAATCGGCATCAACGCCTAAGAGCCAATGAATAAGATGCGCTGTGTGTTCAAGCCATACCGTTGTATGAGAACGGCGGTACAACTATTTTGTCACACCAATTTCAAAGGGCGCGAATTTGGAAAAATGCGCTCTTTCTCTCTTTATGCAATCTTCTGTTCAATGAGGAGTAACCAATGGTGTTTCGCTTTATGCTCGTGATCTGGAGCCTCTGGCAGCTTCTGCAACGCCTGATTATTACACACCTAGCCGTGATCAACGACGGTGCGCCGTCACCCGACGCCGCTTTTCCCATTGCCGATATCACGCTGGCTCAAGCATTCTATGGGCGACTGGAACCGGAAACAGGCGCATACTATCGGTTCGAGGCCGACCCCAACACCGAACTGCGGATGACCATGCTTGTTCCTGATCGTTTTTACCAGGCCGGCTTTCGCACCACGGTCGTTCTCCACGGGCCGGGCTTGCCTGCCGAGGGCCTGGTGATGCCCTCGGGCAATGAAGGGATGCGGATCGGCACGACAAGCTATCAGCGCACCCAGCGGATCAACCTGACAGCTATAGGTGGGGCGTACTTGATCGAGATCCGGAGCGACGGGTCTGGGGTCTACTGCTTTTGTGCGGGGATCCGCGAGCCAGCCCAATATGCCGATACAGCCACCCTCGCCCGCGTCCAGGCGCTGCTGGAAAGCTAGCGCTGGCGGATATTGACAAGATGTACACGACTTACGCGGTGGCAGGGGGCGGAGAGGCGAAGCTTTCCCAAAAATCCTTCACGCCGCTGCCGTGGCGCGAAAAAGGATTCTTGGAGGGCTGCAAGCCCTCCAACCTCCCTGCCGACCGGTGACCACGTACGTCCTGATTTATTTTCATCAGTTCGGCTTCAGGGTCGGACTGAACCAAGCGCTGCTGCCAGTCCCGCGTGATAGGCGGGAAAGCGCGCCAGGTCGTTGTGCCCGCCGCCCTCGATAGCAATGAACGTAACGGGCGCAGTAGCATACGCCTGTAGACGTTCGCTCGCCGCGAAGGGAACCACTTCGTCCGCTCGTCCATGGAACATCACAATCGGGCTGCTTACTTGTCCGATCCAAGCATATGTCCGTAACGGATACTTCAAAAGGAATGCCGGCGCGAAGGGCATTTGGCGGCGCGCGAGATCTGCGAGGCTGTGGAAGGGACTCTCCAGGATCAACATTTGCACTGGCTGCTGAGCTGCCAAGCGCGTGGCGAGACCGCTACCCAACGAGCGCCCATAGACAACGATCTGTTCCGCCGGGTAGCGCGCCAAGAGATAGCTATAAACAGCATCAACATCGCGGTGGAGTTGGGACTCGCTGCTAATCGTTCCGCTGCTTTTGCCATAACCGCGATAGTCTACAATCAGCACATCGTAGCCGTGTTGAACCAAGTCTGGGGCAACCATTCCCCACGTGCGCAGACTACCCGCATTCCCATGCAGATAGAGCACAACACCCTTTGCTTGGGGTGCCGGAAAGTGCAAGGCATGGAGCATCGCCCCATCCACCGGAATAAAGATCTCGCTGAAAGGCAGCCCGAAGTTATAGACGGTGTTAGGGCCATCACGTTCCGGCAAGAAAATCAGCCGCTCCTGGAACAAGTAGAGCGCCACACAAAGCAGCACATAGCCAAACGCGAATGCGAGCAGCACCCGGATCATATGCTCGCGCAGCAAACTTTGGAGAAAAGCAACCACTTACTTCCGCTTCCTACGTTACGCATCGCCAAAACGTATTCGAGCCCACCAACTTCGCGAGCAGCCGCATAACGAATGTATCCCGGGATTATCGGTTTCTCGTTCTCAGCCGCAAGCGCATATAGCAACCCTAAACCGGTTATCAATCCCTCGTAGCGCCGCCTCCAGGCGGTCTTTGCGCACCGCCTGAAGGTGGTGCGACAACACAGAAATGACGGGATGGAACTCGTCGCAATACCTTTCGTATAGATGCGGCTTGCTAACGATGCATAATCTTTTGTTGCGCCAAGTCTTGGGTATTATACCGCGTCCTATCGAGATGCACAGAGGCGTAGCGGTCAGAGCGCGTGATCGTGCGGCAATAAGGAATGCGTGGTCAAACAGAGAAGAAGACGGAGAGAAGGGCCGATCAAATGTTGCGACCCAGTCCTCTTTTGGAGGACTGGGCCACGATAGATGCGGACTTTACTGGTGTAATACCAGTGCAGCTGGTTCGCCACAGGACGCACCGGTGGGGGATGAGGATGTGGATTGATTTCCGGACTGCTATACCAGCGACGAGGTTTCATAGATTGACTCCGCGATTCTGGACTTACAACATTCAACCTACCATCAAAATGCTTAAAAAAACTTACAGATAAACACCGAATTCCTACGATTAATCGTCGTACTACTCCATTAGATAAGCAAATAATGATGCCATTCGCTCATTGAACTGTAAAAGGATTTGCATTATATGGTTGTCAGGCTCATTTGTCAAGGGGGAAAATTGAGTAAAAATCCGACATTGAGTCTCATAGAGTAAACATAACCAAAAGGCCTTCGAGTAGAAGACATGAAGCAATAAGAAAAGGGGTAGTTTGGCGGCTAAAACCTGCCCAAACTACCCCTTTGAAGCTATGGCGGCGCAACGACCGCTATAGTATTATAGACTCAGTCACAGTTCGTACGTACATGACCGTTTGGCGTGATGTGCGACAACAAAAACACACTGTCCTTGGTCGTTGCATATCTCGCCTCCGCAGGGCGACATCGAGGCGGCGCCCGTCGTTACAAAAGCCACCCAGGCCGCTCCGATTTCAGGAACCAAAGCAGTCTGGATGGTTTTTATCGTACAAATGCGTGTAGATTGCACGAGCATCTAACGACCGCGATTACGATTGCGCAAGAAAGGCGGAATGTCTAAATCCTCACTGCTGCTAAAGCTAGGCGCGGCACGCTGTTGCTGTGGCGCTGGCTGGCGCGGTGAAGCGACCGGCGCCGGCTGCTGTTGCGTTGGATTCCCCTGCTGATGAGAATGTGTCGTTACACCTGGGTACGAACGGCTGCGCTGCACATTTGACTTGTTCACATCAAAGCCGGTCGCAATCAGTGTGACCTTGACTGCGCTTTCAGGAAAGGTGGGATCGATCACAGCGCCGATGATGATGTTTGCATCTGGGTCAACGGCCTTGTAGAGAATGTCAGCCGCTTCGTAGACCTCGAGAATGCCCAAGTCTTCGCCGCCAGTCACGTTGAAGAGCACCCCCTTCGCACCATCGATGCTCACCTCCAACAGCGGGCTGGCGATCGCCTGATTGATCGCATCAACCATGCGACTATCGCCGCTGCCCATGCCAATCGCCATCAACGCCGAGCCTTGCTGGGCCATAATGGTCTTGACATCGGCAAAGTCGACGTTGATCAAGCCGCGTTGGGTTACCAGGTCAGAAATGCCCTGAATACCTTGGCGCAGCACATTGTCGGCCATTTGGAACGCCTGGATGAACGATGTATTCTTGCTGGCCGTCTGCAACAAACGATCGTTAGGGATAACAATCAGGGTATCAACAACTGGGCGCAGTTGCTCGATACCCTGCTCGGCCACCTTGCGGCGGTGATTACCCTCAAAGGTAAACGGTCGCGTCACCACACCGACCGTCAACGCGCCCAGGTCGTGGGCGACGCCGGCGATAACCGGCGACGCGCCGGTACCGGTGCCGCCGCCCATTCCCGCCGCGACAAACACCATATCTGCGCCCTTGAGTTGCTCGTAGATGTCTTCCTGGTTCTCTTCAGCGGCTTTCTGGCCAATGACCGGGTTACCGCCGCTGCCGAGTCCGCGGGTTAGCTTATCGCCAATGCGAATGCGAACCGGCGCTAGCGAGTGAACCAACGCCTGGGCGTCGGTGTTGACGGTGATGAACTCCACACCCTGTACATCGTCGGCAATCATGCGATCGATCGCATTGCTACCGCCGCCGCCAACGCCTACGACCTTGATCTGGGCGAAATCTTCCGGAGTAAAGCCACTGCCAAAGCCATTGCTATTGTGGTCTATCATAGGTTTGCGTACCTCCTTCGTCATTACGTGTTACGTGTTACATGAAGCGTGTTTTGTGCTGTTTCCTAACGTACGAGGCGATACGCAGTATGCAACATGCAACACGCAATGCCTCTTAGGGCAGGAATTCTCGCAGCCAACCTTTAAAGCGTTCGTACACACTGCTCCAGCCATTGCGTTCTGGGTAGCTGTGATGCGATGCACCCAGCATCGCCAGGCCATGGCGTGCGCCCCAACGAAGCAGTCCAACCCCCGTCGCATAGGAGGGGCTTTCGAGCGAGTCGGTCAGTCCGGTCAATTCGGTTGGGAGGCCGATCCGCACCGGCATGCCCAACATCTCGCGCACCAACTCGTCGAAGCGGGGAAGCTGCGCACTGCCCCCCGTGAGCACGATCCCGGCGGGCAGCAGCCCTTCATAACCGCTGCGCCGGATCTCGTTATAGATCATTTCAACAATCTGTTCGGCCCGCGCTTGGATGATTTCATTGAGCACTTGGCGGTCGATCTTCTGGTTCTCACCAGCCGTTAAAGTCTCTGCGTCAATCAGGTTGCTCTCATCATCGGATGGATCATCGGCAATTGCGCACCCATAGCGAAGCTTGAGATACTCGGCGGTGTGGTGCGGTGTATGCAGAACATAGACGATGTCGTTGGTAAAGTGATTGCCGCCAACCGGGATCACACTTGTGTGCCAAACGCCTCCTTGGATAAAAATGGCGACATCGGTCGTGCCGCCGCCAATATCAACCAGCATGACCCCGCGATCCTTATCCTCTGGGGTCAAAACCGCCTCGCCCGAAGCCAGCGGCTGCAAGACAAGGTCGTCGATCTCAACACCGGCGCGTTGCACGCTTTTGATCAAATTCTGGATGGCCATGATCTCGCCGGTGACGATGTGGGTCTCGACTTCAAGGCGGAACCCGCTCATACCGATCGGATCGCGGATGCCTTCGTTGCCATCGACAACATAGGCGCGTGGAATAACATGTATAATCTCGCGTTGGGTTGGGATTGCCACGGCTTGCGCCGACTCGACGGCGCGGGCGATGTCATTGCGCGTAATTTCGTGGTCCAGACGACTCACAGCAACGACGCCGCGGCTATTGAGCGAAGAGATATGTCGCCCGGCAACACCCACAAATGCAGTGCCGATACGATAACCGCTCAGTCGCTCGGCTTTTTCAACGCTGGTAGCAATTGCATTGATAGCGTCGTCGATATTCACGACCACGCCTTTATCGAGACCCTTGCTTGGCGTCAATCCAACACCGAGGATATTGGCTTTTCCGCCATCTTGCACCTGAGCCACAAGTGTGCAGACTTTTGTTGTCCCGATATCAATCCCGACGATGGTGCGTTGCATAACCTTCCCCTACGAATGATGAACGATGATTAGTGCGCCCAGCCCTTAAGATTGTCAAAACGATGGGCGATGGATGCCAAGCAATGCATGTTGTAATCACTAATCATTTCGTCATTGATTATTCCTGGACACTGATCAGGGATCATTGGTCGATCCTTCGTTGTTGTTTGTTGTTGGCGCTTGATCGCTCATGATTGGTTGCGGAGCGTTCTGGTAGTATGGATTCGATGGTCTCAGGTCCAGATATGTAAACACGGTCTGATCGTTCAGCAAATACTGCAAGACCGCGAGCTTACGCTCAAGATTTTCGTTCTGTCCAAATACAATGGTCTGCCCAGCGCTGGTTTTCACATATACCCCCAATGCATAGTCCCAGCCAATCACTGGTTGTTTCATATTCAGTTCGGCAGACAGGCGCGCATTTAAGGTTTGGGCCAGCCGCAATGCATCGGGGTCGATTTGGTCATTGGGTTGGAGCGTGTGACGTGACGTATCCATAATGACCAGGTAGGGCTGTTCCGCCTCGGTCGCCTGCAGCGGGGTTGACGTTTCATCGGCAACCCCCAACACCTTGCCGTTGCTGTCTACAAGATATTGCACATTGTCGAGTTGCCAACGCACCTCTGGGCGGCGCTCGACGATCTTGACAGTTACTTGGTCGGGGAGCAGCGCTTGCACGCTCACCTGCTCGATATATGGATTTTGGAGCAGGCGTTGGCTGGCGCCGGCGTTGTGTGCGAACCAGATTGACACGCCGCGCAACGCCGCCGCTTCGACCACGCTATCAGCTTTCAAAATGGTATTGCCCACAACATCGATCTGCTGCACCGTAAAGCGCGACGCGGTGAAGAGATACACTAGAACGCCCATCACCGCGATGAACAGCGCCAGGCTGAAGAGCCGGCCCGTCACCAACCAACCGCCCAGCGCACGACGTGGCCCTGGGCGCACCCTTGATCCGCCGGCGCTGCGCCGTGTCTGGCGGGCTTGCCGCCGTGCCGCGATCCGCTCGCGGGTGTTGGGGGGGTTATAGTTCACGGTTCTTCTGCCTATGCCTTTCCAACGCCAGTTCGACTAATCGGTCCAATAGTTCGTGATATGCAACGCCGCTGGCAGCCCACATCTTGGCATACATGCTGATGGGCGTGAAGCCGGGCATCGTATTGATCTCATTGAGCCAGAGTGCGCCGCTCTCCTTATCAAGCAGGAAGTCGACTCGGGCTAGTCCCGCGCCGTCGATGGCGACAAAAGCTCTGAGCGCCAGCGCTTGCACCTGAGCTACAAATTCATCCGGAATTTGCGCGGGAATGATGATTTCGGATTGGCCATCGAGGTACTTTGCGGCGTAGTCGTACCACTCATTGGAGGGAATGACTTCGCCGGGCACGCTTGCTTGCGGCTCATCGTTGCCCAGCACGCTCACCTCGATCTCGCGGGCGGTCACGCCGCACTCGACGATGATCCGTCGATCATAGTGCGCCGCCGCCGCAATAGCTTGTTCCAGGCCAGCGCGATCATGCGCTTTATTCACCCCGACACTGCTACCCATATTGGCCGGCTTGACAAAGAGCGGGTAGGCCAACTGCTGCTCGATCTGCGTGTAGACTCGTTGGGCGTCGTTTTGCCATTCGTGACGGCGCACCAGCAGCCATGGCAGAATGGGCAATCCGGCAGCGGCGAACGCCGCCTTCATCAGTGCTTTGTCCATCCCCACAGAACTGGCCGCCACGCCGCTCCCGACATAGGGTATGCCGGCGAGTTCGAGCAAGCCTTGCACCGTACCATCCTCACCCAGCGGCCCATGGAGCGCCGGAAAAACAACATCGATCGGGAACTGTGGATCGAGGATTGAGAACTGCGTAGCGGTCACAGCCAGTTGAGCGTGATCCGGCGCGCGCTCAGTTTCAGCATTCGTGGCTGCCTGCTCCATTTCGCCAGGGAGACGCTTGTGGTCCGCCGCGGCGAACATGGCCGGTAGCGCTTCAGCGCCGGCGATCCAGCGCCCTGCTTTGCTAATGCCAATCGGCAGGATGTTATATTTCGTTGGGTCTAGCCCAGCCATCACCGCCTGGGCCGACACCAGGGAAACCTCGTGTTCGCCGCTCTGCCCGCCGAATAGCACAGCAATTGTTTTCTTCTGACTCATATGCTGCTTCGATTCCAAACTTCCGCTGATCATACGTCTCAGACAAGGTTTTAGACATGATGTACAGGATTGACAGGATTGCACTCACAGCCTGCATCACGTCGTTCAAATCCTGTTCATCTTG
>JAKSDJ010000316.1 GCA_022360155.1 Chloroflexales bacterium | reverse complement strand
AGGTACTGTTTCACGGCATCATTGTAATTCCGCGACTCATTGGTCCAGCGCGCGAGTAATGGCAGCGCGGCGAAGTGCGAGGTGCTTGGAAAATCAGCAAAGTCGTTGGTCAGCCGATACCAGCGCTTGAGCAAGTCGACGCCCGAGAGCCGTTCGGCACGACCGGCACGGTATCGCTCAAAAAGCGTCTGCGCGGCTTTCGGCCCATTATATTCATTCTCGGGGATCACCGACTCGCGGACACCATCAATTGATGACTTCGGCACCGCCTGACTCCACTCTGGCTGCTTAAATTCGCGGGTCTGCTTCCGCGCTGCCAAGGCGTGCTCGAGCTGTTGGCGCGCTGCCGCATAGTTGTCGTTGGAAAAAGGCACGACCACCCAGTAAATCTCCGGGAGATCGTCAACCTGTTGCTGTGCCATTGTCAGTTTGTTGCTCTGGAGCAGAGGAATACGCGCAAGAGTTTCTGCAGCAATGGTTTGCAGACGGGTGCGAATGGCCTGCTCAATGGCTTCGCCCACCGCTTTCGGCTCCGTTGCATCGTCGAGGATGGCGATAATGCGATTAATCACTTCATGTTGCGTGAGGTCTTCCTGGGCCGGAAAGATCAGGGTCGCCTTATGGTCTGGGCGCTGGAGTTCCGCGGCGGCTGCACGGGACATCTCGCTCAGCAACTGCGAACCGGCCCAGAGATCCCGCGTGCGCCGTGCGGCCGCAATAAAATCTTGAACCGGGCCAATGGTCATCAGCAGTAAGTGTCTTGTCATAGCGTTCTCCCACTCTCAATCAAGCCGACACGATGGCAAGTAGCTATTCTGGTAGAACTCATAACACTGGATCGGCCCGCGCCGGTTCAGCCGCATACCGATCAGCACCGCAAGGCCAATCGGCATAGCGCCGAGCAGGTGGATCGTCCCGTGCGGATGGTCGGCGCGTACCTGGTTGATGCACTGTTCGATCTGCGTTGCTAGCTCGATGGCATGCGCACCGCTCTTGACCGCGGTGCGGCCCGGCCCTTCCGGCGGGCGCAGGACAATGCGCTGTATCGGCGGCAGATCAGTTGTCTCCAGCCAGGCATCGACGGTACGTTCCGTATCCTGACTGATCGCCAATTCGATCAGGCAATCGCTCGCTCCCTTGCCCCGTGTGCGCGACTCCTCGTGCAAAAGGGCATCGTGCGGCGCCGGCGGCGCGTTGCTGTCCCACCACGCGACGTCTCTGCCGCCATCGGCGCCAGATGTCGGCTGCTCGATCCAGAGGCGAAAGCCGGTTGTCTCGCGGAACACATAGCCGAAGGCCAGCCCGGCCGACAGCACGGCTTTGATCCGCAATGCAATCGCTTTGTGGGGCAGGCGGGCCAGATCCTGCCAGAGATCGCGCAACGTCGGCAACAGCGTCTCGGCCCAGACTTGCGCTGCGGCTGGCGGCGCTTCCTGTGGGAAGTAGGGCATCCAGTCGAGCACACACGCGGCGGGGTCATCAATCGTCTCGCGAGCGAACGAAAAGAGACCAACCGGAATCGCGCGGGCGCGATCCAGTCTTGATTCCAGGGCGGTGATCTCGCGCCGTATCGCTTCCATTTCCATCACCACCTGTGGTCGCGTGTCAATCCCGTAGGTGGCTGCCTGTATCTCCAACACCCCGAGTCTGCGGCGCTGTATATCCAGGAGTTCGACAATGTGTTGACGTTCTTGTGTGTTCACCCTCGTCATCTCCAATCAATTGATGTTGCTGATCCGAGCAGCCTGGGTCGCATAGCTAGGTATGCAGTAGGCACGTCGGCTGATAGCGCTGGGTGGCGGGATGTAAATCGTAGAACTGGATAGTTCGCCCCGCCTTCAGCCGCCACCCGATAAGCAGCGCGATCCCCAGCGGCAGTGCGCCAAACAGATGCACTGTCCCGCCCGGGATTGCCTCGTCGCTGATGATAGCGCAGACTTGCTCGGCGATCACGCCGCCCTCAACAGGCGTAAGCCGATATGACGAGCGTGGTCGTTCGAGCATGATGCGCTTGTGGACTGGCGGGCGATGCTCTGCTATCCAGGCGTCAACCGGCAGGCGCACCGATGGCGCACCCTGTGTCACCGCCAACTCCACGATCACATCGGTCCCCTTCTTGCGCCCCGTGGTCTCGCTGCGGTTGACCGGCGATGGTCCTTGTCTTTCGCCGTCGGTGCGCCAGACCGCGCCGTCGCGATCGGTGTACTGGATGTGAAAGCCGGCGCGCTCACAAAAGACGTAGCCAAAGACTAGCCCCGCGGTATTCCGTGCCTCGGCGCGCAAGGCAATGCGCCGCTGCTGATCGCGCCGGAATGCGTGCATATGCCGTTCCAAATCGGGAATGAGGTGTTGTTCCCACACGGCGGGGCCAGGGTCGTCGGTCACAAACGCCTGGGTCCAGTCAATCACCGTTTCGCCCGCTTGCCCGTGGGCCGCGCCGCGCAATCGCTGATGCGCGGCCAGGTACACCGGAGCCATGGATGGGGCAGGCAGCAGGATAGGATCATGGGGAAGCCGTTCTACAGGGGCGCGCAGAATCGCGGGCGCATCAGGCCAGATCAACGGGAGGGCGCTGATTGAGACCGCCCTCCCCCGCTTGCCATTTGACTCTGCCAGATAGACAACGGCAACAACTTTGCCGCTCTCGGGATCGATGACAGGCGCGCCGCTGTACCCACCTT
>JAKSDJ010000681.1 GCA_022360155.1 Chloroflexales bacterium | reverse complement strand
TGCCCGCCGCTGAGGGTGGCGACCGCTGTGTCTTCCGTGATCGCGCCCAAGCCTAGGCCATCGAGTATGGCTGCGGTGCGGTGTTCGCGTTCGTAGCCGCCCAGGGCTTCGAAGCGGGCCAGCGCCTCGGCGTAGCCGGCCAGCGCTGGATCGAGGTCCGGGGTGGTGCTGAGCGCTGCCGAGGCGTGCTGGAGCGCCTGCTCGGCGGCGACAAATTCCGCCTGGGCAGTGGCAACGACCGCGCCGATGGTTTTTCCCAGCCGCGCGTCGAAGGCTTGGGCGAGATAGCCGATGGCCAGGTCGGTCGGCGCCAGGACGACGTTCCCCTGGTCGGGCCGCTCCTGGCCGATGATGCAGCGCAGCAAGGTCGATTTACCCACGCCGTTGGGGCCGATGAGTCCGACGTGTTCGCTGTCGTTGATGATAAAACTGATGTCGGAAAGAATGGTCGCTGCGCCGTAGTCTTTGCGCAGGCGTTGTACCTGGAGCATGGTCGCCTCCTCCTTGTTGCTGCAAGCAATGCTTGCCACAGAAGCGCAGAACTGCACCCTGTGGGTATTGTGTCGGGTGTGGAGATGCGTCGTCTCCACGAAGCGTTGCGGCTATTGGGAGAAGGTCAATTCCATCGAAACTCCTTGGCTCACTGGGCAAACAACCAGCCGCGACAGAGGATGTCGGGGCGATGGCGCTTTCATTATACCTCGAATTGGGCAAGGCGGTGATCGGTCGCAGGTTGGAGGGGACTATCGGATCGCGGTGTGTACCGATCCGAGCGAGCGCTGCCCCTCAGGCTCCCCGCAAGGGAACCGTGCCGGTTCCCCGCGACCCCTCCGCAGGTGCGGTGGTCGGCAGTTCGTGCGGCTACGGCGCATGCTCCGTTGCGATGTTTGCATCGGTACAGAGAACGAACGGGCGGTTGGCCACGTATGGCCGTTTGTCTGGCATTCGCGTCGCATCGCCGTGCCCGGAGCGCCTATGCATCCGGCAAAATCTGCACCTGCGGAGCGGGCGGAAGCATGCGCCGCGGGGTGCCCGCTCCGCCACGGGCCCCACATGCGGGTGGTCTGGCGGGCGCCCAGCCACCAGCGGGGTGACGGGGCGGGCCCCGTCGGCGGGTGTGGGACGCGCAGTCCCGCGCGGGTGCCAGGCCGCCACAGGCCAGGGCTAAAACTGCCGCTCGCCCCGCGCCTATGCGTCCTGCACTGAAGTGCGGACTCAAAATACAAGTCGGCTGAAGCCGACTCGGTGCAGTGCGCAGTAGCGCACATTGGTGTTCCGCCTGAATATCAGTGCAAGGCTGCGCAGCCGCCGGATTGTATTCTTGGCTAAGCGACCTCACGCACGGGGCGCCGTCAACTCCTCGCTTTCCGTGTGGCTTGTATCCTGCTCGCGAAACGCCGGAGCACGATTGCTGAACACCAGCACACCGTCCTCGATTGGCCCACGGAGAATCATTTTCTTGTCACGCCGGTAGTTCTGCGGGTTGAGCCAGGGCGCGCGATCGCCCTGTTTCGGGAACAAGTGGATCACGCGCTGCACATAACCCGAGGAGAATCTATCGATCCAGGGCCGCGTTTGCATGTTCCGGTCTTTGTTGCGCAGGCGCGGAGTACACTGGCACAGTCCGGTTTTATCCATGTGATTGATCAGCCGGCACATATATTCCGCCGTCAGATCGGAACGCAGCGTCCAGGAGGCGTTGATATAGCCGAAGGTCAAGATCATGTTCGGTACGTCCGAACACATCAGCCCCTTGTAGGCATAGGTCCGCGGGAATTCGACCGGCTGGCCATCGACGGCGAATTGCACACCGCCAAGCACGACGAGATTGAGCCCCGTTGCCGTGACAATGATGTCGGCTTCCAGCTCCTGACCCGATTCCAGCC
>JAKSDJ010000574.1 GCA_022360155.1 Chloroflexales bacterium | reverse complement strand
TGATGATGATTGTGATGATGCTCGTGATGGTGATGATGCTCGTGAGCATGCGCAGCGAGCAAGTTCGGGAGTTGCTCGATCACCTTTTGCACATCACGGTCATACTTGAGAATTAACTGGAGCGTCTCCTCGACTAGTTCGCGATTGAGATTCTGAGCATTGAGCAGCAGCAGCGCCTGCGCCCAATCAAGGGTCTCGCTGATGCTGGGCGACTTGCGCAGATCGAGATCACGGATGCGGCGAATGAGCCCGACCACCTCGCAGGCGAGATCCTCGCCGATTTCCGGCGCTTTGAGGCGCACGATCTCCAGTTCACGCTCCTCGCTGGGATAGCCGATCGAGAGGTGTAGGCAGCGGCGCTTCAGTGCATCGCTAAGTTCGCGGGTGTTGTTGCTGGTGATCACGACGCAGGGCGGCGTTTGGGCCACAATCGTGCCAATCTCAGGAATGCTGATTTGGAAATCGCTCAGGACTTCCAGCAAAAACGCCTCGAACTGCTCCTCGGCCCGGTCGATCTCGTCGATCAGCAAGACCACCGGCTCGGGGGACGCAATCGCCTGGAGAATGGGGCGGCGCACGATGAAGTGCTCGGAGAAAAAGACATCATCGTGCTGGCGCAGATGCTCGACCGCGTCGTGCAGGTCGTGAATGCCCTCCAGCACCTTCCCGATCTTGTCGCGCAAGATCTGCGTGTAGAGCAACTGTTTGCCGTATTCCCATTCGTAGAGCGAGCGGGTCTCATCCAGCCCGCCATAGCATTGCAGGCGGATCAGGTTGCGCTGGAGCGCCCGCGCGACGACCTTCGCCAGTTCGGTTTTGCCCACGCCCGCCGGCCCTTCGATCAGGATGGGCTTCCGCATCTTGAGGGCGAGGAACACCACCGTTGCGAGCTTGCGATCACAGATGTACTTCTGGTCGCGAAGTTGGATGATCACCTGGTCGATCGACTCAAACATAGTTGGGTAAGACTCCTGAAAGCGTGATTTGCCATACAAAGACCGCTAGATACTAAGACATCGATAGAATATTGATAGAATTAGCAGGATTGGCCCGCACACATGCGGCCTCCTGCAACCATCTCAATGAATTTTGACAATCGACATTGTCACAAGCAACGATACTTCGCAGTGCCGCCTTCAGACGGCTGTGTTGCCCTAAAACCGCCTAAAGGCGGCACTACGAATACCTTTCCCATTACCGGTTTTGATCGTCAAAATTCATAGGGGCGAAGACGCGAGGCGAAAGCGCGGTGTCAGCGCGTCTTCGCCTCAACGTGTCTGCGACTTTAGCGTTCTAGTAGTACGATCCGGTCATGCAGTGTTCGACCACCGGCAGCAGCGCCTCGAAGGTCACCTCGCGGGCGTTGCCGGGGGTGCAGGCGTCGCCGAGAACGTGCCGCGTCACGCGCTCGATATCGCTCTGGTCGCCCTTGACTTTGGGGCCGCCCCACTCGGCATACTGGCCCTGGTTCATCCGCGACTTGGTATAATCGCCCACGCTGGTGAAGTTCGGCGGAATGCCTACATCTTTGCTCAGGCGAATCGCCGCCTCCAGCGCGCGCTCGGCTGCGCTCACGTCAGTCAGCCCGTCGACATTCTCGCCCATCGCGCGGGCAATGTCGCGGAAGCGCTTGTAGTTCGCGGGCATGTTGTATTCCCAGACCCGCGGCAGGGCAATCGCGTTGTTCAAACCATGATGGCTGTCGTAGAATGCGCTGACCGCGTGCGAGATCGAGTGGATGATCCCCAGACCGCCGCTGTTGAAGGCCTGCGCCGCCACATACTGTGCGAACATCATATTGTAGCGAGCCTCATAGTTCAGCGGCTCGTGGACCGTCGCGCGCAGGTTCTGCGCCGTCAACTCAACCGTCTTGAGGGCGCTGCCCAGGCTGGGCAGGAAGTTGAGGCGGGAAACATAAGGCTCGGAGGCGTGAGCCAACACGTCGAAGCCGCAATAGGCGGTAAGATCCTGGGGCATAGAGAAGAACAGCACTGGATCATTGATTCCCAGCGTGACGATGCTGGTGTCATCGAAGCCAACATACTTGTGAGGAGCTTGATCGGTCGTTGTGTCGGTGATCACATACGCCCAGCTCGTCTCCGAGCCGGTGCCGGCAGTTGTGTTGATCGCGATGTGCGGCGGGTTGTCCGGGCGCTCGGACTTGTTGAAGCCCTCGAACTCGTTGACGCTGCGCCCGTCGTGCGCCACCACAATGCGCGCGCCCTTGGTGGCATCGGTGACGCTGCCGCCGCCCACCGAAATGAAGCTATCGCATTTCTCCTGGACGTACAGCTTATAGGCGTCCATGACATTATAGTCTTTCGGATTGGACTCGACCTTGTCATAGACAGTGACGCCGACACCCTGGTACTTTATCTTGCCGACGATGTCTTCGATGATGCCGGTGCCGCGCAAGCCGGACGTCATCAGCAGCGCGTGTGTGAACCCAAGCTTCTTGGCCTCCACGCCGACCAGTTCGTACGAGCCGGGACCAAGCAATCCACGCGGCATTGGGTGAAATTCTTTGATCGGAAACTGCCAGAGCCGACTTACTTCCATGATCTACCCCCTCTGCTAAACGACTTTGTTTGAGGTTTCTCAACCTGGCTGACTACTGCTGACTACTATTGAACCCTATCAAACCATATGTGACGATGGCCGATAGGCGGACTGGTCTTTACTTTACAGACCGCTTGTCTAGTGCATAATCCGTGGCACAGTACATACAGAACATCACGACAGTTAGGGGAATATTCCGCATCGACGCTAGTAGACTCTGCGAAGCCTTTGCCGTACTCTGCGTCAATGCCAACAGCAATCCATGCAAGAACAGGCGACAAAACGTTATGCGCTTCAAACCAATGGTGTGGCATGATCCTATAACGTTTCTCCAGACCTGTCACTCACCTGCGGATCAGTTACCGGCTGATCGAACACCTAGTATTGGTACTAACCGAAAGGACAGGTAGACCTATCCTTTCAAACGCAGCCTATAACAGCACTGTCAGCCCTGAGTCTTAACCGCGCCGCTGAGTTCCACCCAATCGCCCGACCAAGCGCTGGAATAGCGCACGGCGTCGACCACCTGCTGCGTATGAACGCCATCGTAGAAGGTTGCTGCCGGCTCCACAGCGGCGCGATCACCGTCGAGCGCCTGGCGCAGTGCGTGGGCGAAATAGACGGTCGCCTCGGCGTAGCAGGCATAGCTGCTCTGGCTGAGCCACTGGTGTTCTTCAGGGAACTCGACTGTGTGGGGCGGCGTAATGTCATGCAACTCCTGGTCGAGCCCGGCATAGAGCAAACGCCCATCGACGAAGCGCAACACGCCTTCATCGCCGTACAGGGTGACACTCTGGGGCTCTTCCATCCGTGCCACCATGCTGGCGATGATCACGGCGACGCCGCCACGAACGAAGCGCAGATGAAACGTCGCAAAATCATCGGCTGTCACCGGGCGAATCGGCGATGAGTCGCCACGGCCAGCCGCCCGGACCGGCCGCTCGGTGATAAAGGTCGAGAGAAAACCCTGCGCGGAGGCCACGTCGTCATCGAGGATGTAGCGCAAGATGTCGATCTGGTGCGTACTGATGGTGCCAAGCACCCCGCCGCCCTGTGCGACATCGCTCCACCAGTTCCAGGGCTGGCGTAGGTCGGCTCGTATGCTAGTGATGGCACGTACCTCGGCGCGCCGAAACTGGCCGATCCGCCCGTCATGCACCATTTGGCGGGCGGTCTGCAACGCCGGCAGAAAGCGCAACTCATGATCGATCAGGGCCAGTTGCGTTGGCCGGATCTGGGCCGCACCCAGCATCTGCCAAGCTTCATGGATGTCCAACGCCATCGGCTTCTCGCACAGGACATGCTTGCCCGCCTCCAGCGCCGCCTCGGTCATGACGAAGTGCAGATTGGGCGGCGTGACGACACTGACCAGGGTCACGTCTTCATGGGCCACCAAGGTGTTCCAGTCGGTCGTTGCATAGGGTATGCCGCACTGTTGCGCAATCCGGCGGGTCTTGGCCGCCTGAAGGCCCGCAAGCGCCACCACAGCGAAGCCGGCGGCGCGAAACGCCGGCAACTGCACGCTCACCCCCCAGTTCGTGCCAATGATGCCAACGCCGTGCCGAGTCATCCTTCGGCGGTCGAGGGATCGATGATGGCCGTCACTTGCGCGACCGAGTTGGCGGGAAAGCCGCCCTGCTGGGCATGCTGGCGCACCATCTCCTCATTCGGGGCGATGTAAATGCAATAGATCTTGTCGCCGGTGACGTAACTCTGCACCCACTGGATCTGCGGTCCCATCTCGGAAAGCACCCCGCAGGATGTCTGCGAAATCGCTTGTAGGTCTGCCGCGGATAAATTGCCCGCTCCCGGCAGTTCTCGCTCAATGACGTACTTTGGCATCGTAGTCGTTCCTTCCCTAATACATACAGCCGCCCATCAAACGTTGCGGACGGCAAGAACCTGTAACTGCTCCAACTGAGCAAGAGCCTTAATAAAAGCGCCGCGAGCATCAGCCGGAAGTTGACGTGTCGCGAGAAAATCGTCGAGGACGCTGGCCAACGGTTTGGCGCCGTCGAGGGAGCATAGCAGATCGACCAGATCGCGCGAGTAGAGAAAATAGAGCCGGCGATTGTCATACCGATACACTAAGCCGCCAAAGCGCTCCGGGCGAACTGCCGCATCACGCGAAACGCAGTAACACGCATTCAGATCCACAAACGCAACTTTCTACTTCAGCATCATGCCGGCATCTATCTTGAATTCTTGCCCAGTGACATAACGCGCCTCATCCGAGGCTAGCCAGAGGGCTGCATTCGCAATACCCTCCGGACCGATTAGATGCACCGGAAAGAGGTTGGCATCACGCAGTTGCTGCAAAAACTCGTCTGTGGGCATACCGGCGGCCTGGATCATTCCGGTAATCAGGGGGGTGTCCACCGCGGTAGGATGCAGCGTGTTGACGGTAATGCCATACTCAGCCACCTCAAGGGCCAAGGATTTGGCTAGCCCGATCACGCCCCATTTCGCGGCGCAGTAGTGGGCCAGGCCGGGCATGCCCTTCAGCCCTGCGACCGACGAGGTCATGATGATCCGCCCGCCGCTGCGCTGTTCGATCATCTGCGGGACGACATACTTCGCAGCCAGCCAATAGCCTTTCAGGTTGATATCGACCATATCGTCCCACCAGGCCTCGCTAATGTCCCAGGCAAAAGCCATATCGGCAACGCCGGCATTGCAGATCAGAATGTCGATGCGCCCTAATGTCGCAACGGTCTGTTGGACAGCGGCTTCCATCGCGGCGGCATCCCGCACATCAGCGATGATGCCGATAGCGTCGCGCCCATAGGCCCGTACCTGGGCCACGGTTTCGTCCAGATCATGCCGGCTTGCCAAGGAATAGCGCGGGTACGACAGATTCTGACAAACATCCAACGCCGCAATATTCGCCTCTTCCCGCGCGAGCGTTGTGGCGTGGGCTCGACCCTGACCGCGAGCAGCGCCAGTGATGAACGCAACCTTGCCGTCTAGCTTACCCATGCTATCCCAATCTCCGCTGCTGATATACGCCTAGCCGCCACTAAAGATAAAGACTCACGGTAACGCTAATACACGCCACACATGCCATCGATGCTCACTTCTTCAATGATCAACTCAGCAAGGATTTGCGGTTTTTCAGCAGGCGACAATGGCGCCAACGCGTTATTTGCCTCGAGCACTGTATCGGTTGCGGGCGGCGAGTCTGCAAGATCTTTCCGATCCTCGGCATTGGCGAACACGTTTGCAATGATCATGATCGGCATACCTCCTTGAGAACTGCAACAAATTTACGGGCACGATAGTGGCGAGCGTCACCAAATGGCAGTCGGGACTCTGTACCAAAGCCAACCCCTTCAGAGCAAGCGCGGCGACAACCTAAAAACGACAGCCGGGTGATTTGGCGCAACGGGGCAGCCAGCAGACGATACTACTTCCTACACCATCCTATCGAGAAGATAGCTGTTCGATATCGTCTTAGGATAGCTGCAGCGCAATCACACACGTTTTCCTTGCCGATCACGCTGGTGTGACGCCCGCCGAAGTTGGTGCTGACCAGATGACAGGGGATGGAATGCGATAACCGCCATGAACTTCGATGTAACCTGCGCTGGCAGGTACAAGTATGTCCTGTTACCATTTGGATGGATCAAATCATAGCATTGCCGACTAATGTTGTAACTCACCAATCGAGTAATTGCAGACTAACCGATAGGTCAATAGCTTGACTAACCAGTTGAGTAGCGCCGGCATAGAATGATTCAGAGAAATCGTTTGACTAGGGCAATGATAGTTTGTATAATAAAGGAATACAATAACCTATTAACCTAACTGAATTAGCAGGCCAGCATCGTCTAACATTGTGTGGTCGATGAGATCCGGCTCCAGTGGGCACCATGCTGTCAAGGATCATAAAGAGACAGCTTGTACGCAGCGAGGCGTTTAACAGCACTCCCCTGCCACTCCACGCAGAGTCTCACACAACAAGTCATCCGTTTTAGAGACGGCTCGGTTCCATTCTATGTTATTTTCGTCGCCATACACGAGTGGATTCTGTTACGTGATCCCTACGAGCGTCTGAGAGACGGGTGCTTTCACCCAAGCTGCCGCCAGGTAATGGAACAACTTTGTATGCAGTTCTGCAAATTCGTCGTTCCAGAAATCATCTTCGGTTTCGAAGCACTCTCCCAGGTAGGTAAAGCTGCCCGGCGGTTGGGGGCGACCCATGTCCTGATTGTGAGCGATCCCGGGGTCATTGCGGCCGGCTGGCTCAATCGGATGCTTCCATACCTCGAGGCCGAAGATCTGGCTTTTTCGGTCTGGTCTGCTGTAACGCCGAATCCGCGGGATCATGAGGTTGAAGCTGGGGCGACCTTCTACGGCGACCGTGGCTGCGACGTCCTTGTGGCGTTGGGCGGCGGGAGCTGCATCGACGTCGCCAAAGGCATCGCAGTCATCAGTACGAATGGCGGGCGCATCCACGACTACGAAGGCATCGATAAGATTACACGCCCGCTGCCCCCGATGATTATGGCGCCGACAACCAGCGGCAGCGGCTCGGATGTCTCCCAGTTTGCTATTATCACCGATACAGTTCGGCATATTAAGATGACGTTGATCAGTAAGTCGCTCATCCCGGACATTTCGATTATCGATCCCCTCGTCTTGACAACCAAAGATGCATTCTTGACCGCAAGCATCGGGATGGATGCGTTG
>JAKSDJ010000059.1 GCA_022360155.1 Chloroflexales bacterium | reverse complement strand
TTTGTATAAATATGTCGACGGACGCCATAATCTCTCCAGTGCCCTTGCTTACTATGTGAGAACCAACAATACCATGAAGAGCACTATCATGAATATGAGGAGCGGCAGGTAACCGCTACGGTTGTACTTGCGGTCGCGGGGAGATTCCGTTGGCACATACATAATCTTCACTGACGGTCGCTGAGCAGGTCTGATCAAGGCAAGCAACAAAGCGCCTAATAATATCAGACCGAGTAGTGTCTGCAGAAGTGTTTCTAGTACTACAACGAGCCATGTCATTCTGAACGAAGTGACGAATCTCGTTGCCAAAGGTTGCAAGACCCTTCGCTGCGCTCAGGGTGACATCGACAGATCTCGTTCCGATACGGTGCAGTATGAAGTCTCGTTGTAGTACTAGCAGAGCAAGCAGTTGATCGGGAAACGACTGAGAGAATGTATTCATTGGCTCCTCCTTTAAGCAGTCGATGTAAAATGAGCAAGAGTAACAACGAATTGGTGATGAGCTTGTGATGAAGTGTACCGCAGAGCATATGTGAGCGCCTGCCAGAAAGAGAACAAAACAACCGTAAGTATCTGACAAAGCCGTGACACCCCTGGCATTGACGACTTCCTAACGCAACTACTTGCCATTGACATCGCTCGTACACCGTGTTACCATCCAACTATCTTTTGTCTATCATGCAAGAAATGTGTATAACTGGAATGAGCCGACTATGCCTCCAGTTCCCCTGACTCTGGCACAACTCTATGTCTACCCAATGTTGGCCGTTCTGGTACTCTGGAGCCTGCTCACCGTCGGCTTGATCTGGTTGAACCGGCGCGGCCCACGTCCTGGCCGGATCGCCCTGGTCATTCTCACCAGCGTGCTCGTTTTTGCCCACCACGAGCTATGGACCGTCCGCGACGATCTGAGCCTCTGGGGCTGCTACCGCGCCTTTGCTGCCGGAATGTTGATCTGGGCCTGGCACGAGCTGGCCTTCTACAGCGGGGTGCTGACCGGCCCCTGGCGCGCGCCCTGCCCGCCCGATGTGCGCGGCTGGCGACGTTTTCACTTTGCCTTGTCCACCCACGTGTATCACGAACTGGCGGTTGGCGTAGAAGTGGTGGCGCTCTGGTGGATCCACCGCGACGCGAGCAACGTGTTTGGCCCACTGACCTTTGTGCTGCTCTGGGCCTTGCTGCATAGCGCCAAACTCAACGTATTTCTAGGCGTACGCAGCCTAACCGTAGATTGGCTGCCTGCGCATATGCGCTACCTGGGCAGCTTCTGGCGCCGTCGCCACAGCAACCCGCTCTTCCTCTCTTCAGTTCTTGCCATAAGTCTGCTGGCAGTTTGGCTCTGGGTCTGCGCCAGTACGCTGAATCCCTACGACAGCGCCATCGGTTTCTCACTGTTGGCCGTGATGGCAACCCTAGGCGCACTCGAACATTGGATGCTGATGTTGCCATTAAAACGCCCAGCTACAGCAACCCCACGCCCAGCCAGCGCTATTGGCCAGCATCTTTCAGAATGACCGGATTCCGTATGATATCGACACAATCCGCGTCTTTCTGCCAGATATTGACACAAACCGCTCGACTTGCCAGACCTAGCCCCTTCGAGTATTATAGCGCCGCAGACCGCAAGGAGACGCCATGCTCGAAGAAATCTTTTCGCCGCAATCTGTTGCTGTCGTCGGCGCATCACCAAATCCGATGCGTCTCGGCCATCAGGTACTCAAAAATATTGTTACGAACGGCTATCCAGGCCGAATTTACCCGATCCATCCCAGCGCGACGACTGTTCTAGACTTGCCCGCTTTTCCCAGCGTCCTGGCTATACCCGATCCCATCGACCTTGCCGTCATTATCATTCCTGCGGAGCATGTGCTTGCTGTCATCGAAGAATGTGGCCAGAAAGGCGTAAATGGCCTCATCGTCATTACTGCCGGATTCAAGGAGATTGGCAGCGCCGGCAAAGAATTGGAGCGCCGCCTGCTCGAATGTGTCCGCCACTATGGCATGCGCATGGTTGGCCCCAACTGCCTGGGCGTTATCGATACCGTTATCAAGCTCAACGCCTCGTTCGCCGCATTGATGCCATCTGACGGCGAGATCGCATTTATGTCGCAGTCAGGTGCGCTCTGCACCGCTATTCTCGATTGGAGCAAGGCCGCCGGGATTGGCTTCTCACGCTTTGTTAGCTTGGGCAACAAAGCCGACATCGATGAAGTAGCGCTGCTGCAAGCCTGGAATGGCGATCCACATAGCAACGTCATCCTGGCCTACCTGGAAGGCATCGCTGATGGGCCAGGCTTCATTGCCGCCGCCCGCCAAGTCACACCCCACACGCCGGTGATTGCGATCAAAAGCGGAACGACAGCAGCCGGCACGCGGGCCGCGTCGTCTCATACCGGCGCGCTAACGGGCAGCGAGAGCGCTTACGAGGCCGCTTTCACCCAGAGCGGCATTATTCGCGCGCGCGAGATGCAAGAACTGTTCGATTTCGCGCTGGCCTTCGCCTACCAACCGCCGCTGGCGGGCGACCGCATTGCCGTTGTGACCAACGCTGGCGGTCCGGGTATTATCGCAACCGACGCTATCGAGCGCAGCGGGCTGAAAATGGCCACGTTTGAACCGGACACAATCCGCACCCTCCAGCGCGATCTGCCGCCGACAGCGAATGTGTTCAACCCGATCGACATCATCGGCGATGCGCGCAGCGACCGCTATCGCATCGCCCTGGCCGCCGCTCTGGCTGACCCCGGCGTTGATGGCGTGTTGGTATTGTTTACACCGCAGGCGAATAGCGACATCATCGAGACGGTTCAGATCATTATCGATCGGTCGAAAAACCAGTCCAAGCCGGTGCTGACGAGCTTTATGGGTGCGGTTAGCCTGGGGCCGGCGCTTGATCTACTCAATCGCAACCGTATCCCCAACTACACTTTCCCCGAGCGCGCAGTGAATGTGCTCACCGCTATGGCGCGTTACTCGACCTGGAAGCAACGCCCGAAGCCCGAATATATTCACTTCGAGGTCGATCATCAGCGTGTGCGCGACCTTTTTGCCAAGGTGCAAGCATCAGGGCGCGTGGAGTTGGGCGAGATCGAAGCGCGGGAAGTTATGGACGCTTATGGGCTGCACTTACCGCAGAGCCGCCTGGCTCAATCGCCGGACGAAGCGGCGCAGATCGCCACCGAGATCGGTTACCCAGTCGTGATGAAGATCAGCAGCCCCGACATCCTGCACAAGACCGATATTGGCGGGGTGCGCGTCGGCATTCCTGACGCTGCCGCCGCGCGTGACTCCTACGAGTTGATCGAGTATCGCGCCCGCAAGTACAGCCCCGATGCTCGCATTTGGGGAGTTCTGGTCCAAGAAATGATCGGCAAAGGTCGCGAATTGTTGGTCGGCGTCAACCGTGACCCGCAGTTTGGCCCGCTGATTGTGGTCGGTATGGGGGGAATCTATGTCGAGGTCTTGAAGGATGTCGCCTTCCGGTTGGCCCCAATGAGTCGCCAAGAAGTTGCAGAACAAATTCAGTCTATTCGCACCTTCCCGCTGCTCCGCGGCGTACGCGGCGAAGCGCCCGCCGACATCGCCAGCATCGAAGATGTTGTGCTGCGGGTGAGCCAACTCGTTACCGACTTTCCAGAGATTGTCGAAATGGACATCAACCCACTGGTCGTGCATAATCAGGGTGAAGGTGCTATAGTATTAGATGCACGCATTATTTTAGGTTGATATGTCAAACATCCAACGTCATACGCTCACACCCGAGTGAGGCACTGCCGCTCCATTGATATTGATTATGTATGACGCATGACGTTTGACGCAAGAGGGAGGCTGTCGTGGCAACGCTTTATGTCGCGTCAACGGAGACGTTTGTTGGTAAAAGTGCTGTCTGTATTACCATATTAAATCGGATGCGCCGCGACGGCTTTAATGTTGGCTACATGAAGCCTGTAAGCGTTTCAGCGGCGCATACGCCGGATGCTGTGCTCGATGAGGATGCCGCCTTTATCCGCGACTTATTGGGTACAGACACATCCCTGGATCAAACCGCCCCAGTGCTGATTACGTCCAGCATGATCGAGGCTATTCTGCGTGGGCAGCCCGTGGCGTACGCGCGCAAACTCCAGGAGGCGTACTTAAACGCATCGCGTGATAAGGATGTCATGCTCCTGGAAGGCACGAACACCTGGGCCGAAGGCGCACTGGTCGACCTTACCGCCGATCAAGTGACCGATCTGCTCGACGCGCCCGGCCTACTAATCAGCCGCTACCGCTCAACACTGGCGGTTGACACGATCTTGACGATCCAGCGTTATGTCGGTGATCGGCTGCTGGGCGTAATGATCAACCAGGTTGACGAGCGCCATCGGGACTTTGTCGAGACACGGGTTGTGCCTTTCCTAGAGTCGCGCGAAATCCCTGTTTTCGGCTTACTTCCCCACGATCGGTTCTTGGGCGGGGTCACCGTCGCTGAGTTCCACGATCACCTGGGCGGCAAGTTGATCGGTAGGCGCGAATGGTGCGACAAAGTGGTGGATAATCTGATGGTCGGGGCGATGGGTGTCGAGTCAGGGTTGTCGTTCTTCCGTCGCCGGGCCAATAAGGCGGTTATTACTGGCGGCGACCGCGCCGATCTCCAACTGGTCGCCCTGGAAACCAACACCAGCGCCCTGATTCTGACCGGCAACATTCGCCCATCGTTCAAGGTTATCGATCGGGCCGAAGAACGACAGGTTCCGATCATCCTGGTTTCTGACGACACCCTGGCAACCGTCGAGCGGGCGGAGAATCTCTTTGGCAAGGTCAGCTTCCATCAACCCTCCAAGCTTCAGCGCTTCGACGAGTTGATGGACCAGCATTTTGATTACCAACGGCTCTACGAATCGCTCGGTATGATTGCAAGCTAAGGGTAAGGGGGTGGCTCAATGTCCCTTTATGGTGCGCAAATCGTATGACAGAAGAACCCGAACAGATTGGCGAACTGGTCTTTGTGCCCAATCCTGATTATCCGTATCCCTTCGCCGTACCAAAGCCGCCACGCTTCTGGATGGAGGAGCAAACCGGCGTGTTGGCCAGCGCCGTCGAACTCTATATGAGCGGCGCGCCGGTGAATAAACAACAGCTCGAAGTGCTCCAGATTTATCTGCATCAATATCTGGAGCGTGCGGTGTTAGCCAGCAATGCGAACCGCAAGCAACTGGTAGCCCGAATCAACAAACTGCGCACAACTCGCGATATCGAGCGCTTTGCCGATGAGTTGGCAGAGTGGGGGGTGGAGGTGTTTTGAACCTCCAGCGCTGCTGAGTGTTCTCTTGTGTTGTTACCAGTGACGAGTGACTGGTAGGCCGTTCTACTCCGTATCGTGCCATGCCCCGTCTGATCATCTACTTGATCCGCCGCTTTCGGCCACATGAAGGGTGGACTACCCTGCTCTTGGCGCTGCTCGCCGGGCTGTGCGTGGCGCTCGCAGCGTCGGGCAGCGACCTCGATCTACCGGCGAGTCTCATCGGTATCGCAGCAGTATCCGGCTTGATCATCGGCAAACTGGCCACGAAACGGCGGACAACCGACAGCAGTGAGTTTCCCCGCAGCCTCAGGCGCCGCTTCCCTGCCACGTTTGTACGGGGAGCCGTCTTGTTCATAATCTGGGCGCTAGGAATCAGTGGCTTTGTGCTCGTCCTGGGCCAGACGCTGCCGCCCCTGCCTCTGATCTGGCGTGACGGGGCGCTCCTCCTCGAATCGCTCAACACAGCACAGTCCAGCAATAGTTGGGAACCGCTCGTCACGAGTTTCGCGCGCCTGGATAGCCTGGCCTTTCTCAGCGAAGCGCTGCCCCGTTTCGCCCAGGAATTATATCGTGCGCCCAACGCCGGGCGGCCTGGCGCACAACTGATTGCTGCACTGACCAGCCTGACACTGACCTGGATTGGGAGCCTCGTGTTGGGGATCGGGTTAAGGCGCGGCCAGAGCCTGCTTGGCTGGTCGCTACCTCTGCTATTGGCACTGACGATGACGGTCATTCTCGGTGGCGCGGGCGGGATCTGGTTGGTGATCGGCGCCGCTGTATTGCTGGCGCTGGTCTTGTTCAACGCCACCCAGCGGCGCGAGCAGGATTGGCAGGCCAACGCGATCGACTATGCCGAAGACTTGCACCGGGATGCACTGGTATGGGGCGGAGTCCTTCTGGCGCTGGTCTTGCCGCTTGCCGCATTCATACCTTTTACCTTCGACAATCCTCTGGCCCAGGCGATCTGGGGCTGGTTTCAACCACCTTCGGGCCTGGCCGAACTCGACCGTTCGATCCAGCGCGGGCAAGTGCGACCATTTGCACCTAGCGCCCCTGAAGCTGAGATCGCGTTGTCAAGCTTACCGGCCATTGAGCTAGGCCAATCGCTGGAGCAGGACTCACCCAACACGCTCGTCCTCCAGGTGCGTACATCGGCGCCGCTGCCCGCGAACCAATGGCCGCACTACTGGCGCGCCAGGGTATTGAGCGAGTACAACGGTCGAAACTGGTCAGCTCCTGCGGTGCTCCAGCCCCAAGCTGCGTTGCCCATCCCCACGCAAGTCTCTGCCGAGCTGATCGTCCAGGAGATAGCGGACGCTCGCGCCGACCGAACCCTGCTGATTGGCTTGCCCGACATCGTCGGCGCAGACATTGACACCGTAGGTGAAAGGCTTCCCGATGGCAGCCTGGCAGCTTTGAGCGGCGCTGAATCATTATACCGCTACCGGGTGCTGTCACAGCCGCCCGAGTTGGCCCAACCATCTATCCCCGATGCCAGCGGACGGCCTCCGCCCGACATATCGGCGTACCTGGAGCTGCCGCGCAATCTGCCGTCACGGGTGGCCGACCTGGCCCACACCCTGGCTCGTGACAGCAATACTCGCTATGATACGGCCCTGGCCCTGGAACGCTATCTGCGCGAGTTGCCATATAGCTACGAAGTCGCCCCGCTGCCCCCACACAGCGACGCTGTGGACCAATTCCTCTTCGATATGCGTCAGGGTTACTGCACCTACTACGCCTCGGCGATGGCGGTGATGGCCCGCACCTTGGGCATACCGGCGCGAGTTGCGGTGGGTTATGCCACCGGCAGTTACGATCCCGCGATGCAGACCTATACCATACGCGAAGGCGACGCACACGCTTGGACCGAGATCTATCTCGATGGCCGCTGGTTGCCTTTCGAGCCGACGCCTATACGCCCGCTACCCGCCCGCACAACAACCGAGTCGCCGCACAGCGCGCCAGCCGTGCCTATAGCGCTGCCGGAACCATCGCTGCTCGAACACGTGCAGCCATATCTGACCAGTATCCTAGTGATTGTTGTGCTGATTGTGGCCGCCACGGCGCCACCATGGCGGCGATTGTTCCGCACTGGGTGGAATCTATTCGCCCCGCGGCGATCGCTGCCCGATGTTGTGCAGCAGCAGATCGAGCAATACGGGCAACAGCGCGATGTAGCCTGGCCGATGGGCGCAACGCTGCGCGAATATGCAACGCTCCTTGCTCCGCAGGTTGGTGCAGCGACCATCGCTCTAGCCGAGGTTGTGGATATCCTCGATCGGGCGCGTTACAGCCCGCAGCACAAGCTTACCCCGGCTGAAACGCAGCGGCTGCAAGCGGCATGGCGCGCGGTGCGGGAGGAGAAGCGAGCATGAGCGACGTGTTAACAATATCTTTGGAACCATCGCCATAACACACATTTTCTAGTATAATCTGACCAAATACAGAATTTCTGGAAACTCGCGTCTCCTCAATAGGCCGAGTTATTAGTAGGCGAGGAAATTATGTCGTTAACCCATTTGACTGATCGCAATCAACTCCACGTCCTCAAAGAACAACTTCGCCTCTTTGCATTCGATGGCTCGCCATTTCCTTCATCCGATATGCTCAAAGACGCTCACCAGAGTCTAAGCAAACGAGAACGGCTTAGCACCTTGCTGGAAGGCGAACTCGACTTTCATGGCGAGAACAGCCAGTATGCTTCACACGATCTCCATTCATTCGCAGCTAAGTTCCCACCCCAATTGCCCCGCGCCTTCATCCGAGGCCTAACAAATCCTGACGATATCGTACTTGATCCGATGATGGGATCAGGAACCACAGTCGTTGAAGCCTTAATCGAGGGAAGGCTTGGTATAGGGTTAGACATCGACCCGCTAGCCTTACGATTATGTCGTGTTAAAACAACACCAATGAATGTAGATGATTTACGAGAGATTGGGTATAAGGTGATTTCAAAAGCGCAAATTCTTCTATCCTCTGCGGAGATCCTTGATCAAGAACTTACGAAGCGCTTCGATGAACGGACGAAGAAATTTATAGATTATTGGTTTTTGCCAGACACGCAACGTGAGCTTGTAGCATTGGTTCTGGCAATTCAAGATGTCAACGATGCACTGATCAAACAGTTTTTAGAATTGACTTTCTCTTCGATAATCATCACAAAATCAGGCGGGGTTTCTTGCGCCCGCGACCTAGCCCATAGTCGTCCTCACATTGATAGTGCAAAAGTCCCGAAGAACGCCATCGAACAGTTCTCACTCCGGTTAAGAAAGAATCTCAAGAGTATCGCCCAACTCAAACTCAATGGTCATCCGGCTAGAGTTGAAGCTGGTGATGCTCGCGCAATGCCATTTGGGGATGAGAGCATTGGCCTTATCATTACTTCGCCACCGTACGCTAATGCAATAGACTATATGCGCGCCCACAAGTTCTCGCTCGTATGGCTCGGCGAGTCTATAGTTGATTTATCTGATTTACGCGCTGAATATATAGGCTCTGAACGCGTTAGCAAATTCCAGTATGGTGCATTACCTGAAAAACCAGAACACATCATTCATCAGCTAGCTGAACGAGATAAAGCTAAAGCAGGGATTCTACGCAAGTATTTTATAGAAATACGATCGGTCCTCGCTGAGATGCAGCGCGTGCTTCGACCAAACTCAGCAGCAGTCATTGTTGTTGGCACATCGATCATGCGCAGCATTGATGTTCAAACCCATTCATGCCTGGCTGATATTGCTGATCGACTAGGATTTGACGTAGTT
This sequence comes from Chloroflexales bacterium, assembly GCA_022360155.1. GTDB lineage: Bacteria > Chloroflexota > Chloroflexia > Chloroflexales > Chloroflexaceae > JAKSDJ01. The sequence goes on along the minus strand of JAKSDJ010000059.1, from coordinate 3,335 downwards.
GGTATAGCGAAACGCAACCTGGACCGTAACAAGCGTATGATGCCGGCGCGTTTTGGAAAAAAAAGCGACTCAATGATAGAACAACGCATGCATGAAGAATATGTTATCGGCCTCTTGAAGCCTGAAAGTCCACGAGAGAACGAGCATGCCAAGCCGTGAACAAACTATTGCCGATGCCATTCGGATATTCCAAGCTGCGGAGTATCCCTCTGGTCTAAGTGTAATAACAGCATGGTTGGGCATCTATCAAACGCTTTTATGGTACGAGCCAATTGAGTGGCTGGAATTCACCAATTTACCCCACATTATTGATGCCGACAAGCTACGTCCGGCATCGCCCGCCAAGCGACGCGCTTGGACAAAACCAAATGCCTGGCAGAAATGCGCCAATGCGGTTAATGAGTATCTAGCTGATCAATTAGGGTGTTCCATGGAAAAGGTGTCAAGCAAGACTGACTTACGGTGATGTATCAGACTGAAGTTGAAGCTACAGCCATTTTCCCCGGTATCACTTTTCCTGGTCGTAGTAGTACACCACGTATTGATGTTTTGGTAAAAAAGGAACACATTCCATGTGCCATCATCTCGGCTAAATGGAGTGTTCGCCATGATCGCCTGAATGATATTACAAACGAATGCCCAGTTTATAAAGCGGCTTATGAGCGTATTTACCGCCAAACTCGTCGTGATCGTTTGCTCTTTTATGTCATCACAAATGAGTATGACCCCGCACGCCTCAACAAAATGCTAGACGACACGTGTGTAGATGGTGTTGTTCATGTAAACAAAACAGCGGTTGTAGATGTGTGTCAACTCAATGGAAGATTGAACCGAATGATGGATTTGGCAGAGTTTGTAGCAGCTACATCCTCCTGGTAGGTAGACAAGTACTATTTTGCGGCATTCAGTTATGCTCTATAAGCATCTCCTCCGCCCCATGCTCTTCTCCCTCTCGCAACGCGACCCTGAATTAGCCCACGAGCGGACGTTGGCACTGCTCGCCACATTGAGCAACGCTCTATGGCTGACCTCCCGACTTCGCCAAGTGTGGGCAGTGCAAGATCCGGCGCTGGAGCGCACACTGTTTGGTTTGCGCTTCCCCAATCCACTGGGATTGGCAGCGGGAATGGACAAGGACGGGATCGCAATCCCGGCGTGGGCTGCGCTAGGCCTTGGTTTTGTCGAGGTTGGCACGGTGACACTACAAGCGCAGCCAGGCAATCCGCGACCACGCCTGTTTCGGCTGGTGCGCGACCAGGCGTTGATCAACCGGATGGGCTTCAATAACCACGGCGCAGCAGCCCTGGCCTCCCGGCTGAGTCGCCTGCCTTCTCAAACGATCCCGATTGGCGTCAGCCTGGGCAAATCGCGGGTGACGCCCGTGGAAGCAGCGATCAACGACTACTGCGCTTCGTTTCGCACCCTCTACACCTATGGCGACTACTTCGCTATCAATGTCAGCTCGCCTAATACCCCTGGCTTGCGCACCCTGCAAGACCGCGCCCAACTCGACGAACTGCTCGCCGCACTCCAAAGCGAGAACTGGAACTTGAGCCATGATGCACAGATGAAGCCATTACTGGTCAAAATTGCGCCCGACCTGAGCGACCATGCCATCGGCGAAGTGCTAGAGGTCTGTTCTATCCACAATATCAGTGGTATCATCGCCACGAACACGACGTTGAGCCGGGAGAGACTATGTCATACGCCGCCCACGCAGGCGAGCGAAGCCGGTGGCCTAAGCGGAAAACCACTAGCAGCGGAAGTTTGCCGGATTGTCCGCTTCATCAGCCGTGAAACGGGCGGACGACTGCCGATCATTGGCGTGGGCGGAATCTTTGGCCCCAGCGATGCCCTCGCTATGCTCGACGCCGGGGCAAGCCTGTTGCAGGTCTACACTGGTCTGGTGTATGAGGGGCCAGCGATGGTGAGAAGAATCAACCGTGTGTTATTGAGCCGTTGAAATACATTACCAAGGAGGAAAGGTGAAAAACACAGACCCGAAACAGCGCATCCTGGTCGCCCTGGACAAGCCAACGCTGCCGGAAGCGCTAGCGCTGGTACGCGAACTACGCGACCATGTCGGCGGATTCAAGGTCGGGCTAGAATTGTGTACCAGCGTCGGGACACCGGCTGTTGTCGAAGCGATTGCAGCAGCGGGGGGTAGCGTCTTTCTGGATCTGAAATTCAAGGACATCCCCAACACCGTCGCTGGAGCAGTGCGCGCGATTGTCACCAATTTTGGCGACCAGGTGCGCATGCTCACTCTGCACTGCGACGGCGGCAGTGCAATGCTACGCGCTGCTGTCGAGGCGGCCCGTGCGGCCAGCGCTACACCGCCGCTCTTACTCGGGGTCACAGTCATGACCAGTATTGATACAGCAACGCTCAATACAGAGTTGGGCGTACACGAACCCCTGGAAACTCATGTGGCGCGTTTGGCGCGCCTGGCCCAAGCAGCGGATCTGGACGGCGTCGTTGTCTCTCCGCACGAAGTGACGACAATCAAGCAGTCCTGCGGCCCCAACTTCTTGACTGTCACGCCGGGGGTGCGCCCGGCCTGGACCAATACGGGCGACCAGCGCCGGGTTCTGACCCCAGCCGAGGCAATCCGCACGGGGGCAGACTACTTGGTCATCGGGCGACCGATCACCGCCGCGCCCGCCGAGAGCGGCGGGTCTGTGGCGGCAGTGACGCGGATCAAGGCGGAGCTGGGCGTGGGTTAGAATAACGCAGTGCTTCTCCGCTATGACTCATTACTGCCTCAATTTGTAGTGTATTGCCGTAAACGGAATAACACTGTCTCAGGAGAAACAACTTTTCCCGAGTGGTTCGGGGTCGCGCTGAGAAGCGACTATGCAAATCGGCGTTCGTCCGCAGATCTTTCATGCTTACGCCCAGGCTGATTAACACCTGCGCCACCTCGGGGCGAATACCGCAGAGGATCGTTTGCACCCCGAGCAAACGCGCAGCGTGTGCCGTGCGCAGGATGGTATTGGCGACATCGCCATCAACAAACGACATACCGGTGACATCAAAGATGACCACCCGGCCTTGGCGCTCACTCACGACCTCAAGCGTTCGCTCCAGTAGTTGCTCAGATCGCTCGGCGTCTAGCGCGCCGATCAGCGGGGCGAGCACAATCCCCGGTGATCAAACCATGACCACCCCTTTCCTGGACATGGCACCATCTCCCATAATCAGGCATCCTGACATCGCCCAACACCCTCCGATGGCTGGAAGCCCTGACCACAATAAAGACAGATCAGTTTGCATCTTTGAATTCCGCGTCCACGACATTGTCGTCGTCATCGCCCTTCTTGTCCGACCCGCCT
>JAKSDJ010000725.1 GCA_022360155.1 Chloroflexales bacterium | reverse complement strand
TCGAAGGTCGAAAACTTTATCGAGGTCGTCCGGTCTTTTGGGGTCAAGGAAATGATGCGGACTGGTCGGATCGCTATGGTGCGCGGTTCACGTACGCATCAGGCATCGGAATATGTCGAGACCAACGGGCATTTGGCAACGGCGCTTAACTAAGGGCTGCGGATTGAGCAAAGACGACTCAAGCCTCGGTTTTCGATATATGGAGGATATTGTGGCAGAGCTTTTTTACGATAAGCAGGCGGATCTGGAGCGGTTACAAAACAAGCCAATCGCAATTATTGGCTTTGGCAGCCAGGGCCATGCCCACGCGATGAACCTCAAAGATAGCGGCTTAGATGTGCGGGTCGGTCTTTATGCCGGCAGCAAGAGTTGGGCCAAGGTCGAAGCAGCAGGGCTTACCGCACAGACTGTGGGAGATGCTGCTCGCGATGCCCAAGTCATTATGATCCTGACACCGGATATTGGTCAGGCCGATATCTATCGCGACCATATTGCACCGCATATGGAAGCGGGCAAAACGCTTATGTTCGCGCATGGCTTCAATATTCGTTTTGGGCAGATCATCCCGCCGAAAGGCATTGATGTCAGCATGGTTGCGCCAAAAGCCCCCGGCCATCGCGTGCGTGAGGTCTATACGCAGGATGGCGGCGTGCCGGCGTTGATCGCGGTCGAGCAAGACTCGACCGGCGGCGCCTTCGAAGATGCGCTAGCCTATGCCAAGGGCTTAGGCTGCACCCGTGCCGGAGTGCTCAAGACGACCTTTGCCGAAGAAACAGAGACCGATCGGGTCGGCGAACAGGCGGTATTGTGCGGGGGCGTCAGTGCGCTGGTCAAGGCGGGCTTCGAGACGCTGATCGAGGCGGGCTATCAACCGGAAGTGGCCTACTTCGAGTGTATGCACGAACTCAAGCTGATCGTTGATCTGTTCTATCAGGGCGGCCTGAATTATATGCGCTATTCGGTCAGTGATACGGCGGAATATGGTGATTACGCCGCCGGCCCGCAGATCATCAACGAGGAGATCCGATCGACGATGCGGCAACTGCTGGCCGATATCCAGAGCGGTGCGTTTGCCGAAGAATGGATCGAAGAGAACCACCAAGGCCGCCCGCGCTTCAATACATTGCGGCGCAAAGATATCGAGCATCCGATCGAGCAAGTCGGACGTGAACTGCGGCGGATGATGCCGTTCGTCAACCCGCGGGAAGTCGAACCAGGCCAGGGCGGCGCCTGATGAAAAATAGCCGCTAGCTCAGTTTGAGATGTCCATCTATATTCCCGTGTGCGCTTCCCGCGCACGGGAGCTAAACGTATAGTTTGTAACGTGTCGTTTGTGTAGCGTTAAGGAGCAATACCGATATGGAACCCCATGTAGGCGAGGATCATGTACGTATCTTCGACACTACCCTGCGCGACGGCGAACAGTCGCCGGGATGTACGATGACGCTGGAAGAGAAATTGGAAGTTGCACGTCAGCTCGCGCGTTTGCGCGTAGATATTATCGAATCCGGGTTTCCTGCCGCGTCGCCCGGCGATTGGGCCGCAGTCCACGAAATCGCCCGCGAGGTCGGTACGGCGGATGGGCCCGTCATTGCGGCGCTGGCGCGGGCCAACCAAGACGATATTGACAAAGCCTGGGCCGCCATCCAGCCGGCTGCCAAAAAGCGCATCCATACATTTCTTTCCACATCTGACATCCATATCGAACACCAGTTGCGCTCCTCGCGCGAAGAAGTGTTGCAGCGGGCGCGTAAGATGGTTCGCTATGCCCGGTCACTCTGCAACGACGTTGAGTTCTCGCCGATGGACGCTAGTCGCTCCGACCCCGAGTTTATGCACCAGGTTTTAGCGGCTGCTGTTGCAGAAGGCGCCACGACGCTCAATATTCCCGATACGGTCGGCTACGCGACCCCAGAGGAATATGGCGCGATGATCGCCAATATTCGCAGGCGTGTTCCTGGTGCTGAACACGTTGTGATCTCGACCCATTGCCATGATGACCTGGGCCTTGCCGTCGCTAACAGTTTGGCTGGTGTTCACGCTGGAGCGCGCCAGATCGAGTGTACCATCAACGGTATTGGTGAACGGGCTGGGAATGCTTCGCTCGAAGAAGTGGTGATGGCGCTCCACACCCGCGCCCAGTTTTACAACGTGCGTACTCAGATCGATACTCAAGAGCTAGCCCGGAGCAGCCGTATGGTCAGCACCTTTATTGGTGTGCCTGTGCCGCCGAACAAGGCGGTCGTCGGGGCGAACGCTTTTGCCCATGAATCGGGAATCCATCAGGATGGCGTCCTAAAGAACCGTATGACTTACGAAATCATGAATGCGGAAACGGTGGGCCTTGATGGCAATTTGCTGGTTATGGGCAAGCACAGTGGTCGCCATGCCTTCCGCAAGCATGTCGAGGAAATGGGCTACCAGCTTAACGACGAGGATTTTCAGCATGTCTTCGCCCGCTTCAAAGATCTATGCGACAAGAAGAAAATCGTGGATGACCGCGACATCGAAGCGCTGATCGCGGGTGAGACTCAACACACGCCCGAAATTTATACACTCGAACACGTCCAATTTACCAGTGGAACGAGCATGACGCCGGCTGCGACGGTTCGGCTGCGTTGCCCCGACGGACAGATTCGTACCGATAGCGCCCACGGCACTGGCCCAGTCGATGCTGTCTACAAAGCGATCAACCGGGTTGTGCAGCGCCCGAATGAGCTGATAGAGTTTTCGATCAACGCGATTACCGAAGGTCTTGATGCGGTTGCTGAGGTGACGGTTCGCATCCGTGAGCAGGGCGTGACCGAAAACGGCGGCAAGAAGGGCGTTCAGAATGGTATTGGACGGCGCGGCCCCGCCATTTTTAGCGGCTATGGCGTCAATATGGATACCATTGTCGCGGCGGCGGCAGCCTACATGGGGGCGCTGAACAAAATGCTTGCCGCGCGCCAGGAACGAATCAAAGCCGAAGCAGCCGCCTATGCCGCCGGCTATGACAAGGATGCGCCGGTCTACGCCGTGGATATGTTCGGTATGAGTACGCTGGGTAAAGGCGAGTGAGCCAAACAGCGTAAGCGATGCTGTGTTTACGCTGTTTGCGCTACGTTTCAAGCACCGTGTTGTGCGTATGCAAACAATTGCTTATCTTGGTCCGCCGGGCACCTTTAGCGAAGAAGCGGCGATGGCCTATGCGGACAATCGTCCCGATGCAACTTACCTGCCGTTGATGAGCATCCCGGCAGTCGTTACCGCTATCGAAACCGGAGCGGCGCAGGTTGGGGTGTTGCCGATTGAGAACCTGCTGGAGGGAAGTGTCACGTTCACGCTGGACTTATTGATCCACGAGACCCGGCTGCAAATCGCCGGCGAAACGGTTATCCCGATCCGGCAATACCTGGTGGCGCGAGCAGGAGTGAAGCTCTCGCAGATCCAGGTTCTCTACGCACATCCGCAGTCGTTGGCGCAGTGTCGCCGCTTTGTGGAACGCTGTCTGCCCGGAGTCGCGACGGTTGCGTCGTTGAGTAATAGCGCCGCGCCCGCCGAGGCCCTTGCCGATGAGCGTGCGGCGGCGGCCATCAGCACGCTGCGCGCGGCTGAGTTGACAGGAGCGCAGATTTTGGCCCGCGACATTGCCGATAACCTCAGCAATGTCACGCGCTTTATCGTATTGGCGCAGCACGACGCGCTGCCCACCGGCAGTGATAAAACCAGTTTTTGCTTCGGATTTCGTGAAGATCGGGCTGGCGTTCTGGTTGACGCGCTGGAGGAACTTGCGCAAGCCCATATCAATATGACCAAGCTGGAGTCGCGTCCCTCGAAGGAAGTATTGGGCCAATATATTTTTCTCGTCGATGTCGATGGTCACCGTACTGATAGGCATATAGCCCAGGCATTGGACCGGATTAGAGAAAAGACCGGTATGTTCAAGGTATTTGGCAGCTATCCGCGTTGGAAGTCTGAGCTTTAGCGGATCGCTTGACCAAAAGCTGTTCATTTCGATAGTGCGGCCCATCTGCCACACTATCAAAATGGATCATGGGCATCAGCCCAGAGCGCCTTCTATTATTCATATCTTGAAAGGGTAAAACGGCGCTGAACTGTTTGTCATAGATCTGATATATCACTGCAGTATATAAATAAATCCTTTATAATGACCTGCACCCACCCTACGTTCCACTAGCCGTATTGGAAGCTGGTTTCTATCCACGTCGATGATGTGGGTAGGAATGCGGCATAGTAAAAACTCAAGGAGGAGCGAGGAATGCATGATCTGATTATCATTGGTGGTGGCCCAGCAAGTCAGTCGGCAGCGATGTATGCGATTGGCAAGCAGATCAATTTCTTGATGATCTATGAAAAGCTGGGGGGACGAGTCGATCAGGTGACGCCGGCGGATCGCGATTATCTTGTGGGAAGTATTGTCGTCCATTTCGATTTCCCAGATGCGGAGGACGAAGAAGACCATTTGATCGGCAGCTCTGCCGTGCATCTCTTCGAGCGGCAGATCAAGACCAGGACAGGACGGGTGTTGAATGATCTTGTGACGCAGATCAAGCGGGAAGGTGATGTCTTTCATGTCGCAACCAAGCATCATGGGGTCCAACAGGGCGTGACAGTGTTGTTAGCGACGGGAGCGAAACCCCGTTCGCTCGAAGTGCCCGGCGCCGGTGAATTGCTTGTTGGTAATCTCGGATATTCGGTGACTACGCACTCGCAGCAGATTGCGAATCGCTCGGTTGGCGTGGTGGGCACCACCGAATATGCACTGTATGGAGCGGCCGAATTTGCCCAAACAGCAGCACAGGTGTATCTAGTCATTCCAGACACGAAGATTATGTCCCTTCCGATAGCCCAAGCGCTGACACAACGCCCAAATGTCGAAGTGCTGGCGGGCTATCGATTAACCGAGGTAGTTGGTAGATTTAAGGTCGAGCAGTTGGTGGTTGAACGGGCTGGCCAGCCGCGATCCTTGAATGTGGATGTGGCGTATGTTGATGTAGGGCGGGAACCGCAAAGCGACCTGGTGAAGAACTTCGGTATCACTGACCAGGATGGCTTTGTGCAAACCAATGGCAGCGGGGCGACCGATATTTCGGGTCTGTTTGCAGCGGGTGATGTCACCCGAGCCCTGGGCGAACAGGTGTTAATCGCGATTGGCGATGGCGCCCGCGCCGCAGTCAGCGCCCATCAATACTTGCTAACGCAATCCGCGCCGCGCCAGTTAGGTACATGACCGCCACCTGCCCGCAATGGTAGGAGCAAGCATGCAAAACCAAGTGGAGGTGACTCTGGCAGTAGGAAAGTGTTCCTTTGCTTTCCTGCTGCCCTTCATCCGCACCGCACGCAAACTTTGATCAGGTTTTCGACCTTTCATGATATCGGCAACTTATAACTGACAAAGGAGCGAGCAGTGCAAATTCTACTGTATGATACGACCTTGCGCGACGGAACCCAGCGCGAAGGACTCTCACTCTCCTGTGACGATAAACTAAAGATCGCCCTCGAACTAGACTCGTTGGGGGTTCACTATATCGAGGGCGGCTGGCCGGGATCGAATCCCAAGGACGCCGAATTCTTCCAACGAGTCGGTGATGCGCCGTTGCAGCATGCCAAGATCGCCGCCTTTGGCAGCACGCGCCATGCCCACACTTCTTGCGCAGATGATGCGAACATCCAGGCCCTGGTTGCGGCGAATACGCCGGTTGTCACCCTGGTGGGCAAGAGCTGGACGCTGCATGTTGAGAAGGTGCTCGAAACATCGCTCGACGAAAATCTGGCAATGATTGCCGATAGCGTGGCTTACTTCAAGGCTCTGGGCAAGGAAGTGGTCTACGACGCCGAGCACTTCTTCGATGGCTACCGCGCGAACCCGTCCTACGCATTGGCGACGCTCGGCGCCGCGGCGCGGGCGGGGGCCAATTACCTGGTGCTTTGTGATACCAACGGCGGTTCATTGCCTAGCTGGGTCACCCAGGTCGTGCGTGCGGTACGCGATTTTATAGCGGCGCACCAGTGGCTCACGGAAGCGCATGGCGTTGCTCAGGCGGCGCTTACAGCGCCATTACTGGGCATTCATACCCACAATGATGGCGCTCTGGCGGTTGCAAATGCGATGGCAGCCGTGCAAGAAGGATGTGTACAGGTTCAAGGCACGATCAACGGTTATGGCGAGCGCTGTGGCAATATGGACCTGATCCCGCTGATCGCCAACCTGCAACTCAAGCTCGATTATCAGTGTCTTGCAGCAGACCAGTTGCGTCGCCTAACCGAAGTAGCGCACTATGTCGCCGCTGTTGCTAACCTCAACCCCGACACCCATGCGCCCTATGTTGGGCGGAGCGCGTTTGCGCACAAGGGCGGTATCCACGTGGCGGCGATTGCCAAGGCCGAAGAGAGTTACCAGCACATTGAACCAAACCTAGTTGGCAATCAGAAGCGTGTTGTGGTCAGCGAGCTGTCTGGGCGCGGAAATGTGCGCATGCGCGCCGATGATATGGGGCTGGCTCTGAATGGTAACGAACGCGCTGTCTTGCAGCAGGTCAAGGATTTGGAGAGCCGCGGCTTCCAGTTCGAGGCCGCCGAGGGCAGCTTTGAGATGCTGGTGCGGCGGAGTGCGCCCGACTATGTAGCGCCCTTTGAATTGCTCGACTTCACCGTCATTGTTGAGAAGCGCGGCGATAACAATATGGCATCACAGGCGACGGTCAAGGTGCGGATTGGCGACGAAGTGATGCATACCGCTGCGGAGGGCGACGGTCCAGTCAACGCGCTCGATCGGGCGATACGGAAGGCGCTGTTGCCGCACTACCCCGAACTGGCCGAGGTTCGTCTGGTCGATTACAAAGTGCGAATTATTGACGAACATCGTGGCACGGCGGCAACGCCGCGGGTGCTGATCGAGAGCGCTCGTGGCGAAGAACGTTGGAGCACCATCGGCGCCTCGCAGAACATTATCGAGGCCAGTTGGCAAGCGCTGTGGGATAGCCTGGAGTTGCCATTGTTGCGCGCCAGCGTTCAGGAAGAGGCGAGGTGTGATACAGCAGTGCTGTCGTCCTCATAAAATGGAAGAGCCTCGAAACAGTTGTGGAGATGATCAGTCATCCAGGAATGGGTTTCACTTGGCAGAGGAATTGTCAATAATAATATAAAGAAAGCGTGAACAGGTGCAAGGGATTTCATTGCTGGTCTCTGTGCCTGTTTACCTCTTGCTTGCGCGCATGGAGTTAAGATTATGACCCAACACCCCAAGACGCTTTTCGAGAAAATTTGGGATGCCCACCTGGTGCGTCCGCAAACTGCCGATACCCCGGCAGTGCTTTATATTGACTTACACCTGGTTCACGAAGTAACTTCGCCCCAGGCTTTCACCCAGCTTAGAGAGCGCGGGCTAAAGGTACGCCGTCCCGACCGCACGCTGGCGACGATGGACCACAGCACGCCGACGACGCCGCGTGATGCTCACGGCATGATTCCGGTGACCGACACGCAAGCGGCAGCCCAACTGGCTCAGCTAGAGCGTAACTGCGCTGACTTCGGCATCCCGCTCTATGCCCTCGGCAGCCAGAATCAAGGCATCGTCCACGTAATTGGCCCAGAGCAAGGGTTGACTCAGCCAGGGATGACGATTGTGTGCGGCGACAGCCACACCAGCACGCATGGCGCCTTTGGTGCATTGGCCTTTGGCATTGGAACCAGCGAAGTCGCCCATGTCCTGGCAACCCAGTGCTTACTTCAGGACAAGCCGAAAACGATGGAAGTTCGGGTCGATGGGCGGCTCCATCCCGGCGTCACCGCTAAGGATATTATCCTTGCTATTATCGCGAAGATCGGCATTGGCGGCGGTACGGGTTATGTCTTTGAATATACCGGCGAAGCGATGCGCGCCCTCTCGATGGAAGAGCGCATGACTATTTGCAATATGAGTATCGAAGGCGGCGCGCGGGCCGGTATGGTCGCCCCGGACGAGATGACCTTCGACTACATTGCAGGGCGCCCCCACGCTCCCCAAGGCGCAGCATGGGAGTCGGCGCTCGCTGATTGGCGCGCGTTGTCGACTGATGACGGTGCAACATACGATCACACCGTTACACTGGACGCCGGCGCTCTGACTCCAATGATTACCTATGGCACGAATCCGGGGATGGGCATGCCGATTACCGGGGCTATTCCCGATCCAATGATTCTGAGCGATCCCAGTGCGCGCACGGCTTTAGATAAAGCCTTGACCTATATGGGGCTGCGACCCGGCCAACCGCTGCTGGGCCATCCGGTTGATGTGATCTTTATCGGCAGTTGCACCAACTCGCGGATCAGCGATCTGCGTCTGGCGGCGGGCTTGATGCGAGGCCGGAAAGTCCCCGACGGCGTGCGTGTGCTTGTTGTACCTGGTTCGCAGCAAGTCAAACGCCAGGCCGAAACCGAAGGACTCGATCGTGTCTTCAGGGAGGCGGGCGCAGAGTGGCGCGAAGCAGGATGTTCGATGTGCATCGCGATGAACGGTGATCAATTGCAGCCAGGCCAATACGCGGTCAGTACGAGTAATCGCAACTTTGAAGGTCGCCAGGGCAAAGGCGGACGAACCTTCTTGGCTAGCCCGCTCACGGCAGCCGCCACCGCCCTGAACGGGCGGATCACAGATGTGCGCACGTTGCTCAGCTAGTGCAGCCTTGTCACTTGTAGGAGTTAGTATGGAACCAATCAATACCTTTACGGCCAAAGTCGCTGCACTGCCGGTCGAGAATATCGATACCGATCAGATCATCCCGGCTCGCTTCTTGAAAACAACGAATAAGGCGGGCCTGGGCGAATCATTGTTCGCTGACTGGCGCTACGATGCGAGTGGCGCGCCCAATCCCGACTTCGTCCTAAATCGTCCCGAAACAGTTGGCGCACAAATTCTGGTTGCCGGGCATAATTTTGGTTGCGGCAGTTCACGCGAGCATGCACCGTGGGCATTGCAGGGCTATGGTTTCAAAGCGATCATCAGTACCTATTTTGCTGATATTTTTCGGAACAATGCGCTTAAGAACGGCTTGTTGCCTATCGTTGTGGATAGCGAGACCTTGTACCAGTTAGTCAGCCTGTGTGCGGAGGAGCCAGAAACGGCGCTGACCGTAGATCTCGCAAACCAGACCTTGCGGTTGCCCGATGGTCGCGAGGTCCATTTTCCTATCGATAGCTTTGCAAAATATTGCCTGCTTAATGGTGTCGATCAGTTGGGATTCCTCAGCCAGCAAGAAGATTCAATCGCTGTGTATGAGGCGACCCGCCCAGCGCGTGTAAATACAACTGGAATATAGACGGATAAGATAGATTCGGGCAAATCAGTAGTCTCAAAGCACAGATTCTGCGTTTGTCTTGTGCTTTGAAACTGCTGATTTGTTATATTTTGGTTTAAAAGCCGAAACATCAAGCGCTTGCATGTATTTTGATGTATAATAGGAGAGTTAGGATATTTAGCACATAAATAAAGATCCGTAAAGATGTTGACCGAGCGCTCACAACTCGAACAGGCAATCGCCCATTTGGAGTCCCAACGGGCTAGCCTTGGGGATGCAGTTGTTGATGCCTCGATTGCCACGCTCTATGCCAAACTTGTTGCGATTAATCAACATCAGAATACTGTTGCTCCGACGCGAATGATTGGCCGTGACGCCGAATTGCAACAACTGCTCGATGTTCTCCATACGACGCTAGAGATGCAGGAGTCGTACCTGGTCACAATTACTGGCGAGCCTGGAATTGGTAAATCTCGCCTGATCTGCGAGTATTGTCAGTGGCTCGAACGGCTGCCTGAACCCCTTACTATCCTGCAAGCCTGGGCTGATCAGCGTGTTAGTGATTTACCCTATGTTTTGTTGATGGGTCTTTTGGCATCGGCTTGCCAAATTACAGAGAATGACCCGGTGGACCTGGTCCGTAGCAAACTGGAACAAGGCATTAGTGATGTGCTTGGGGCGGGTAGCATCGAAAAGGCGCATTTTATTGGGCATCTGCTGGGTTTCGACTTCTCGACCAGTCCATACCTGCAGCCTATTCAAAACGACTTTCAGCAAATCCATAGCCGGGCGATACGTTATGCAATCCAGTACTTCGCTGCGCTGGCGGCAACCCATCCGGTGATTTGTCTGCTGGAAGATATCCATTGGGCTGATGAAAGCTCGCTGAATTTCCTCATCCAGGCGCTTGGTGAGATCCAAGCGGCGCCATTGTTGATCGTATGCACCACACGCTGTCGCTTCTTCGAACGCCATCCGGACTGGGAACAAGGATTACCCCGTTTTATGCACATGAGACTGCAAGCTTTGGATGAGCGGAATAGCCGTCTTCTGGTTGGGGAATTGGTCCAGAGTACAGTTAGGCTGCCAATTGTCATCCGCGATTTGATCGTGAACCAGTCCGGCGGCAATCCATATTATATTGAAGAGCTAGTCAAGATGTTGATTACCGATGGGACGGTTCAGCTTGATCCCCATTATTGGCAACTCGAGTCAGGGCAAATCCGGAACATCCGTATCCCGGCAACGATAACCGAAGTGTTGTATGCACGCCTAGAGGCGCTTGATCCGCCAGAACGGATGGTACTCGAGTGTGCCGCGGTTGTTGGGCGGGTGTTTTGGGCTGGCGCCGTAGCACGGCTCAGTACGAGCAATGTTTCAGGCGCCACTCAGACCGAACTGCTGCTCGATCAGGTTTTTGTTATGCTCCAGCGCTATGGGTTGATTCTCGAAGATCAGCACGCTATCTTGGGCGATGAGCAAGCGTACCAGTTTAAGCACACGTTGCTCCACGAATTGGTTTACACGAGTATCCCGGAACCAGAACGGGCTCGCTATCATGCGCAAGTGGCGGCATGGTTGATCGAGCAGCTTGGTGAGCGCTCGGGCGGTCATGCCCGATTGATCGCCGAACATTACGAGCGGGCCGGCGAATCTGCCACCGCAGCAGTGTGGTTGGAACGGGCTGGAAAACAGGCTCAAAACGCCTATGCGCAGGAAGCGGCAATGAGTTGCTACCATAAAGCATTGGCGCTTTTGCCGGATAAAGCAGCGCATAACCCGCTGCGAATTACGCTCTACAATGGGTTGGGGCGGACACTGGGCGCTCAGGCGCAGTATGCGAAAGCTGCGGTTGCGTTTGAGACCATGCGGAACATTGCTGCGCTTGTTGGCGATGTTCCAGCGCAAGTGCAGGCTCTGTTTTGTCTCTCCTGGTCGATGGCGAATCAGGGCGACCCGCAGGCTGCCCTGAAATATGCGACGCAAGCTGAGGATGTGGCTCGTGCTGAAGGAAGTCAGCAAGATCAGGCGCTGGCGTTGTATGCCAAGGGTTGGTCGTGTATTCGCCTGGGCGATATAACGGTGGCGCGGGCAATCGGCGAGGAAGCGGTGGCGTTGAGCAGAAAGCTCAACACCCCATTGGAGTTGGCGCGCAGCCTTGATCTGCTTGGCGCCGCAGAACAGTATCACGGCGAATATGTTCAGGCCGTGAATCATCAACAGGAAGCATTGAGCATCTTTCGTCATCTAGGTGATCTCACAAGCACTGCGATGACTCTGAACAATATCGCGACCAATTTCCGCAATCGTGGCGATTATCAGACAACCATCACCTTTTTCAAAGAGGCGCTTGCAACAGCACGCGAAGCAGAGCTACGCCTCGTTGAAGTGTTTGCTTTTGTTGGCTTGGCCCGCGCTCGTGCCGAACTGGGTGATTATGCCGGCGCCGAGAAGGATCTGGAACGCGCATTTACCCTGGCTGGATCGAGCCAGTTAACCAAATTTGCCACGTTCTACTATACGCAAGCTCTGGTTTGTTTGGGGCGGCGCCGCTTCGAAGAGGGGTTTGCTGCAGCACAACAGTCACTGGATATGGCACGTCGGGTTACAAATAAGAACGACATCGGCACAGCGTGGCGAGTTATGGGTATGGCGATGGCGCATCTGTCCGAACACGCTGGTGCGGCAACGTGTTTTGCCGAGAGTGAGCGTATGTTCCGCATCCTTGGCCTGGCTAGCGAACGGGCGCGTACGTTGCGCGAATGGGCGTGTTATGCACTCCAAAGCGGCGATAAGGAACGGGGGCAGGCGATGTGGCAGGAAGCGTACGCCCTCTTTGCCCAACTTGGAATGGATTTGGAGGTGGCGCGGATGGATGCGCAATCCCCGTAGCACACTCCGAGCCGCGCGTGATTTGGCTGACTACGATGCACTACCGTCACTAATACAACCTCTTTGTTTTTTGAGAACTTGCCTAACAAGGATCTTGTTGAGAAGGTTCTCTGCCTCGAAGAACACTTCAACAATATCTTGCGCAGACCATGTTATACTGAATCTTGCCACCTAGCTATGCAACCCATCCCGTGATGTGTGTCCCAGAGCACAAGACTGGCATTCTTAAAGTTCTTGATTGCGGCCAAGTTTTTGTGAAAAAAAACACAATATCGCCATGGGTATAGCGGTGGACAAACGTGCTCACAACTCGTCGAGAAGAGAGAGGAGATCCGATGATTGTTGGAGTCCCAAAAGAGACCTTTCCTGGGGAAAAGCGTGTCGCCTTGATACCTGCCGACGTGCCAGCGCTGCTCAAACTCGGTCTGGACGTTCTGGTGGAACGCGGTGCAGGAGTGGAAGCCCAGTTGCCCGATGCGCTATACCAGGAACGCGGTGCGCGGATCGCTCCGTCGCGCGAAGAGGTTTTTGCCGCCGCCGATGGACTGCTCCAGGTGCGGGCTGGCGGTGCAAATCCCCAGTTGGGCTTGGCCGACCTGCATCTCATGCAACCGCAGCAATGGCTGATCGCTTTTCTAGAGCCTTTGGGCGAACCGCATCTAGTGCAGAATCTGGCCGAGCGAGGCGTCACTGCTTTTGCCATCGAGCTTGTGCCGCGAATCAGCCGCGCGCAAAACCTGGATGCTTTGTCGTCGATGGCCACTGTCTCGGGCTACAAGGCGGTTTTGTTGGCTGCTAACCTACTGCCGCGCATGTTCCCGATGCTCATGACTGCTGCGGGAACAGTCACGCCGGCGCGCGTCTTTGTGATTGGGGCGGGGGTTGCTGGATTACAGGCAATTGCGACTGCCAAACGCTTGGGCGCCCAAGTTGAAGCCTACGATGTGCGCGCAGTCGTAAAGGAACAGGTCGAGAGCGTCGGCGCTAAGTTTGTGGAGTTGTCGCTGGAGCCGGGCGCTTCCGAGGACAAAAGCGGCTATGCGCAGTCGCTTGGCGAGGACTTTTATCATCGTCAGCAGGAGTTGATGGCAACAGTTGTGGCGCGTAGCGACGTGGTTATTACTACCGCAGCTATCCCCGGTAAAAGGTCTCCGGTGCTGATCACAGCAGCCATGGTGCAAGCGATGCAACCAGGGTCGGTGATCGTGGATCTCGCGGCTGAACGTGGCGGCAATTGCGAGTTGACCCGCGCCAACGAAACGCTTGTGGTCAACGATGTCACAATCTTAGGCCCAACCAACCTTTCCGCCACTGTCCCCAACCATGCCAGCCAGCTTTACAGTCGCAACTTGGTCAACTTCCTACGCTTGATCATCAAAGACGGACAGCTCCAACTGAACAGGGACGACGAGATTGTTCACGAGTCGCTGGTCACGCACGAAAGCATGATCGTTAACCCTCGCGTGTGTGTGCTAGCCGAAGCTGGACAAGCAGCGAATTAAAATGAAGGGCAAGGAACAAGCATATGGAACTGTTTGTGGTTGCGTTGACAGTATTTGTCCTGGCTATCTTTATCGGATTTGAGATTATCACCAAGGTGCCGCCCACGCTGCATACGCCGCTGATGTCGGGGTCGAATGCAATTTCGGGTATTACTCTGGTTGGCGCACTGCTTTCTGCCGGGGCGCAGCAATCGCTTCTGACGACGATTCTGGGCGTCCTCGCCATCATTTTTGCGACAATCAATGTGATCGGGGGGTTTATGGTCACGAACCGGATGCTGGCGATGTTTCGCAGGAAGGAATAGGCATAAACGATGGTTATGATCAACCTCGCCTATCTCTTGGCCTCGGTGTGCTTTATTCTTGGCCTGAAGGGATTGACCCATCCGCGTACTGCGGTGCGCGGTAATACGCTCGGTGCGGTGGGTATGTTGATTGCAGTCGTTGTCACACTATTCGACCACGCTATTTTGAGCTACGAGCTGATTCTAGTTGGCTTGGTGGTTGGCGCAGCGATTGGCGCGGTTCTAGCGCTGCGTATTCAGATGACGGCAATGCCGCAGATGGTCGCCTTGCTCAACGGGTTCGGCGGCGCAGCTTCGATGCTGGTGGCGGGTGCGGCGCTGCTGGAAATGCTGGTTATCGATCCAGCAGCGGTCCAGTCGGCACAGTTTACCATCGCCACCGCCGCCGCCGGGCTGATCGGCTCAATCACGTTTTGGGGCAGTCTGGTCGCTTTCGGGAAGTTGCAAGGCTATACGCTAGAGCTGCATCTGAAAGGGCAAAAGTTTATCAATGCCATTCTGCTGATCGTTGCCGTGGCTCTCGGTGGTTGGCTGGTGTTTGACCCCTCGATGACCAACATCTACTGGGGATTGCTCGCGGTTGCTGCGCTCTTGGGCGTCTTGCTCGTACTGCCAATCGGCGGCGCCGATATGCCTGTGGTTATCGCGCTGCTCAACTCGTATTCTGGATTGGCCGCCGCTGCGACCGGGTTCGTGCTCAACAACAACGCCTTGATTATTACCGGCTCGTTGGTTGGTGCGTCGGGCGTGATCTTGACCAATATCATGTGCAAGGCGATGAATCGCTCGCTCACCAATGTGCTGTTTGGTGTCTGGGTTCCAAGCGAGAGCGTTGAATCGGCTGACGATGTCTATGCCGGCAAGGTGAAGGCGTCAACGGCGGAGGAATTGGCCATGTTGCTGGAAGGCGCACAGCGGGTGGTTATTGTGCCCGGCTACGGTATGGCGGTTGCCCAGGCACAGCACGCTGTGCGCGATCTGGTGGAGTTGCTGGAAGACAGAGGCGTTGAGGTGGAGTTTGCCATTCACCCGGTAGCCGGACGGATGCCGGGGCATATGAATGTCTTGCTGGCCGAGGTAGATGTGCCCTATGAGAAGCTCAAAGAGATGGACGAGATTAATCCAACGTTCGCGCAGGCCGATATCGCCATTGTGATCGGCGCGAACGACGTGGTCAACCCGGTGGCGCGCACCAACCCGTCTAGTCCGATTGCCGGGATGCCGATCTTGAATGTCGATAAGGCGCGGAGTGTGATCGTGATCAAGCGCAGCCTTAGCCCCGGTTTTGCCGGTATTCCCAATCCGCTCTTCGCTGCCGACAACACATTGATGTTCTTTTCTGATGCCAAAAAGGGCACGCTCGATCTCGTCAATGCGTTGAAGGAGGTGTGATGCTGCCGCGCTGACCTGATGGCTTGGTCTCATCGCCCCGTCGCCTCGCCTTACTCATCACTTGCCTCGCTCGCTGAACACGCGGGGTGGGCGATGGGTAAGGCGTGACGAGCCTATGCTTAGGTAACATGCTACGGGCGTTCTAAGCCATACCGTTCCAGCAGCGCTGAGTCGGTTAGCAGGTCGGCGCTAGGTCCGTCGGCGGCGATCTTCCCCTCGGCGAGAATGACCATGCGTGGAAAGACTTCCTGGACCAGGCGCATGTCGTGGGTCGAAACCAGCATAGCTTGCGGTAATTCTTGTAAAAGCGCCACCAGGCTCCGCCGCGCGCGCGGGTCGAGCCCAGCCGAGGGCTCGTCGAGCGCAAGAATGGAAGGCTGCATCGAGAGCACGGTAGCCAGCGACACGCGCTTGCGCTGACCAATGCTGAGGTGGTGGGGCATACGCTGCTCGAAGCCGCTCATGCCGACCTGTTCCAAAGCCCAACTCACGCGCTGATATACTTCGCCCTCGGGCAGCCCCATGTGTAGCGGGCCGAAGGCGACATCGTCGAAGACCGTGGGCGAGAAGAGTTGGTCGTCGGGGTCTTGAAAAACCATACCTACCCGCGCCCGAATAGTGCGAACGGTGGTATCGTTGACCGGGTCGCCGCCGATGCGAACAGCGCCGTCGGTGCAGCGCAGCACGCCGTTGAGGTGCAAGAGGAGTGTGCTTTTTCCCGCACCGTTGGGGCCGACCAGGGCGACTTTTTCGCCGGACGCAATACGTATGTTGATCCCGCGCAATGCTTCGGTTCCATCGGGGTAGCAATAGCGAAGATCGTGTACGTCGAGCGCTGGTCCAGTGCCGTTGACGCGGGTATCAGGCGCGACGAGTGTTTGCATAGTAATAATTCACCTCTCCATATTGAAGACTGGGGCTTCTTCAATCTCCGACAAGTTCCAGTTGTTTGATCACAAAATGAAAGCGAACAGGATCAGTGCAGCGAAGCTGGCCAGGGCCGTCATCAACAGGCCCCGCTCACTCGTGGACATGGTGCGGGGGCGTAAGGTGCGAATCTCGCCATCATAACCGCGTGCGAGCATGGCGACATAAATCCGCTCGCTGCGTTCGTAGGAGCGTAAAAACAATGTGCCGACCATGCTCCCGACTACGCGAGCGCGCCAAGCAATGCTGCCGCCGCTGCGTTGACCGGGCTGTTCGGCGCAGCGGCACTCGCGTGCGCGGAGCAAGCGCTGCGCCTCATCAATCAGAATGAACAAATATCTATAGCTAAATGAAAGAACAGCGACAAGCACTGCCGGGAGACGCAAGCCCCGCATGGCATACAGCACATCGGTAAAATGCGTGGTAGTGGTGAGTAGCAGGGCAGCCTGAACCGATAGCCAGGATTTGAGGACAATACTGAGAAACAGAACCAGGCCGGCGTCGGTGGCAGTGAGCGTGATAAAGCCCATTGGGAAGCGAAATAACGGTGCGCCGGGCTGGGTGAAAACGACCGAGACGGCGACCAACGCGAAGGGCAAAGCGACGAATGACCGCGTAATAATCGTTCGTAATCGAAGATGCGCCTGCCATACCGCCCACCAGAGCAGCGCAGCGAAGATGCCCAGCGCTAGCCATGATCCTGGCGGCAGCAGCGCCACTGCCAGGATGTACCCAAAGGTCAACAGTACCTTCACACGCGGGTCTAGGGCGTGAACCGGGCTTTGATGGTCAATGTAGCGGTCGAGTAGCGTACTTGATAAAGACATAGGGTTTCCATTCAGGGAGCGTCTGTGAAAACGGGTTAATCACCGTTGCGGGTCTGCGACTCCACCTACTTGTGATGGGGGTCGGATGTAGCGGTGTTGCGGCCCCGAAGCATCATGGTGATGCCGTAGACGAGGGCGAATACGATCAGCAGCCCGACAATACCCGCCAGAATGGTCGAGAATCCGCCCTCTAGTCCGGGTATGGCATAGTCGGGCAGAAGATTAAACGGCGCATCCTGGGCACGGTCGATAAAACCCTGATCCTCGGCGACGCGCTCCAATCCGTCCGGATCGCCCGAAGCCAGAGGCGCAAGCAGGGTCGCGCCCAGCGCAATCGCCAAACCGAATCCGGTGACCGCGCCGAGCAGACCGCGACTTATGGGTCGCTGCGCCGCCGTTGGGTCAAGGTAGACCGCCAATGAGTCGACCAGATCGGGGCGCGTACTGACAACGAAAGCAATTGCTGCCATCGTGATCAGTCCCTCGCCGATGCCGATAAAAGCATGGACGAAGAGCATTGCTGGAAAAACAATCGCTGCTGCGAGGCCGGATAGCGAAAGCTGTAACGCAGTCAGTGCAGCGCCTAGCATCACCGAAACCCAGCCGGCAACGAATCCGGTCAGCGCCAGGCCCCATGGTCTGCCGCCGAATGCGCGTAGTAGTGGAACGCCAAGCCCATACCCGACCAGCGTTGTGGCAATCCCCATATTGAAGATATTGGCGCCCATCGCGAGCAGCCCGCCGTCCTGAAACAGTAGCGCCTGAAGTCCGACGACACAAGTCATCACCAGGACGCCGGCCCAGGGACCAAGCAGGAGCGCGGCGAGTGCGCCGCCAAGTAGGTGCCCTGACGTGCCGCCGAGGACGGGGAAGTTCAGCATTTGCGCTGCGAAGATGAAGGCGGCCATAACGCCCATCAGCGGAACCTGCCGCTCATTCAGGCTTTTGCTTGTTTTGTTGACGGCGATGGTAACGACCAAGATTGTCAAGATCCACCACGCCAATGCGACAGGAACACTGAGAAATCCATCCGGAATATGTAAACCTAATACCAACCGGTCGACCAACCACTGGGCAAACATAGGCGCCTCCACTTACTGTTGCAAATAGTTGCATGAACATTATATCGCAAATACATCCCAATTGGCGATGCATTATGATATCTTTTGTTAGGAAAAAAACAGGTTCTAGCGCTGCTTGACCGGTCTTCGCAGTGAGTTTGTTCGAGCGCATCTGCGCGTTCGCGCACCTTCCCGCCTGCGTACTATCCAGACAAATACGACAACACACGTATTGACAAAAGCGACTCAACTGCTTAAAATATGCATACTTGCTCATATATACAGTAATGCAGTCCTATGTCACGATCGATTGCTGCTCAAGTTCGAACGCTGCCCGCTACTGAGACTGATGATGTGGTTGATGTGTTTCTGTCCGCACCGCAATTGTCGGGCGAAGTTGCGCTGTTGGTAGCGCGGACGTTTCAGTCCCTCGCCGATCCAACACGAGTGCGCATCGTCTACGCGTTGACTAAGGGTGAGCACAGTGTTAATGAACTGGCAGAAATCGCTGGTATTACACCATCGGCTACGTCGCACCAACTCAAGAGCTTGCGCGATTTGCGTGTCGTCAAATTCCGCCGTGTGGGGACGCGGGTCTTCTATTCGGTTGACGACGTTCATGTTGCGGCGCTCTTTCGCGAGGCATTGCATCATCTGGCCCATGTCGTCCATGCGCTGCCCGACCATCCCGAAGCATAGATGAGTATGGATAGCGTCTCCTTCGATCACTACAGGCCTGAAATCACCAGAAGCCTTCTATGTCAATACGCTTGATGAGTAAGACCGGATGTTCTCAAGGAGTAGTCAGATGATGCACGAGAGTGCTACAAACGCCAAGCCCGAACACCAACACACGGATCGCCACGACCATGACCACAATCATGACCATGGCCACGACCATGACCATGACCACAATCATGACCATGGCCACGACCACGACCACGCGGTACGGGGCTGGCGCAAATGGTTCGGCGTCTTCTTCCACGCGCACAGCCACGAGGGGCCGCAAGTTGATCGGGCGCTGACCGGAAGCGAACAGGGCATCCGCGCCGTCAAAATCTCGCTGGCTGGCCTTCTAGTAACGGCGTTCTTGCAGGTGATTGTCGTCTACTTCAGCGGTAGTGTGGCGTTGCTGGCCGACACGATCCATAACTTCTCTGACGGGCTGACCGCGCTGCCGCTCTGGGTGGCCTTCGTTATTGGGCGACGCCCGCCCAATCGGCGGTATACCTATGGTTGGGGACGGGCGGAAGATATTGCTGGCATCTTCATCGTACTTATGATCGGCTTCAGTGCGGTTTTAGCCGCTTACGAATCGGTGCGGCGACTGTTCGAGCCGCAACCGCTACGCAATGTCGGCTGGGTGATTGCTGCCGCTATCATCGGTTTTATTGGGAACGAAGTCGTCGCCCAGTATCGTATCCGTGTCGGCAAGCGGATTGGCAGTGCGGCGCTGATTGCCGATGGACAACACTCCCGCGTAGATGGCTTTACGTCTTTGGCAGTCTTAGGCGGCGCGATTGGTGCGCTCCTAGGCTGGGAGTTGGCTGATCCAATCATTGGCATCTTGATCACCGTCGCGATCCTCTTTGTG
This sequence comes from Chloroflexales bacterium, assembly GCA_022360155.1. GTDB lineage: Bacteria > Chloroflexota > Chloroflexia > Chloroflexales > Chloroflexaceae > JAKSDJ01. Next base: position 15,584 of record JAKSDJ010000725.1, on the reverse strand, counting down.
CTGCGCGATGCGGGTCGACGAATCTGGGAACGGCTGATGGACGCGGTCGATCCCGGGTTGGTTGACGCTATCGAGCAGACGGCACGCCCGGTGGAGGGCGTGCTCGATTTGCATGCAGCCAAGGTGCGCTGGATCGGGCACCAGCTCTACGCTGAATTGCATATCGTTGTGGAGGCGAGCCTGAATACCGCCGACAGCCATGCGATTGCCGAAGAAGTCCGGCATCGCCTGCTTCATCAGTTACCCGCGCTTTCAGAAGCAAGCATCCATGTGGATCCGCAAGATAGCGCCGAGCGAGATCATCATGCGCTCACGGCTCACCATTTCGTATGAACTATGATGATCTTATTCGGTACCTACGCGGCTTGGGATATCGGCTCACCCCACAGCGCCGGCTGATGCTGGAAATCCTCCAACAGAGCGATTACCATCTCAGTGCTGATGATATTGTCCAACAGTTGGCAGTACGATACCCCAACATCCAAATTGATATGGCGACGGTTTATCGTACCTTGAAATGGTTGCGGGTCGCTGGCCTGGTCAGCGAGACGAGCCTTGGGAAGGGGCATATGGTCTATACGCTGACGACGCATCACCAGCACCATCACCTGGTGTGCGAAAACTGTGCGGCGATGTTCGAAATCGATCCGACGATATTCGACACGATACGCGCGGAACTGCAGCGGCGTTATGGCTTTGCTGCCCGTCTGGAGCATTTGTCTGTCTTTGGATTGTGCCGGCAATGCCAGCAGATGTCTGGGTCTGCCCCAACCTTGGTGTCCGAGGAAGACATTGGCAGAGGAGAATTATGACGAGTGATGCGCCGGTTTCGATTCCCTGGGGGTGGCGCGATGTCGGCTTGGCGTTGCTCTTGGTGGTGTTTGGTACGGTGGCAGTGGTTATTGCGCTCCAAGTGTCGATCCAGTTGGCTGGACTAGGAGTAAGCAGCGGTTTGGCGTCGCCAGTGTTGTATGTTGCCAGTGTTGGGATTTACAGTTTACTGGTGTTTGGCGTCTATCTCTTTGCTGCGCGACGGGCAGGCTGGCAGGCCTTGGGTATGCGAGCTGCGCCGATTCAGACCTTTCTGGCGACCCCGCCGCTGGTGTTTATTGGGTTGATAGGTATCGCAGCGGTTAACACAACGATTGCCCGGTTCCAGGGCGGCACGTTTGAGAACCCGCAAATCGAAGCATTGTCCGGCGGACAAGCCTTCACGTTGCCAGTTTTGCTGCTAGTCTTGTTGCTGGTCGCTGGACTCGTGCCATTGGCGGAAGAACTCTTCTTCCGCGGGATGATTTACCCCTTGCTGCGACAACGCTACGGCCCAGTCCCTGCAATTCTCTTGAATGCAGCGATCTTTGCGGCGTTTCATTTCATACCGCTGATCTTTCCAGCGCTGTTTGTGTTGGGCTTGTTGCTCGCTTTCCTCCGCGAATGGAGTGGTTCGACTCTGCCTTGTATTTTGTATCACGCTCTCCAGAATGGTTTTGTCTTGATTATGCTGAATGCGGCTCTCGCGGGGAATTTCTGAGTCGCATGTCCGTTCGTCGTGAGCATGCCGTATGAAGCGCATGGAAAAATGGTATATCGATGCGGCAAAACCTGGTCGCTAGTCGCTGCAACTGAAACGGTTTGTGCTGTTCTCCATATGGTACTAATAAGAGGTTCCTGCTATGTCTGTCGATGTCACGATCCGGGCTATTGTCGAGCTAGGCGAACAGCAACGCCTTGCCGAGTTCATTCACGCTAGGCAGGGTGAAGATGCTGCGCGCCTATTCGCCAGCCATCTGGCCCAAGCGCGCTATCGCTCTGCGTTTACCCGCGCTGCATTCGCGAACAATGCGCTGATCGGCTATGCATTGATCCGCCACGAGCGGCGGCGCCTGGGCGTAGCAACGCTGGAAGTCGGCTGGCTCGACGACATCTATATACCTCCAGACTGGCGAGGTCGGGGCGCCTTTCGTGCCCTGCTAGGCGACTATTTGGGGGTACTGGTTGAGCACGATTTTCCTTTTGCTATGTTGCACGGCCCAGTGAAACTGTATGCACCATTCGGCTTCGCACCGTATCGATTTGGCGCTGCGGCGCTGGGCGAGGCGCGATCCGCGGAAACATCGGCCCAGTTGCGCTCGGCCACCCTCGCTGATAGTGATGATCTTGCCGCCCTCTATGCCGCAAACTACCGCGACTTGCCATTAACCGAAGTGCGCGCCGCGACCGACTGGCGTTGGCGCTTCGCGCAAGGCGGCAAACTGGAGGTATTGCAAGATCGCCAAGAGCGGGTTGTGGCGTATGCGGCGGTCGAGCAACGTTTGGTGCGTACAAAATTGCGTGTTGTGGAAGCTGCTGCAGCCGATGCCGGCGTGGCGCGTGTCCTGATCACGGCGCTGCTTGCTCAGGCGTACGAGCAAGGCCTGGCCCATCTGTATTTGGCCCTGGCGCCGGAGCATTGCGTGTCGCAGGCTGCCTTGCAAATGGGCGGCATAGTCCACGTCGCTGCTGCGCCCGAACAAGGGAACCGCTACGGTCATGCCGATCTGGCCGGTATTGTTAGGCTGTCAGGGGCGCTCGCCATGCTGACGCCAGAACTGGAGCGTCGGCTGGCTCTTTCGCATTATGCGGGTTGGAGCGGAACCATCCAGATTGAGCTCGAAACCGGACGCATCATCCTGACGTTCCAGGATGGTCGTGTCGCAATAAGCAATGACTCGCGTGCGTTCGACCTGCGACTGCGCAAGGTCAAAGTGCCGGCCTTGGCTCAACTCTGCCTGGGATATCGCGCACCGGCTGACCTGCGGGCGACAGGCGATTTGGACTGCGATGATACGGCGCTGAGCTTGTTTGATGTATTGTTTCCCGTTGTGATGGCTTGTGGAGAGAATGAAGACTGGTGGCTCGAAGCTTAGAGCGATCCTTCGAGCACAACCTCGCTGCTTGGCGCGTCGCTGCCGCCTTCTGGCTCAATGGTCAACATCACTTGGGTAAAAGCGTTGACCTCGCGCGGCGCATTGACGATCAGGCGTTCTAGGCCGCTTTCGTCCACGTGGAAAATACCTGCGTCAACTTGCCCCTCATTGTTAGCCAGCCAAAACTGATACACCCGGCCCGATTCGAGCGGCGACAGCCCGCGGAAGAGCACAACCGCCTGCGTTTGGCCGGGATACATATACATCTCGCCCGCTGCCCGAATTTGACTGTTGGTCGCTTCGAGGATACGGGTTGCAACCCCAGGGGCGGAGATAAAGGTAAGGACTTGTTCTTCCTGGGTCAGCCGTGTCATCAGCGTCGCAACATTATTCTGGCTTGCTTCAAATTGGGCAGCCAGTTGCTGTTGGCTCGTCTGGGTTTCCGCCAGAGTCTGTTGGAGATCGGCCAAGCGCGTCTCCAGACTTTGGTTCGTAAGCTGAAGCTCGGCAATACTTGATTGAAGCGAAAACGTGAACGAGCCAAGCCCGACAATGAGCAGGAGCAGTATAGCCATAACCGCCGCCGATGCCATTCGCCAGCCGCGTTGTGGCTGCAATGCTACAGGAGGAAGCGTTGTAGGCATTTGGGCGGGCGGATCTTGCGCTTGATCCGCTGCCACACGAGCGAACAGTTGTTGTTTCACAGTGTTTGAGGGCTCGATCGGTTGAGCTGCATATGGCAACATTGCGACAATTTCACTCAGCGCTTTGAGTTCAGCCTGAGCCTCAGGGTTGTTTGCTAGGGTAGTTTCAACCCGCATTGCTTCATCGGCATCGAGTGCTCCCAGGGCGTAAGCAGCAAGCAAATCGTCAGTTGGATGATGGTTGTGCAGGTTCATGTGGCTACAATCTAGCGATCACCGTGATCGACACCTTGGGCCTGAAGCAGTTGCTTGAGTTTTTGCAACCCCAGGCGAATGCGCGTCTTTACAGTGCCAAGCGGGTCTTGCAGTTGCTCGGCAATCTCCCGTTGAGATAACCCCCCAAAATAGGCTAACTCAATAACCTGACGCTGATCAGGCGGCAACCCACGCAGCGCGCTGGTTATCAGGCGGCGGCGTTCTGACTGCCAGGTCAGCGTGTCCATATCATGCTGCGTATCGGGCAAGTCGTATAAAACTTGCTGTGTGTCATCTGCGTGGGCAGGTATTGGGCGTGATTTTTGCCGACGAAGCTCGTCAATACATAGGTTGTGGGCAATGCCAAAGAGCCAGGGGGCAAATTGACCATACCCGTGACGAAAAGTCGCGCTCCGTCGCCAAATGCGCCAAAACGTCTCTTGCACAATATCTTCGGCGTATTCAGCATTTGCCAACATACGTAGTGCCAGGCCATACACGGATCGTGCGTATCGGTCATAGAGTTGTTCCAAGGCCCGGCTGTTCCCCGAAGCTACCTGTGCCATGAGCGTCTCATCATCGAGGACGGTGAGATCACTTAAGCGTTGCTGCATCATGGTCAAGGTAATGACCTCATATTCGGGATCAACGTCCCATCAGAATATACGTGATAATACCTATATCTGGATGTGTGTGCATGCCACGATGATTGTTTGTATAAGAGCCCCATTATTATACACGATCCCTTAAAAGGTCTTATCAGCTTCTGGGCTAACCCAGCACGCGCTGTGACCCGAACGGAGAAATCGCGTGAATAGAATCTGATCAGCTTGTCCTCATCAGTTCGTTGTGCGCTTTACACGTGATCGAGAAGAGCGTAGCTGTCTGCTGTCAATCTATCAGCTCTCTCTCCTCGTACGCCGGGACCATCGGTCTAGCGGCTATGTTCGTGTTCAAGCTCTTTGTGTTGATCGCGCTGCGCAACTCAATCCGCTGCTCGTATGCCTGTCTCGCCTTATGTGTAACGTGCAACCAGACCCTGAGACTATAACTTTAGGAGTGTTGTAGATTACAGACAAATGGGCAAATATTGTGCAAAGTATTGACATACACTGTGCTACAATAATGCCAATATTTTGGGCATTGACAATAGTAATGTTTGTGATATATTTAAAAGTGAAATAAATCACAAATCATTTGCTATTAGTCGCCGGCATTTCTGGGTCGCAGCCCTCCTGCTGTTTTCTTGTCGAGCGGAAAGGTCGCTGTAACCAAGAAATTGTTCACAGAAATGAGGTAGAGCCATCATGGCTGCGTATAGATCCATTTCGGCAGAGCCTGCAATGCATACGTCGACCACATTCGCTGGAACCGAATGCGCTGCGTTAGCGTCTTATCATGCGCTGGCAAATAAATTGCATACCGCAAATGTGATAGATATTTTTAAGCGGGCGCATATTCAGGCTGATCTTGCTGCAGTCGAGCACTTGCTTCTGGAGCGTACCGAATCACGTTCACCGCTGATTGCGGCTGCGGGATCATTCACGGTGCAGGCTGGCGGTAAACGGTTGCGCGCGGCGCTCGTCCTGTTAGCGGCGCGGATGGGCCATTATGATTTAGAGACGGCAATCCATCCAGCCGCCTCCGCCGAACTGATCCACGCCGCCTCGCTCGTTCACGATGACCTCGTCGATCAGGCGGCGCGACGACGGGGAAGCATCACCGTTCACAATCGCTGGGACAACGATGTCGCCTTAATGGTTGGCGACTATTTCTTTGCGCTAGCAGCCGGAGAGATGGCGCTCAGTCCTGATCCGCGCATTATTACATTCTATGCGCAGGCGGTACAAACCATCGTCGAAGGCGAGCTCAGCCCGGTCCTGGATGTGATGCCGTTTGAACAAGCGCTGAATCAGTACTTCTACAAAACTGGTTGCAAGACCGCCGCGCTCTTCGAAGCGGCCTGTAAGGCAGGTATGGCTGCCGGTCAAGGTACTGATGAGCAAATTGTGGCGATGGGTCGTTACGGCTATGACCTTGGCATGGCATTTCAAATTATGGACGATGTCCTCGACTTTATCGGCGATGAAAACGTTTTAGGTAAGCCAGCAGGCAATGATCTGCGTCAGGGCACGATTACGCTGCCGCTTATCTATGCAGTTGTGCAGGGCAGAAGTAAGTCGCTGAGTGAGATTATCAATCAGTCTCATCCGTCCGCTGCCGACATCGAAGGAGCTGTTGCTGAAGTGATCACATATGGCGGTGTCGAACGCGCTTTGGCCGACGCCCAACGATATGTTGAACAAGCAATCGCTCATCTGGCGCAATTTCCGGCAACGTCAGCGCGCTATACCCTGTATGAATTAGCGCGCTTTGTGGTCAATCGCCAGTCATAAACGATTGCGCTTGCCGCCTATAAATGTAGATTGAGCAAGTTGTCGCCTTAGATTCCTGGGATGAGAAGGTATGGTAAGTACTGTGCAAAATGTGTTCAAAATATAGATCCAGACCCATACTGTTATACGTATCTCTTATTGTAGTATCAACGGTATATAGGCAAAAACCGGAGATAGAGAATACGTGCGGAAAATCCGCATTACCATATATCCACTCTGTTACACCATTTTGCGGTAACCCGTGCGAGAAGCTGGTGGCATAGTGCAACAACGCCGCAGTTGGTTTTAGCCGCTGTCGGCACAATTGATGGCCTTCCTAGTCGAGCGTCGTCAAGGAGAAACGAACCGTGAGCGTCTTCCGTAAAACTAAAGGCTTTAAGAATAATCTAGCGCTTGCAGAGCCTGCACCCCAGGTAGAAGAGGAGTGGGACAATCAAACGTTGCGGGAAGGCGTTGAAGCTATAGAAGACAGCAGCGATGAGGTCGAGGACAGCGAACCAGTTCAAGATTCCGTACAACTCTACTTGCACGAAATCGGTCAAGTCGCTCTCCTGAACGCAGCAGAAGAATTGGCTTTGGCGCAACGAATTGCACGTGGTACAGACGCACGTAAGCGCCTTGAAAGCGAGAATTATCGCACCTTCCAAGAGCGCGTTGTTCTAGAACGCGAGAAGATGTCAGGCGATGACGCGCGCCGTCGACTGATTCAAGCGAATCTGCGCCTGGTGGTCAGCGTCGCGAAAAAATATATTAACAACAGCTCGATGTCGTTTATGGATCTGGTCCAGGAAGGCAATATCGGATTGATGCGCGCGGTCGAGAAGTTTGATTATACCAAAGGGAATCGCTTTTCCACCTATGCAACATGGTGGATTCGTCAGGCGGTAACGCGCTCGATTGCAGAACAGAGCCGCCTTATTCGCCTGCCAGTTCATCTCAGCGAGTCGATTGGTCAGCTACGGCGTGCGATCTACAACCTTGAGCAACAATTGGAGCGTGAACCAACTCCCGAAGAATTGGCGCAAACGATGGGAATGAGTTTGCGCAAAGTCAAGCGCCTATTGCAGGCTTCGACGCAGCCGGTTTCATTGGAACACCCGCTGAACAACGATGACGAAGGTCGAGTAAGCGAGGTGCTGGCCGATGAAAGCCTTGAAACGCCGATGGAGATTGCGGCTCAAAACATGCTTCATCAAGAGTTGAATGCAGCTTTGAATGAGTTACCGGAACGCGAACGCAAGATCCTACAACTGCGCTATGGTTTGACCGACGGGCGTCGTCGAACGCTGGAGGAGGTTGGCGTGGCCTTCGGAATAACCCGCGAGCGCACTCGCCAGATCGAAGCTGAGGCGCTACGTCGGTTGCGCCATCCTAGTGTGGGGCAGCGACTTCAAGGGTACCTGGACTAAGGGAGCACCTGCAGCCAGTGAGGAAGGGGCGGGGAGATAGATGACGCTCTACCGAGGCTGTTGTAACAATACAGGGCGCGGCTGCATCTGCAGTTGCGCCCTGATACTTTTTGCCCCGCTTGTATGTCGATATTGCCTGGATGTTCTCTGTTGGTATGTTGATCTCGTCGACGTAAATCGAGTTTCAATTCAATCTAGGAGGATTATACAAGAGCAACCTCAAGTATTGCGCAAACCCGCTCGATCTTGAGAGCAGATCCTCGTTACTTGTCACGGAACATATATCACTTGGATCAGGCTGTTTGTCGACCCCATCCCAAATACAACCCTGCGCCAATCAACAAGAGCGGCAACCAGATCAAACCGCCAATGAAAAAAGAAGGCGCGTTGGCGATAGCGACAATCGTGCCAACGGCAAAGAGCGGTATCGCCGGATAGATCGGCCAATGGTTGGACACACGGAACAGGGATCGGCCAACGAAGAGAATCGCCAGGAAGCCCAGCGCAAGGCCCCAGAATACTGAAACGCCGTCTGTAATTTCAGCGAAGGGGATGCCTAGGCTCAGGCCGCCTAGGATGCAGCCAGGGATCAAAAGGCCATAGATGCGATTCCACAGCGCGAAAAAGAGAAAACAACTCGCGATCGTCAACAAGATCATCCCGCCGATCAAATCATCACCGCTGGGAAAGAGTTGGCCGAACAACATGAATGCGCCGAGACCAATCAAAAGCAGAGCAATAACATTGTTGTTCGAGCGGCGTTGAGGAGGCGTTGCTTCGCTGAATGAGGGCAACTGCCCTAAGTTCTGAGTGGGCTTGCCCGCTGATGAGGCTTCAGATTGGCGCACACGCTCGGTGTCTTGATCGGTGTATTCGCTTGACATAATCCCTCCTTTATGGCGTTGAAGTGCAAGGTGCGATTCAGGAATCTTGGCGTGCGCAACCCTGAACCGTCGATTGTTGTGTAGTTAGACGTAACCCAATGCCAGAAAGTTTCAAGAGAATACAAGCTATTTTGGGGCGACATTTTTGTCGACTGACTGTTCTGCTGTGGACGTGGTCATAATCGGGAGCATTGTCTGCTCGGTCACATGCAAGAAAATATCTTCCAGATCGCTATGCTGGCCGGCAAAATGTGTGATACGCATCCCGCTGGTGATCAACTGGGCCAGCAGATCGCTAACGCTCGAATCATCACCCTCGTAGTCGATCTCGATCATTGGCGACGTTGCTTCAGGGAAGGTGCGTACGTCGAGTACACCGGGCAGATCTCGTACCAAGTTGGCCGCTTCCTCTAGGTCGCTTAGCAGGTGAACCTCGAAGATGCGGTGCGGTTGCAGTGAGCGTATGATTGTAGCAACATCCCCTGACGCCAGCAGCCGGCCCTGTTCGATGATCCCGATATGGGTGCATACCTCGGCGAGCTCGGTCAAGATGTGTGAGCTAATCATGATCGTTTTCCCCAGGGCACGCAGTTCCTTGAGCAGTTCGCGCAGCTCGACACGCGCCCGTGGGTCAAGCCCGCTGGCGGGCTCGTCGAGGATAAGGAGCGCCGGGTCGTGGGCCATCGTGCGCGCCAGACTGAGGCGCTGCTTCATGCCGCGCGAGAGATCCATGACATACTCATCACGTTTGTGGCTTAGGTCGACCAGATCGAGCAGATCGCCAATCATCCGCTGGCGACGTGCAGCGGGTACGCCGTATGAGGCGGCAAAGAAATCCAAATATTCCCAGGACTTCATCGAGTCGTAGACGCCGAAGAAGTCGGGCATAAAACCGACAGCTTTGCGGACGGCCTTGGGATGCTTGACGACTGAGTGGCCTTCGACCCATGCCGCGCCGCTGTTGGGCAAGAGCAGGGTGGTCAGAATACGCATGGTGGTCGTCTTGCCGGCGCCATTCGGTCCGATGAAGCCGTAGATCGCACCCTGCGGGATTTGCAGGTTCAAACTATCGAGGGCCAGCGTTGTCGCGCCATAGCTTCGAGTCAGATTTTGGGTTTCGACAATGATTGACATATTCGTAGGAGCTCAAACGTCATGCAGAAACGACAATGTTATGGTTACGCGCTTGTATGGCTTACGCGTTTATCGTATGTTGTTCGAAGTCAGAACAAAGGCAACCGCCCCCATTGAGCTTTGACACTTCCTGTGTTGCGCTTCACCTTTCACATTTCGCTGTCGAGCCGAATGATATACAGAACAAGACTTTGCTGTTCAGCAGCATTATTGTTGATCTGCAAGTCAAGGATCGGTTTTGTGCCCCACGCTAACAGATAAACCCCATTCTGGTCAGGGAGGCCTTCTCGAAACGGAGGCTGTGCATTTGGATTTGGTCCAACCGCAGCATTGAAGCCGAATTGGTTGAATCGAAAGAGATTGCTGAGGATGTTTTGCCGTTCGAAAACATCCAGCGAGGCTATATTTATTCCGTGTGGGAAATTCCCGATATTTGTCTGCAATTCAACCGAACGTTCTTGGCCCGGTTCAAGCGTTCCTATCTGTGTGACGCTGTCTGTAGTAACGAGCAGGGCGTCCTGTAATGTCTCACTGCCGACATTGCGAATCTCGGCCTGAATGGTCCGCTGGTTGATTTGGACCTCGCTTTCGATATCGAGAGTCAGGTTGACCGGCTGCTCAAAAGCGAATGTGCGCATTGTCGACACATCAACCAGGGCATCGCGCACCTCAGTCTGGTTGTCGGTCCAGACAACAGGCGCGGTATTGGTATTGCCGCTGTTGAACCGACTTGTACTCATCAGCGTTTCGGGTGGGAGTGTGATAGTGTACAAGCGACGGCTTGGTGAGAAGATGCCGACGAACGCTGTCGCTTGACCCATTTGACTGTTCTCAAAGCCTTGGGCAACTGTAAACTGAAACACTTGCGGCTGAGTTCCGCGCAGAACAAGCCCAGTGAGATACGTACCAAACACAAACAACACAATGATCGCCGGTATGGTGCCCCATGCTAATTCGACCCGACCGAATCTACGTAAAATCAGGAAGTTGACCGGACCAACAATAATAATGTAACTGAGAATAAATAAGAGAATGACCCAGAACGGAAGCACTTGTAAGGCTGGAAGATCCAGACCGTTCTGCAATGGATCGCTTCCCTGCACGCGGTACAGGGTTGCTGGTTCGACGCGTGGGTTGGCTTGGAGTACACGCTCCCAAAGGAAATGCTCGCTTCCCCATGCGCGCAACGCAGCTAGGCCGAATGCGCTGAAGATAACGCGCCCGGCACCCAAACTGCTTGCAACGAGGAGGCTGTCTTGGTCCAATGCTGTTGCACCTGGTTTCAGCGTGGCGATGGCAACAGTGCTGCTGGGTGGCGGGTCATTAGGATCATGGCGCCGAGAGAATGCTCCGAGCGCGGTCAATGGCACGTCGCTTTGCAGATCCGTCACAGTCACCGGCAACAGTTCGGACAGACCAGCAGTGGTCTGGTTCATATCTGTTCCGCTGCCGATAATCAACTGGCCCCCTAAGCGCACCCATAGTTCCAAAGTGGCGCGCTGCTCGTTGCTGAACGAGTTGGTGTCGATGTCGTGAATAAAAAGGGCGTCGATACCGCTGAGCGCTACGGCGCTATTGTGCAGGATCTCTGATGTGAGGTGAACGACATTCGTGCCTGAAGACCAGTCGAGTTGCATCGCAAGAAGGCTGTTGAGCAGTGCCGGGTCGCTGCTGAGCACGCCAACCATAAACTGACTTAGCTCAACTGGTTTGAGTTGAATGCGCTCTTGGACCAGAGCAGTATTATTGACAACCAGGCGTAGTTCTGCTGTGCGCGTGAAATCGTTGGAAACGGCGTTGAACGTCACCTGTTTCCGTGAGCCACGCGGCAACTCGATTTCCCGTTGAAAGACACCGGTATTATTTTGCCCTGGGAAACGCAACTCGAGAGTGCCGATGAGGTCTGGGCCGTCATTACTGGCAGTAACTGTAACCGGAAACCACTGGCTGGTGCGGTAGTGTCCTGCATAACCAACCCGTATGTCAACTTGAAGTGGGGAAGAATCTGTTTCCTGGGCCAGCATTGTTGACGGAATGGCGATGAATAGCGTGCTCACAACGCCGATCAGGATGGCGAGCGCAATGCGGAGTCGGCGAATAGACACTCCCCAAAAAGCCGCTTTCGGTTTCATCCCCTGGAGAAGATTGCTATATTCGCTTGTACGGCGCTTATGTATGTTCAATAGTCCATCTCTGGTTAAGGATTTTGAATGCGTAGTTCGTTGTGTCGTTTCTGCGCCTCGTGGTAATGGTGCAGCACGGTCAACATCTCGTTCAAGCTGCGCTCTTTTTCGCCCTTCTTGAACTCGTCTCTGTAGGTGTTGATGATGTCAACAACCTCGCTGGGGTTCGGCACTCGCGTGAAGGTAAAATCCGCCCCCCCGCCGGCTGTTGTCAAGACAACATCGCCATAGCCGACCCAGTTACCGAGGAAGGTAGTCTGAAAGGAAACATTCTGCAACGCTTCCAGGCTCGCCGTGAGGCGGTTCTCTGGGCCGATTGGCGTTTTTTCGATATCGACGACATTGGTTGGCGTGAGAATATACTTGTCATTACGATAGTCCTCGATTTGCCAGATCGACCAGACGACGAAAATAAGCAGCAGCGCCACAAGGGCAACCAGCATCCAGCCAAAGGTCAGGGCGTTAATCTGGAATGCGACGAATATGGCAATCAAGCCAAAAGACAACAGCAAAAACGGCCCAATGAGGGCTTGAAGCAAGAAGAGCCAGTGGGGATGCCAGGTATACGTTCCCTTGCCTGCATCGTAAACCGGGTTCTCTTCGAGCAGCCGGCGTAGAACAGGCGGGCCTTTGAGGATTTTCTCGGGCGGTTTGGATTCGGCCTTGGGCGGCGAAATATTGTAGACCTTTTTGTCGATCATTTGCGTGTAGTCACTTGTGCTTTCCTGCCCTTGCAACGCTTTTACCAGAGCGTTGATCTCCGACTGCATTTTTCCAGGATTACGCGCTGCTTCGAACTCCAAATTGTCTGATCCTACGCTTGCCGACTGGATTGTGACCGTTCCGTAGTTAAACCAGTTTTGAACATAAGTGTTAGAACTAGCTTTGACGCTCTGGATGTTGTCGATTTCGATTTGATCCTGGGACTTACGTTCAATCAGCTTCGGAATAATAACAACTTCATCTTCGCGGATGACGCGCTTGTTGGTCAAGACCAACTGATCATTGGCCCAGTCCACGAAAAGATAGATGATCCGCAGCAAACCGCCGATAACGATAGCAATCAGAACCAAGTTAATCAGATCGAATGGGCGCGCTTCCAGCGGATCGATATAAAAGACCTGACCGCCTTGGAGCCGAAAGTAGAGCAGCAGGGCTAGTATGCTGCCAATGATCAGCAGGATCTGGCGATAGCGTTGCTGTCCTGGCGCACGCCATTGCGAATAGGCGAACAACAGAAACATTAGCCCGATTGTGCCAACAATAAAACGGTTGATAATGTCCATTTCCTGCGTGAAGAAAACTTCTACTTCTTGGAATGAACCCCCGTCGATCACCAGAAAGCTGCCGCCAATGCCACGATAGAACGCCAGCACGCCAAAAAAGACCATCACTATGAAAGGAAGCACGAGCTTGCCGAATAAGACTAACCAGTGACGTGCGGTGACATGGAGTATTTCTTCGCCCTCGGTCAGTTCGATGTCTGCAAGGAAGATATCACGAAGACCAAAGAACTTGATGATTGCGTCGAAAAGTCCATTGAAAAACCGATCAATCCACTTGAAGAGGAAGAGAATGTCGAACTCTTTCATAGATGGCCTCTTTCGCGGGTGTGAAGATCACACGCGAGTATTATGGGATGAAACCTTCGTTGGCGACTGCTTCACAACGGGCATCCGTTCGAGAATCCAGGCAACTTCACGATCTGGTGAGAGATCATCAGAATTCAAGATAAGCGCATCGCTAGCTGGGCGCATAACGTGGTGATCGAGTTCATCGCGGCGAGCAATATCGGCGCGGATCTGTTCCAAGGCAGTTTCTTGACCTCGTTTGCGCTCTTCTGCAGCCCGGCGGCGCGCCCGCTCATCGAGCGAAGCTTCGAGATAGATCTTCAGCTCTGCATGGGGCATCACTATCGTGCCGATGTCACGACCTACCATTACAACGTTCCCGCGCCGACCAATATCCTGCTGTTGCCGTACCATTTCGGTCCGAACGCCAGGGTGACGCGAAACCTGAGAAACAGCCCGGTTGACCTCAGGGGCGCGGATGGCCCAGGTCACATCCTCACCATCAACGCATACGGTATATTGGCGACCATCGGGTGTGCTTGGCTCAAGCACCTCAATCTTGATCTGGCGGGCGAGCTGTTCCAGGGCAAGCGCATCATCGAGGTCAAGGCGACGTCGTAGCGCGATCAGCGTAAGCGCGCGGTACATGACGCCAGTATCGAAATAGAGATACCCGAGCTGCTGGGCGAGCAATGCTCCCAATGTGCTCTTTCCCGCTCCGGCTGGCCCATCGATCGTAATGACTGAAGGTGTGTGCATGGGTTGTATGGTGATATTTGCATCAGTGCTGTATCCAGGCACGATGCTAAAATAGCGTATAGCTTTTACTCTCACAAGCGGCACTATGCGCTATTTTAGCATAAGGGGGCAAGAGGTAGCAATAGGCTATATTTGAGATCTACTGTATAACCCGCAAACTGTCGCAAAAAGGGGCGGGGGCGTCGCTATTGCCGCTTTCCTTGTTTGTGGCGCTGTTGGGGGCTGACAATAGCACGCTTTCAAGCGATTTGTACAAACTACGTCATAGTGATATGAAGCGCTTTGCTGTCGAAACCATTGCTGGAATGATATCCAAATCTCGTGTCATGCTCTGAGCAGGCGAAGGATGTCTTCCTCGGGATTTGCATGCGAGTCGCTACTGTGACCATTCACTGCTGACTCGGGTTCTGTTCTTGCGGTGGTCTGCGATTGGGATTCGGCTGGTCTTTGGGGCGGCAGTGTCGCCAAGAGTTTGTCGAACAGACCCCCGCCATGCGGAGAAGACGATATTGCTACGGGAGGAGGGTCCTCCTTCGCAACGATAGGATTGGGAGTGCGTAGTTCGATCAGGCCGTCTTCGTTCATCTGTGCAACTGTTTCGCAGAGATCGATTGCTTCACAGGCGAGACTCTTGGTAAGCTCTGCGATAGTATGTTGCCCATCAATTGCAGCGAAGTATTCTCGTTGTATTGGGCTGATGCAGTTGTGGGCTTGTTCGAGCGTGACCAGTTGGCGCGGGATGCGGTTCAGGTCGCTTATCTGAGAACGCACTTCGCGCCAACGTACCGCAAGACGCCTAGCCTGATCGGCCAATTCGAAAGGATCGCCCCAGAGGCTCTCCGCTTCGTTGGTGATGCTATCAACAAACGAGAAGGTTGTGGCTGCTGACTCGAAGATCGCAGAAACTGCATCAAGGCCGGTCAAGTCGCCATAGATTGCGTGGTAAGGATTGCCGTTGCGACAATAGATTTGACCGTAGTCAGGGGAGCCAAAGATTTTGAGGACGCCGGTGACCGAACTGTACGCGATCATTTCGATCAACTCCTGAAGCGGGAATTGTTGCAGGGAACCTTCGAGATTCACGTTTACACTCCGTGGACATAGTACTACGGGTAAGGATGAAAGAAGAATGGTAGTGCATGGTCTGTGTAGGATGACTGCAAGGTTGTCGGAGTATAGCCATTCTGGATACAGGCAAGGTTTAGATCCTTATTCAGTTTGGCTTGATGTGGTACAGGCGTGTTTATATCGCCACATTGCGTCACGCCTCCGCCGCGCATCGTCAAGCTGCAATGGCTCGATCTGAACCTGTGGCCCGATGTGTCACATACTGGAATGATTTAGACGCATGTCACCATGGTACCCCCTAACGCGCGAGGGCGTCAATAAACTGTGGTACTGCTCTGGTGCGGGACTCGTCTGTTTGTAACGATATGTTAATGC
>JAKSDJ010000570.1 GCA_022360155.1 Chloroflexales bacterium | reverse complement strand
TGATGATGCACAGCCCAAAGTTGCAGGTGTAGAGAATCTTGGTTCCATCTGGCGCCCAGACCGGCATATCGCCCTCGTTCACTAATGGGTGCGGGTTGCTGCCATCAGCCCGCATAACTATCAATCTGCTGGTGCAGACGCCGCCGATGTATTCTGATTGACGATAGACAATGCTGCGGCCATCGGGCGACCAAGCCGGACGCGTGTGACTCACCCAATCGTTTGGTCCCGGCAGCACGAGCGTGGGGGTCAACTGTCGCTCGTTCGCACCGTCTGGGTTGATCGCGTAGAGGCCGCCACAGGGTCTGGCATGGCGAGAGAACACGATCGTACGGCCATCGGGTGACCAGGCCGGATCACGCTCCTCTTCGGGCGTGCTAGTCAAGCGCCGCAGATTGCGCCCGTCCACGTCCACCACATACAGGTCAGACTCACCCGCACGGCGTGTCACAAAGGCGATGCGATCGCCATCGGGCGACCAGGCTGGCTGGCGGGGGCTTAGCTTTGACGGAGACAATCGGGTTGGGTTACTGCCATCAGCCTGCATCACCCAGACCGCCTGCTCCTTACCGATCCCTTCGATAAAGGCGATACGGGCGCCGTCAGGCGACCAGGCCGGGTGTTCGGCGCCTTCGCGCAACAAGCGTATCGTGAGGTCATCGGGCGCGATGGCGTATAGTCCTTCGGCGAAGGTGAGGCTGCCATCCTCGCCCCAACCCCTGAACTCGAAGACGATCCGCCCATTCTGCCTCGGGAAAGCAGTCTGGGCCGGTTGGACCGGCAGCAGGGTGTTTACGGCCACAGCGGGAGACGACACGGCTTCGACGGTCGGGGAATGTATAGGGGCTCGGCGGCGTAGGCGGGTCAAGTTATTCATGAGATGCTCCTTGGTGCTCATGTGATTGTTGTTCGAGCGCCGCACCTCGATGTGCAAGCCGGACAGCGCTCATCGTCTGCGCCGCTGGGGATGGTAACGATGGTGAACGCGGAGACTCAACGGCGTACCGGAGGAAGCATCGGACTTGCAAAGACGCATCAAGACGATCAGGACGCCATCCAACGATCCCTTGAGATATAACCCAATATGATCGCTACTGGCCAAGCGTTTGAGGCTGGAACCATCAACGTTGATCGTCGACAGCGCATTGCTGCGTAACCAAATGCTTGTGCAGATCAGTTTCAGACAATCGTAACACAGCGATACAGCGTGAGGCTTCCCACAAATGAACTACCTTTTGCTACTGCATTTGTGGAGCATGGCAGGACTATGCCGTAACCCTGCGTGAGTCCATATTCCATAACTTTCCGCCTAAAGCCTGAGTTGATCCGCCTTGACAGCGCAGGTAGCGCATGCTATCGTGAAAACAGCGATAGTCATTGGAGGAACTATTCACGATGATCTTGATGCGCGATACGATGTTGTTCAGCACCTACGCCGCACGCCGTGCCCGTGGGCTGAGCAGCATGCTGCCCTCAGTTGAGGTATCGCGCCAGTAAACAATCACTCCAATGCGATACAACAGCCGTGGGCAGGTAAAGGCCCACGGTTTTTTGATTCCCGACTTGCCGTCGGCCTCCATACCAAGCGCACTTCCTGTTTCTATCGCAACGCTGGCCGGCGACTGTTCATCCGGTTGTATTGCAAAGGAGGATATATGTCGAAGAAGCAACGACCATCCAACCGACGGGGTAAACCCACAAAACGCCCGTCCAAGAAGCAGCAGATCAAAAATCCGGTTCTTTCGCGCCGTCCGCCTCGTCAACCGGGGCGTTAGGGTGCGATGTACTGGCAGGCGTTCGGGTTACCGTTTGTGTTATCTGAATGCCTTGTCCATACTATTTCGATAGGTCTACACGCTACGATGCCGATGCAGTGCCACCGCCCTGTGGCACTGCACCGGCATGTTGGGGAGATAAGTAGATGAGTGGATGATCATCTCCTCGTTGTATCGCTCAAACGCACAACGTCGATTTTGAAGCATGCCCAAGAAGAAGTTCATGATCTCCTCAAAGCTTCAAGCCGGCGACCATATCCGGGTCGTGTCACCCGCTACATCGCTCGTTAATATTCCCGCCGAGCAACGCCAAATCGCCATCGACCGGCTTGCCCAGTTCGGCTTTGACGGTCTCCTACTCTGAACACGCCGAGGAGCGTGATCGCTTCGACTCCTCCTTTGTGCCTTCGCGACTTGCTGATCTCCACGCTGCCTTTGCCGACCCAGCCGTCAACGGCATTATGACGACCTTGGGCGGCTACAACTCGAACCAATTGCTACACTTGCTGGACTTTGAACTCATCGGCGCCAACCCCAAAGCATTCTGCGGCTACTCGGACATCACTGCCCTATCCAACGCCATCTATGCGCGGACTGGCATGATCACGTACTCTGGCCCACACTTTTCGACCCTGGCAGTGCAACGCGGGCTGGAGTACACGCTTGAGTATTTCCAAAAGTGTGTCATGGCCGAACCAGCGTTCACGGTCAAAGCCGCGCCAACCTGGAGCGATGACGCCTGGTACGCTGACCAGCAGCGGCGCGAGTTTATCCCCAACACGGGCTATCTGACGATCAACTCAGGCCACGCAAAAGGAACCCTGCTGGGTACCTTCCTGCTGTTGCATGGCACAGCGTACATGCCATCGCTAACCGACAGCATCTTCTTACTTGAAGAAGAGGCGGAAACAACAATCGAGCACTTTAATGGCTATCTCCAAGCGCTCCTGCATCAGCCAGGATTCGCCGGGATGCGCGGGCTGATCATTGGCCGCTTTCAGAAAGCGTCAAGCATTGACGATGAGACGCTCATCACCGTTATCCAGAATAAACCCGAGTTGGCGCGAATCCCGGTGGTTGTGCATGCCATTTTTGGGCATACCAATCCCCAATTCACCTTCCCAATCGGCGGTCGCGGTACGCTATTGCGGAACGCGGCGCGGTGCAGTTCAGCATCACCGAGCATTAGCTGGAGGGCGGCAAGTATGGCGTTGGTTGTGTGTTGGTGCATGTGCAGAGGGATGCGGCCCTGAGCGTAATAGATCACTGAACCACAAACGGGGCTTCTGGATTTCGGTTGTCGACAATCACGTCAGCAAACTGCCGGGGCGTCATCGACCGCTCATAGAGTTCGTGTGCGGGTATCCAGAACGACCGGTAGCGTTCGGCGACGACCTCCCGTGACCCAACCCAGGCGCTATCGCGCTCGGCGGCGCGGGCAAGCATGGTCTGCCAGTCAATATCAAGCCAGATGCGGTAGTGCCAATACTGCCGCAGGTCAGGTCGTAGCAGCAAGATCCCATCGACAATAACGACGGCCTCATTCGGAACATCGATCCATTGTTCTGGGAAGGGAGTATCGGTGAAGCTGTTCCACAAAGAGAGTTGACAGCGTCGGCTTCCATACTGTTGCAACGGATCGAGCACACAGCGTCGGAAAGCGGCGTAGTCATAGCCTGCTGCGAAGTAAGACTCTGGTGTGTACTGACGCGCGCTAGACCGATATTTATGGCCTGGAGGATGAAAATGATCAAGCGAACTACGAAGCGTGGGACGTCCCTTGGCTTGAACACGCTGGGCAAGTTCGTCAGCAATGATCGTCTTGCCTGCAGCGGAACGACAATCGATCGCGACCAGAGTTGGCGCTGTACGGTGTAGTCCGATCATTGTATCGGCCAACTGGTCGATCAATGCTGACCGTGTTATATCCATTCTCAATCCTAACAAGTGATGTGTAACCTGCCTGTATCCTATCACGTCTCGATACACAGGCTACCATAACAATATGTTATGTCACCCCAATAGGCTTGTCACTGGGATTATTCTGTATGGGGTCCGTGAAAGTGTAACACTGCCACAGGCAGCGCAAGCAACAGGCTTCGACGAACGCCCCGAGGTAATGCTCCAGCGCTAACCACGCGCAGTGGTAGATCGACGGAAACGGCATATCCGCATCGGCGGGGTGCTGGCGCATAAAATTGTCGTTCGTTGCCGTTATGTTACGGCATGAGCAAGCGCACGTCAATGAGCCGTTTGTTGCATCATCTACGTGCTCTTGGCGAACGTCGTCCTCCCATGTCATATGATTTTTCTTGACAACACCAGCCCATTCGGGCTATTATGTGGTAACCCAAACAAGCGTTAGTTAGCAAGGATCGCAGGACTGTGACGGAACAGGCTTGTCCCCGGAAAGACCGGTTCTATCGCACCGCGAAGTAGCTTTTGAGTCAGCGCGGCTACTGGGCGATGACTGTTCGCGTATTCGACAAGTTTTGAACAGTTGCCCTGAGCCGTGCCCAATCGATCCAAAGGGAGACGCTGTGAGCGCGACAGATCTACCGAAGACAGCCTTACGCGAACTCCTACTCGCACTCGCCGACGATGAGTTTATTCTTGGCTTCGCCAATAGCGAGTGGACAGGCATCGCTCCCATATTGGAAGAAGACATCGCCTTCAGTTCGCTCTCGCAAGACGAGATCGGCCACGCCCACGTCTTCTATGAACTGCTGGCCAATCTTGAAGAGAGCGATGTTGAGGCCCTAACCTATGGTCGCACACCAAAGGATTACCGCAATACCCAGCTCGTTGAGCGCCCACGCGGCAACTGGGTCTATACCGTTTCACGTCAGTTCTTATACGATACCGCTGACTACGTGCGACTGGAAGGCTTGCAGCAGAGCAGCTACAAGCCGTTGACCCAGGCGATTACCGTCATCCTCCGCGAAGAAAAGCAGCATCTGATCCATACCAGCGCCTGGCTCCAGCGTTTGGCTGCGGACAGCCCAGAGGCGCAGCAACAGCAGCAGGCCGCCTTCGAAATGTTGTGGCCCGATGCCCTAGCCTTCTTCCAGCCGCCCGATGGTGAAAACAAGCTAATCGCCGCTGGAGTTCTTCAGACATCTTTTGCCGCTTTACAACAGCATTGGCTCGACCAGATCGCCGAACCGCTCCAACGCCTGGGTCTATCTTTCCCTTTCGTGCGACAAGGCGCCGTTTGGGCAACAGCAATCACGCCTACGTTGGGCGGACGGCGGGGTGAGCATTCGCCGAGTTTCTACGAGCTCTATGAGACAATCACCAGCCTGTATCGGTCAGGGTTGGAGACCCAATGGTAGACAACGATGTTGAAAGCTCAAGGCTGCGCACAAGCAGCCAGAAGCTGCTCCAAGGGAGGAGGGCGCCGTGATCTGGAACCGTGAGATTGAAACCATGTCGCGTGAACGGCTGCGTGACTTGCAGCTCGAACGGCTGCGCTGGAGTGTGAAATGGGCCTATGACCGCGTACCATTCCACCGCATCCAGCTCGACGCCGCCGGGATCAGCCCCAACGATCTAC
>JAKSDJ010000842.1 GCA_022360155.1 Chloroflexales bacterium | reverse complement strand
TCTTGGCTCCAAACGGCTCTGTACAGTTCAGGAAAGATCATCACTGAAAAACCTACCCCCAAGAGGGTGTGAGAGAGGGGGAGCAAGCCGCATCAGGAAGCGACAAATTTTTTCCAAACATGGACACTGTCCGCTCTAAAGCGCTCGCTGGCGGGGCTGGCCCCGCCACCTGGTACGAAACGCTGCGCCCCAGATGCCGGCCCAGTGGCGGTTCGCGCGCGCTGTGGCGCATGCCGTCCGGCGCCGCGCACGCGCATCGCCAAGTGTAAGGCCGTCTATCGTGTGTCGTCAGCGCGTCGCCTCTTCACTTCCTTGCCTCTGCGCCACATCCTGACACGGCCATGCGCTGCCAACGGCCTGTTTGCTTTTGTCTCCATCCAACCCTGGCAGCGAAGGCATCCGCCCCAGCCACACGCACCGCCGACCACGTCACCTGCGGAGGGGCCAGCCGAGCCTGCCGAGGCTCGACAGGCTCGGCTCACTCGTACGCACCGAACTGTCAGGGTTGCCCCGCGGGGAGCCTGAGGGGCAGCGCCCTTCAGATCTGCGAGATACCAATAATCGGGGAGGTGTGAGCCTATGATTGCGGCGTCCCGATAAGGTCTTGAATAGATGCTTTCGGAAGCCCTCCCCAAGACCTTAAAGGTCTTATTTGAAAAGTATTGCCCTTAAACGTGTTTTGGGCAGGATGAACCAGACTATTTCTTCGCCCATGTGGGTCATCTGCGTGCTAGTCCAGGACGTTGACGAGTCCTCCATTAGCAAATTCGTTCTTGCCAGAGCGCCCGCTGCGTGGTAAGGTGATGATGTTGCACAGATGCGAGCGGCGATGCGGCGGTTTCCGTCCATCACCGGCTCAGCGCCGTCCAACATTGTTATCCGTTCTTGCTCTTGTCAGACAGGCTATGTGCGCGAATCCCGTTCCGCCCTCAACGCAAACAGTCGCCGGCGCCGGTGATGCCTGGCTCTTTGGCTGGGATCAGACGCCCGGCATCGTCTCGGTGTGGGCCAACCACGAGGGCCGGGCGGTCGTGTGGCGGCGGGTAGACGGGCGGGTGCTGCACAGCCGTGAGCGCTTCACGCCCTGGCTGTTTGCCACCAGCTTGCAGGATCTGACCCACCTCGGCGCATCCCTAGTCTCCGAAACAGAATTGGCCGAGCGCGATGGTCTGGCCTGGTATCGGATGCTCGATGGAGCGCCCGGCGCCTATCGCTACCTCTTGTTCGCCCGCAGCGGGCGCGCACTCGAGCGCAGAATCCTGATGGGCGCTGAGCAACGCCTAGGTCGAACCATACGCAGCCTCTACGACCTGGAAGACGCCTACTACCGCGTTGGGCCGGTCGAGCAATACCTGATGCTGACTGGACGGGTCTATTTTCGGGGATTGGCCTACGACGACTTGCACCGGCTCCAACTCGACCTTGAGACGACCGCACTCGATCCGCAACGAGGACGGATCTTTATGGTCGCCGTCCGTGATAACCGTGGTCTAGCCACCACGCTCGACGCGCCTGCACCCGCCGACGAAGCCGACCTGATTGCTGGACTCTGCGGCCTGATTTGCGAACGCGACCCGGACGTGATCGAGAACCACAACCTCTTCGGCTTCGATCTGCCTTTTCTCGTCGCCCGCGCCGATGCGCTAGGAATTCCACTCGCGCTGGGCCGTGTAGGCGGGCCAACGCTGCTCGAACGGTACAACGAAATGCCCGGTGGAAGCGGATATGCTCAACCACGAGCCCGTTATCGCGTGGCCGGTCGCGAATTGGTCGACACGCTCGACGCCGTCCGCCGCCACGATTTTGTGACTCGTGATATGCCCAGCCACCGCCTGAAAGATGTTGCTCGCTACTTCGGCATCGCTGCGACCGACCGGGTCTATCTTGCCGGCGCCGATGTGTTTGCGACTTACCGGCAAAACCCAGCGCTGGTGCGCCGCTACGCGTTCGATGATGTGGCTGAAGTCGACGGCTTATCGCGGCGCTTGTTGGGCGCGCCCTTCGCGTTGGCGGGCATGGCGCCGCGCCCCTACGAGCGCGTCGTTTCAGCCGGCCCGGCGATGGGCATCCTCGAACCAATGCTGGTGCGCGCCTATCTGCACGCGGGGGCAGCGCTGCCCAATCGGGTCACGAACCAGGCTTCCGGTCCTCATGCCGGCGGCGCGGTTCACCTGTTTGCGACGGGTGTCGCCGAACAGGTCGTCAAGGCCGATATTGCGTCGCTGTACCCCTCACTGATGCGCACCTTTCAGATTGGTCCGGCCTGTGACCGGTTGGGCGTTCTGCTTTACCTGGTGAGCCGGCTCACCGACCTGCGCCTGGAGCACAAGGCAGCGGCCCGCGCCGCCGCGCCGGGGTCATTGGAAGCGGGCCATCACGACTCGATGCAGGCCGCGATGAAGCTGATCATCAATGCGGCGTACGGCTATATGGGCGCCGGCACGATGGCGCTCTTCGCCGACAGCTATGCCGCCGATGAGGTGACCCGGCGGGGGCGCGAAATGCTCGCCCACGTGGTTGAAGAGTTGCGCCAGCGCGGCATGGCGCTGATCGAGGCCGATACCGACGGCGTCTTTTTCGCCGTTCCGCCAGGTTGGACCGAATCGCAGGAACGCGACCTGGTTGCAGCGGTCAGCGCCACCCTTCCGCCGCGAATCCGCCTGGAGTACGAGGGGCGGTACCGGGCAATGTTCAGCCACGAGGTCAAGAATTACGCGCTGCTCAAATACGGCGGCGAGCTTATTTTGCGCGGTGTGGCGCTACGTTCCAGCCGTTCCGAACCATTCGGCGAGCAGTTTCTGCGCGCGGCGCTGCGCCATACCATGACTGGCGATATCGCCGGGTTGCGCCAGGTCTATCTCGAAACGGTAGACGCCCTGCGCAGCCGTGCCCTGCCTGCCGCTGCCCTGGCGGCGCGGGTGCGGCTCTCGAAGGCGTCTGATGTCTATCAGTCCACTCGCACTACTCAGCGCGAAGCGCAGTACGAAGCGCTGCTGGCGGCAGGGCGCACGCATTGGACGCCTGGCGAGCGGGTCCGCTATTATCGGAAAAAGGGCGGAACCTATGTCTGGCTGCCCGACGATGATGGCGACGCGGCTGATCACCAGCGCGAAGACGAGAACGTTGCGCGGCGGGAAGAATCCTCGCCGCTGCTCGACCGCGCAACGCTCGAAGATGCCCGTGACTACGATGTCGAGCACTACCTCCAGGTCTTAGTCAGCTCGTACGCGGTGCGGCTGCGCAAAGCCTTCGCGCCGCAAGACTTCGCCCAACTGTTCCGCCTCGATGCGCAACTGGGTCTCTTCGACACGCCAGTCGAGCAAATCGAGCCATGCTGGATTCGCTGCCGGCGCCGCGAAGAGGCTGATTGATTCGGTATTGCAGCAAGATATCCGAAGCTAATGCGCCTCCCTACCCGACCCACAGCGTTGCCACTCGGCCCTCAGCAAAGCCACAGGCGCGGTAGAATGCCTGGGCCTCCGGGCTGCCCTGCGCGGTATCGATATGCAGCGTGCGGCAGTTACGCGCCTGGGCCAGCCGAAACGCCGCCTCGACCAGAGCCTGGCCCAGCCCACGCCGCCGATAGACCGAGTCGACCGCAAGATCGTCGATTGCGGCATGCCAGCCGGTGAAGGTCTGGCGAAAAGCGAGCGCGGCAAACCCAGCGACGGCGCCATCGACCTCCGCCACCAGAATGGGCCGATCCGGGTCGTTGAGGCGGTCGTGGAAGAGTGCAGCGGCAGCCAGTTCCATCTCCTCACTCGAGTAATCGTGTTGCGGTACGAGCGTCAGGAGTTCGAGGATACGCTGATCGTCCTCACGGTGGGCGCGGCGGACTAACACACCGCGCTCAGGTTGAACTAGGGCGTCGGTTGGGCCGGTCGCCAGACGCTCCTGTTGCCGCCAACGCTCGATAGCTTGCAGGTGGGTGCGGAAAGCCATCGGGTTCGGTAAGGCATCGACGCCAAAGACGCCAACCTCCATCGCGTCGTCGCCCGCCTGCAGTTCACCGCCCATCACGGTGGCGGCATAGATGATCACCAAGCCGCTAAAGTCGCCCGCCCCGTAGGAGTAGACCCCCAGCAGGTGGTTGATTTGCACCAGCAGGCTGGTTTCTTCGTGACACTCGCGTGTAGCCGCCTCTTCGGCGCTCTCGCCAAGCTCCATATAGCCGGCGGGTAAGCCCCAACATCCAACCCGCGGCTCGAACTTGCGCTGCACCAACACAACATCGCCGTCGAAGGAAACGACCACGCCAACGGCGGGAACTGGGTTCCGGTAGAAAATATGGCCGCAATGCGGGCAGACTTCCCGCATACGCCCTTCGACGAAACGCTGATCCATCGCGGTTCCACAGCGAGTGCAGTAAATCGTCTTCATAACACTGACTCCTTCAGGTTTGATCTGGTTACATTATACGCAAGAAGAGGCGAGAGGAGGCGCAGAGATGAGGACGCAGTCGAAGCGAGGATACGCAGAAATGAGGCGCGGAGGCGCAGGAGCGCACCACCGTGTGCAACTGGAAGCGACGCGGCAGCGCTGCATGCGGTGCGTTGTCGTAATGGTACAATGGAGTTCTGACAATGTGACACGCCCCCAATCCGACTAAAACGGAACAGTTGACAGTATGGCAAGTGGAGAGGCTAAACCATGAAAGCGTTACTCGAAAAACTAGGTCTAAAAGATGTGAATCCCGGCGCTTGCAGCAGGCCTGATAATTGGATCAGCGACCCTAACGGCAAAGAACTCATTTCATACAACCCGAATGATGGTGCGCCAATTGCCAGCGTGATGCAGGCGACCGCAGAAGTCTACGATACCGTGGTGAACAATGCCGCCGAATCCTTCCGCTCCTGGCGCTCGACGCCAGCCCCGCAGCGCGGCCAAGTGGTGCGCGACTTGGCGATTGCCCTCCGCGAATACAAGGAGCCGCTGGGCGAGCTTGTATCCTTGGAAATGGGAAAAATCAAGACCGAAGGCATGGGCGAAGTACAAGAGATGATCGATATTTGCGATTTTGCGCTGGGCCTCTCGCGCCAGTTATATGGCTTGGCCATGCACTCGGAGCGCCCAGGGCACCGCATGTACGAGCAGTGGCATCCGCTGGGGCCGATTGGGATCATCACCGCGTTCAATTTCCCGGTTGCCGTCTGGGCCTGGAATGCCGCGATCGCCGCTGTTTGCGGCAACACCATGATCTGGAAGCCTTCGCCGACAACGCCGCTAACCGCGGTTGCGGTCCAGCACATTGCCAACCGGGTGATGGCCGATCACGGATTGCATGGCGTGTTTACGCTAACCATCGGTGACAACCAGGCCATTGGCGAGCGCATGATCAACGACCCGCGCCTGCCGCTGATCAGTTTCACCGGCTCGGTCAAGGTGGGGCGCTATGTCGCCGAGACAGTCGCGCGGCGGCTTGGGCGTAGCATCCTAGAGTTAGGTGGCAACAACGCCGTCATCGTCGCCGAAGACGCCAATCTCGACCTTGCCATGCGCGCAACCCTCTTCGGCGCAGTTGGCACGGCTGGGCAGCGTTGTACCACGACGCGCCGCCTGATCGCCCAGAAAAGCATCGCTGGGGAGCTGACCGACCGCCTGGTGAAAGCATATCGGCAGGTTCCGATCGGCAACCCGCTGGAGGACGGCGTCCTGATGGGGCCGCTGGTCAACGCAGCAGCCGTCGACCGCATGATGGCCGCCCTGGATGCGGCCCGTGCGCAGGGCGGCGAAATCCTCGTCGGCGGCAAGCGGCTGCCTGAAAAAGGGCCGCATTTCGTCGAGCCGACCATCGTGAAAATGCCGCAACAGACGCCGCTGGTTTGCGACGAGACGTTCGCCCCGATTCTGTATGTCATGGAATACGAGACGCTCGACGAAGCCATTGCCATCCAGAATGGCGTGCCACAGGGTCTGTCGAGTTCGATCTTTACGACCAATCTGCTAACCGCCGAGCGGTTTCTGTCGTCTGCCGGATCAGACTGTGGGCTCGCCAACGTCAACATCGGCACCAGTGGCGCCGAGATCGGCGGTGCATTCGGCGGCGAAAAGGAGACCGGCGGTGGACGCGAGTCGGGATCGGACGCCTGGAAAGCCTACATGCGGCGCCAAACCAACACTATCAACTGGTCAACCGAGCTGCCATTAGCGCAGGGCGTTCAGTTCGACGTTGATTGAGCGAGCGGCAGGCGAATCGTAGCGGAAAGAACCGCGTCGCGCTGCTTTCAGGCGTTTTTGTAGCAGCACGGCGCGGTTTTTTGGTGATTGTCGAAGAGTGGAGGGGAAACATTCCTGGGATAGATTTAGCAGGTTTATTAGGATTAAGGCAGTTGCTGCTGGCAAGTACGCCATAGCCCATTGTTGTGATCTATCCTGTTTATTCAAATGTTCAAGCCACTCCGTACCATTAAATTCACAGTTGCCGCAATGCACTTCGACATCACGAAATTGCCCGAGAATGATCATTGCGATGCGCCATAGAGTAGTTGAGGCGTTGTAATTCTGGATGTGTACGCTGAAACCGTCGCCATCGGGCCGGCATCCGAAGAAAAATAGCCCTTGATGCTGCTCATCTAGCAACTCAGGAATTTGGAGGAACCAAATTGAGTCTTCGCGGGAGGGTGGACGCCAACGTACGCTCTTCATCAGTCAATACAAGAACAGCGATTTCGCTTACTGCAATCGCAGTGACCGGGATGTCGAGATAGGCTCTCCCTTGCTCAACCGCAATCTGAAGCTTGCCACGAACGGCTGGAGGAATACTCAGCGTCGAGCGTACAAAAAGCCGTTGCAGTTCGCCAAAGGCATTTGCAGCGGCAAGCAAGCTGAGAATATTGGTGTCACTCGCTATCGTCACAAGATACCTTGCTGCTCCAATCGCTCCGCCAGATCGTCTATCTCGTCAGCCGAGCGGGTGTTACCAGGGTATTGCATCGCACCACGTGCCTGCAGTGCATCCAGCAGATCCCAACGTGTGACGCCAGCGAGTTCAGCGGCACGCCCAAGGCTGCACGCATTGGCCAAGTATAACTCTACCGCCTGATCAAGCGTGGCCTGATCAGGCAATGTTGCCTCCAGATACTTCTGAAGTTGCAGCGCCAACCAACATTGGTCAGCCGGAGAAAGCTGGCGAGCGAGATCGAGAACCTGCTCAGGCTTTACTGTTGTCATCGGATCAACTCCTCTGCGTGTGGGTGCAGCGCTCGTATCTCCGCATGTTGTAGCACATGAACTTGCTTCGCAAGTGTCATCTGGCGCAGTTCGTCCAGTGTCGGGCTGCGATGTCCTCAAAAGCGCAGGAGTACTGCTGCGCGTGCCTTGCGCAGCATAATCCGATCAGCAGCATCTGTCTGTTTGTCATTATACCGCCGCGCCATCCAAAATCACGCTATGAAGGTGTGGGGCGACCAGCCGGTCGTCCCTATGGGCAAAATACACTCCATAGAGAAGATGACGCATCTGCAACGCGCTAACGTTCTAACCTGCCAACGTTTCAACCTTATTAACGTTCTACCATCGCCCACGCTATCGCCCCCGCCGCCGTCGCGGCGAAGCCGACAACGCCGGGCTTGTTGGCGCGCTGGTCTGGCGGCGTGATTGCCCCGTCGGCGCTGCCGCCCCGCCGTTGGTGTTGCGCCATCAAACTCGCAATATCCTGGCTGACCGCCGGGTTACCCCAGACCCGCAGCGCCAGCGCTAGCCACCCCCGCTCATCGCCAGGCAGCGGCGCGATATCCAAACGCTTGTCTTTTGACGCCGCTCGTTCGCCCCGCGCCAAGGCCAGGCATTCCTGATCGATCGCATGGAGCGGTGCAGCGTGAGCCAGCGCCACATCACGCGCATGGTGATGTGGCGCAGCGCCTGTCGCTGCGCCAAGTTCGGCCAGCGCCCAGGCCACAACCGGGGCAACATCAAGTTGTTCAGCCTGCTCACTCAGCCAGCGCACCGCGCGGGTAAGCTGCGGACGAAACTTGCCCGCCCGATCGCTGTGACCGCCGCACAGGAAAGCCAGCAGCACCAGCGCCGTGGCCAGCGGCGACTCTGCCCAGGCCCCGCTGACGCCCTGCGTACGAGCCAGGTAGCGTAGCGCCGCCTCGTAGCGCTGCGTATTCGACACGGTAGTCGACGGCGTGGCGATGTCGGGCGGCTGACTGGCGACATCAAATGATGTCGCCGCGCCCGCCTCGATACCGGCAACCTGGTCGTCAAAGCCCTGCCGCATGACCTGGCTCATCTTGTGGAAGATGCCCCTGGTACGCTGTCCGCCGGCAGGTGCAGGCAGCGGCGCCGAGAGGTGCGCGGCAGCGTACAGCATTCCTCCTACGCGGAGGTGAGGCTGCGGCGCTTCGAAGGCCTCGCGGTGCGTACCCTGGGGTAGATGGATGGGCACAAGCACCGTTTCGGCGGGTGCGCGATCGGCGTGTTCGGCGCGGCGTTCTTCGATGGCGACGAATGCAGTGTAGGGGCTGAGCAAACGCTGTTCCAGGGCTAGGCTGAGTATCTCGTCGCGCACCTGGCTCTTCTGGCGCGGGTCGAAGCGTTCACGGGTCAGCAGCGCATCGATCCGTGCGCGCGCCCAGACGCGGGGCAAGGCCGCCCAATGCTCGCCCCGATCCGGCGTCGCCGCGGGCCAATCCGTTTCCAGCGCTTGCTCGTAGTACCCGCGGCGGGTGCGCCCCCGCAGCCGCACCTGGGTCTGGCGCGGCTGTGGATTACGGAAGCGGGCCAGCAACAGCAGCGGCTGACCGGCATAGAGGTCGGGCAGCGGATCGGGCAGCGCATCAGTTACCGACATGCCGCCCCAATCAATCTGCAAATCGGTAAGAACCGGAAAGGCGGCGCGATTCTGGAAACGCTGAACAGCATCTTCGATGGCCTGTCCAGGAAAGATATACTCGACGACGCCACGGCCCACTTCCGCCAGCTTGTCGAGCAAGAAGCGGTTCACCGCCGAACCGATCCCAAAGGCATAGACGCGGGCTTCATTCAACAGACCCCGCAACTCACGCAGCACCTGGTCCTCGTTGCCGACCGCGCCATCGGTCAAGAAGACCAGCACGCGCATCCGCTCGGGATCGCGCGGCTGTTGCAGCGCCATCCGTAGCGCGGCCAGGATCTCGGTGCCGCCCCGCGCGTCGATCCGTTCGAGGTAGGCATCCGCCCGGTCCACGCTTTTCTGGGTAAAAGGGAGCGCCTGGGGCGCAAACTGCTCGACCCGGTTGTCGAAAGGAAAGATATTGAATGTATCGCCCGGATTGAGCGCGCGGAGGCAAGCGCGCAATGCATTACGGGCCTGCACGATGCTGTCCCCGCTCATCGAGCCGCTGCGGTCGAAAACGAAGAGCAATTCGCGCGGAAAGATCTCCTCCGGCGTAACCTCGACTTTGGGCGCTAGCATCAACAGCAGTGTGCCAGGTTGACCGGCAGGCCGGTAAGTAAAGGTCGCCGCGGTAAACTGGTTCCCGGCCACACGATAGCGCAGGATGAAATCCTTGTTGGGGATCGCATCAGCCTGCCGCAGGGTCACGAGGGTGCGCCCCACCCTGCCCTGGACGTCGATTTCATGCGTCGGGCTGCTCAGTTCGACCAGCTTACCAGCGTCGAGTTCGAGGCGCAGGCTAATAGTATGGCCGTCGCGGGTATCTTTCGGGAGCAGTGGCGTCGCGGTGATCCGCTCTGCGTCGGGGACAGCGTCCAGTTCAGCCGGAACGTATCGCGGCAGCACGACTGTCGGGAAGGTGAAGGTAAACGTTCCATCATCGTAAGGGACGCGGTCGTGAAAATGCAGCGCCGTCTGCACCGCTTCACCGGGCTGGATGTTCGCAACCGAGATAGTGAAGACATTCGGACGCTCCTGTTCGAGCAGCGCGGCGCCCTGGCCCATCGCGCGGGCCTGTTCATAATCACGTCGGGCCTGCTCGCGCTCGCGGATCTCGCCGCGGATCACCCGCTCGCCAATCGTCAGGGTCAGGTCGGTGACGGCGGCATCTTCGGGCAGCGGAAAGACATAGATTGCCTCCAGCGGGCGCGTATGGGTATTCTGGAACTGCTGCGTCACCCAGACATCGGCAAGCGGGCCAATGATGCCAACCCGCACATCGGTATGCTGCAAGGGCAGCGGCGACAATTCTCGGTTTACCGGAACGAGCATGCCGCCGGTTAGGGGCAAGCCGGGATAGAGTTCGGTTCGTTTGTGAGGGATAGCCATCGCTCACCTCCATAGTATAGCGGTGACAAGCGCCAAAGTGATGTTCGATGAACAAGTGGAACGTTGGCGGATGCACCGGATGGCTGCAGATTTTGTGCAAAGAATTCTGATGAAAGTATAGCACGTTGGGGCGGGCATTGCCGAAGGCGTCCTGCTTCGTTAGGAACGTTCTGATATCCTGCAATAATGCGCGGATAGCGTCTTATCGCTTTACAAAGATGGATTACATAGTCGAGTTATGTGCATTGGAGTATTGAACTATCCGTCGATGCCCACAAATGCTCTATCACTCCTGTGATAGCCTTTGTTCACCAACCGTACAACTGTGTTATAATCGCAAATAGGGTTCTCGTTACAGCTTTCTGGAGAAATATGTATTTCATTTATGCTGACGAGTATGAAGATCCAGGTCTGAATGTAGGAGAGAGCACCTTCTTTATAATTAGCGGACTAATTGTACATGAAACGCATTGGAATGAGATATTCCAACGCTTCCTTGACCTACGTCGAAACCTCAGTCGACGCTATGGTATATCACAACGCATAGCTCTTCGCGCGACGGAGATTGTCAATGAGCACGGCGATTTTCATCACATCCAATACAACTTGACACCACCACAACGTTTTAGTCTTTATCGAGAGGTTCTTGAGTTTTTAGCGCAATTGCCGCAAATTAGAATCCTAAACGTTTTCATACGCAAAGATCGTCTGCTTGGTCAATCCCAAACCGTAGATGTTTTTGAGACTGGATGGACATTTTTCATCCAGAGATTTCATAATTATTTAGAGCGTGGCGGTCATCTAAACTTGGCAGATAATTACGGTTTGCTATTCACTGACCGGACTCACGATGACAATCTGCGTAGACTTACTCGTCGTATGCGCGCCTTCAATTATGTACCTAGTCAATGTGCTGGGAATACTGCTCGTAGACTTTTAGTGACAAGAGTCTTGGATGATCCTATTCCGCGTGCATCCCCTCACTCGTACTATATCCAGCTCGCAAACCTAGCCGCCTTCGCACTTGCACGGCGCGATCATCCACGAACAAAGCTAAGCAACTTCAGATTCCATCAATACTTTGATATATTGACACCCGTATTGCTGACAGAAGCAACACGTTATGATTACCAAGGAATTGTTTATTGGCCAAGATAAGGAAAAAGCTCCTCTAATGAAGAGCGTTGTGGGGCGTAGCTTACTGCAGAGCTCGGAGCCCTGGCTCGGTCACGCGTGTACATTATAACACAAATGGAGCAAATTGTCGCCGAACAACTTGTTGCAGTCAACCGCTTTCTGTGGAGTGAATCTTTGGCAATACATTGAATACTGAACCATATAGTCCGCATTTTCGTACGAGGTGACAACAAGGAACCACGAGCAAATCTATGCATGCCGCTTACATTCCGGGCCAAACAGTTAGGTTGACCGATTCGTTGAGATTAGCCGCATCTGGATGTATTCGCGTGGCGCTCTTGCCCACTACTAACAGCATCGACTGCCTATGATTCCCACACTTCGCCTGCTGCTGCTGCTGCTCCTGGGTGCGCTGCTTGTCGCTGGGGCCGCCCTCGCCCAGGCGCTGCTCTGGCTGGCTCTGTTCTACTTCTTTGCCGTCGTCGTGTTGGTCGCCACCGACGTTATCCTCACGCCCCGCCCTGACCAAATTGAGGTCGAACGCCTGAACGACACCAAACTCTCGCTGGGCGCCGAGAATCTCGTGACGGTTCTGATGGCGAACCGTAGTGATCGCCGCTTGCGCTTTATGCTTCGCGACGAATACCCGTACCAGTTCCCCTCCGATGCCGTCATCCTTTGCGGTGAGTTATTTCCCTACGATGTGTATGAGGCTCGCTACCATGTCCGTCCGCTCCAGCGCGGCGACTACAACTTCGGCGACATCAATCTGCGCTACCACAGCCAGTTGCGGACTTTCATTCGCCAGGCGCGCTACAAGGCGGCGAACGACGTGAAGGTCTATCCCAATGTGTTGGAAGTGCGCAAATACGATCTGCTGGCGCGCAAAGGACTGTTGTTCGAACTTGGACTGCGCCAAGCGCGGATGTTTGGCGTTGGCACCGAGTTCGAACGTCTGCGCGAATACAACACCGACGACGAGTTCCGGCGGATCAACTGGAAGGCCACCGCGCGGTTTGGTAAGCCGATCGCCGTCGAGTTCGAGACCGAGCGGAGCCAGTATGTCGTGAGTGTGATTGACACCGGGCGGCTGATGCGCCCGCCGATTGGCGAGCTGGCCAAGCTCGACTATGTGATCAATGCCTCGCTCCTGCTCTCGTATGTCGCCTCGCTCAAGGATGACCATATCGGTATGTTGACCTTTGCCGATGAGGTGGGGACGTATCTTGCGCCTCGCCGCGGGAAGAGCCAGTTCTACCGCATGCTGGAAGCGCTCTACAATGTGCAATTCCAACCCGTCGAGGCCGACTACGCCCGTGCCCTGAGTTACCTGAGCCTGAAGCATAAACGCCGCTCGCTGATCGTACTCTTCACCGACCTAGCCACCCTCGAAGCCTCCCGCCCGCTGATTGCTAATCTGGGCCGTCTGGCCCAGCGTCATCTGCCACTCTGCGTGACCATCAGCGACCCCAACATCACACATCTGAGCGGGCAGCCGGTTCGGGATAGCACCGCGGTCTATCAGCGCGCCGTCGCCGAGATGCTGCTTGACGAGCGCCAGGTGATTCTCGACACGCTCAACCGCCACGGCGTGCTCACCCTCGACGTTCCCGCCGACAAGCTGACCGTCAGCCTGATTAATACCTATTTGGAGTTGAAGGGCAAAGGGAAGTTGTGACCGGCGTTTAGCAGGCTGGGAGTTGGGACTGGGCAATTGTCACG
Source organism: Chloroflexales bacterium (assembly GCA_022360155.1). Classification (GTDB taxonomy): domain Bacteria; phylum Chloroflexota; class Chloroflexia; order Chloroflexales; family Chloroflexaceae; genus JAKSDJ01. Next base: position 2,280 of record JAKSDJ010000842.1, on the reverse strand, counting down.
AAAAAAGCTTGCTAGCTTGCAAGCGCATGTTACAATGGCGCCTAACAAAAAACGGCTCGCCAAGCTTCATTGCACGGAAAGGAAACTGAAGCCATGGTCGTTCCAATGCCTCCCATACAGACACAGGATAGCGCTCTTGCGCTACCCCTAAATTTGCCCTTCTTGCGTATTCGTCTAACCATGCGCCTGCTCGAAGATGCGGCGCTGCCGCCATACAAGGGCGCGATGCTGCGCGGCGGATGAAGCTGGCTAGGATCAGGGGCAGCGCCATTTTGTATCACATTTTCCCAGATTGCATACACTACTTTTGGTCGTAACCTTCGTTTATGTTAGTAGAATAGGGTTTTTGGGCATAGAAAGCATCGAGATGAGGCGTTGGGGTGATGACGTGCGGCGGCGCCGCGTTGGCGTGGCGCTTGAATAAGGATTTTATGGTAGCAGGGAGGTAGCCTATGAACGATAGTCGTGACTTTGCACCGGCAATCGCCGCCTGTTTCGACTACGATAATACGCTATATCGTGACAAGCTGACAGACGCGATCCGCCAGTTATTCGACGAGACGCAATCAACTCCACCAGCGTCGAAGAAGACGCTGTACAAGCGCAACGACGAACTCAACGCACTCACCGGTGGGTGCCGAATTGCCCTGGTCTACGGCGGGGCGACGAAGATCAAGGACTATGTCTTCGAAGCGCCGAAGCTGCCGGAGATCCGTGGGGCGAGTGCGTTGTTGGATTGGGTGAATGAGGTCGAACTGCCCAAACTTTGGGGTGCTGATTCACCCAAGCAATTTGTCGAGAAGGGGATCATCTACGCCAGCGGCGGCGGTTTCCTGGCTTTTGCGCCGGCAGATAAAGGACAAGAGTTGGCGACCGAGATTGAACGTTGTTATACAGAACATACGCTTACCGCGAATAGTGTTGCCATTTGCGAAACATTCAACCTGCTGGAATTGCGGTATGGACGTAGACCATTGGACTACTGGATTGAAGATTTTGTCGAGGATTGGTCTGACGAATGCAAGCGCAAGCTGCTGGAGCAATACTACTATCCGCCTGAAGGCATACAACCTGAGAACAGATCGAAAGAAGCCTTGCGGACGCGTTTTTTCAACCGCAAGACCTTTGGCGAACTGGTGACGCTATTGACAACGCTGTTCTACCGGAGGCGGGAGGGGCGAGCAAGCCATGGCGAGCCGCGCAGTGTGCCATTCTACCCGATGATGCCCTGGGCTGAGAAGTGCGCCACTAGCGATATTCGTCCATCTGTTGTCATCGCTGAGCCATTACCGAACAATCCGACATTGAGCGAATCATCAGCGCGCAAGGCTTATATTGGCCGGAAGGTGAAGCGACCTGATAAAGCGCACGAGTGGTTTACCGAGGTCTTCGACTGGAAGTTAAACCCATTTCCAGATCCCTGGGAAACCCGTTTTCTTCGCCATCCTTCAGTTGTTGCTTACAATGCCGCGTGTCAAGATTTGAATCAACGCGGAATCACTGTGGAGGCGGCCCAGGATGTCGGCGAAATCGCCCAGGCATCGAAACCCGGTCGCTATATCGGTTTGATCTACGCGGATGGCAATAATGTTGCGCGCTACATGGGCGTTACGAAAACTCCAGCCGAATACGTCAAAAAAGCGCAACAGTTGACCTGCGCCGCCGAACGAGCAGTGTTTACCGCTCTCGATGAACATCTGCGCCCAACTAAGGTGCGCACGGACACCGGTACATCGGAATGGGTCCATCCATTTGAAATTTTGACGATTGGCGGCGATGATCTACTATTGATTGTCCCCGGCAGTAAGGCGCTTGAAATTGCGCTTTCGATTGGACTATCCTTTGAAAGGTCAATGAGGGATAGTGATAAAGTCCGTACAATTGTCGATCGCTATAATGGAGAGACTCGGCATAACCATACAGGCTATATCCCACAAATTGGCCTATCGGCAGGGGTTGTGATTGCCCAAGAAGCAACACCGATCTTTTTCCTGCGCAATTTGGTCGATCAATTACTCAAAAACGCCAAGAAGCTGGCGCGTCGATGTTTCAAGGACAGTGGCGACGGCGGCGGCGCAGTCGATTTTATGGTGATGAAGTCGATCACGATGATCACCAACAACATAAACACTTTCCGTGAGGAAGCGTTGGGGGATGATCGAAAATTGGACGAAACGACGCAACGTCGCACGGCTCGACCTTATACCTGGCGCGAGTTCGATGGCTTGTTATGCACAGCGAAAGCACTCCGCGCACAACAATTTCCGCGTTCGCAACTCT